>JALVTH010000068.1 GCA_027036015.1 Campylobacteraceae bacterium
GTATCAAAAAGAAGCAATCGAAAAATTAAATGCTTAATAAATATTCTTTACTTTTTTAAAAAGCTTAAAAGCTCGCGTAAAATTGAGTAGAAACTTTCTTTTATTCGCCTTTTATTTGCAAGTTTCATTACGCTTTTTATAAATTGCAACTAATGTTTTCAAATAAGAAGGCTCTTTTATTATAGTTGTTTTTATGAATAAATTTTACCTCAAAGATTTGCAAAAAACTCTCCCAAGAGGGAGAAGAAGAGATTATTTTAAAGAAGAGATGTATTTAGCAAGTGCTTTAATGTCTTCATCACTTAAGTTTTTCACTTGACCATTCATTAAAGCACCCATACCAGCAACATTTCTGGTGCCTGCTTTATATGCTTCGATTTTTTTCACTAAATCTTCTTCGTTTTGTCCAGCAATTATAGCTGATTTTCCAAGTGCATGCGTTTTTCCATCTGCTCCATGGCAAGATTGACATTTTGCAAAAAGAGTTTTACCTTTGCTATTATCTGCTCCAGTTGCTGCCGCAGCTGCTTCTTTTGCTTTGTTTGCTACTTCTTTTGCAGCCTCACTTGCTTTAGCTGCAGCTTCTTTTGTTGCTTCTACTGCTTTTGATGCACTCTCTTTTGCAGCTTCTGCTGCTTTATTCGCTGCTTCTTTTGCTTTGTTTGCTACTTCTTTTGCGGCCTCACTTGCTTTAGCTGCAGCTTCTTTTGTTGCTTCTACTGCTTTTGATGCATTCTCTTTTGCGGCTTCTGCTGCTTTTGCAGCACTTTCTTTTGCATTTTGTGCTACTTGTTCAGTCGTTGTTTGAGAAGCATTTGTTTGAGAATTGTTTTCGTGTTTATTACACGCCGTTAAAGAAAATACAACTACTGTTGCAATTGAAATAATTACACTTTTTTTCAAAGTTGACTCCTTATTTGTAAAATTTCAAAATATTATAGCATAAAATTTTGATTTAAATCAATTTTGGGACATCTAATATATTATTTTGTAATATTTTTTGCCAAAATTCTTTATCACTCCATTCATTTTGTATCTCTTGTGAAAAAATAATTTCTTCTAAATTAATCTCTCCCATTAATTTACTATAAGCATCCTCCCTAAAACATTGCGCATAACCAGTATCAGTTTCGTGCACAATTATACTATGAAGTTTTATCTCTTTTTCGTTATTTTTTTTCTTACTTAGTTCCAATATTTTATCGATAATACAAAAAAAAACTCTACTAAATTGCTCTGCACTTGGATTAACAGGCAATTCAATCCATCGTTTACTAAAGCATTTCATTGCCTCTAAATACTCTTTATCGTCATCTCTCCATAAAGTAATAGCATGATCAAAAGAGTCAATTATCTCTTTAATGTAGAGTTTCGTTAAACCAAAATCATACACCATTTGTCCATTATCTAAATAATTAGATTCAATTATTACTTCTACTTTATAGGAGTGCCCATGAATATTTTGACTACAACGCTTTGTTGAACAATTCCTTACAATATGAGCATTTTCAAATTTAAAAAGTTTTCTAATAATCATCGAAAATATCCTCTTTTTGCTTCTTCATCAATGACTTCTTGCATTCTTTTTTGAATCTCTTCATACCAATTTTTTGAAGCCTTCTTCACATCTATTGGCTCAAGATAATGCACTCTTATTGTTCCACTATGAGCTGTTCTATCATGTTCATTTAAAACATACTTACTATTAGTAATAACAATTGGTTGAACCTTAAGTCCTAACTTTTGAGCTGCTAATTTTGCTCCAACTTTAAATGGTTTTAACTTTTGCCCCTTTACTCTCGTTCCTTCTGGAAATATTGTAACAGCTCTTTTTTTAATTTCAATTGACTCTTTAATATCTTTAAGTAGTTTTATAATTCCTGCTTTATTTTCTCTATCAACGCTTATCATATCTCCATATCGAAGCAGCAAGCCATACCATGGTGTTTCAAAAAGCTCTTTTTTGGCAACCCAGCGAAAATGAGTAAGCTCAGCCGCTTCTAAAGTAATAATATCCATTATCCCTTGATGATTGATTAAAAAAAGCTGTGCACTCTCATCTCTTTGACCAAAAATTTGATATTTTGTACCAATAAGTTTCATAATAAGACGATTGAGCTTATGCATAATAAGCCCTTTATGTTTATTAAAAAGAATAACTGCTGGAACCATTACTACCCCAACAACAGTTGCTATAACAAATGCACCACAAAAAAATCTAATTTTTGCATAAATCTTCATCTTTTACCCACCCTGTAATTCCGTGATACTCAATTTTATAAAAGTTTTGATATTTTTTTAAAACAGTTTTTGTTATTTTTTGTGTAATTTGCAAACTTACGCTACTTTTTTGCGTTGGCAAAACATACAAAGATGCACCCTCATTAATACAAATTCTTTTTTTTGGTAAGAAAAAAAGTACAAAAATAATTGTGCTCAAAAGCAAAATAAAAAGATAAACTTTATCCCTTGTATAATAAAACATCAAAGCAAAAAGAATAATAAAAAAGAAAAGTGTATATTTTTTTACTTTTTCAAAGCTTAACTCTTTTGGAGTAATGGTATTAAATTCTAATCTATTTTTATAAAAGGCAATGTTAATCTCTTTTGTTAGAAACTTTTTTTGTAAAAGATTATAATAAGAAAAGGCAATTTTTTTAACGCTTGCTGGTACCACAAAATAATAAATTGCCTTCACACTTGCACCATTTCTTTTAAGAGCCTCTATTCCATCTTCTTTTACACTATTAATGTGCATATTTTCCAAATTAGCTTGCACTGCTTTAATATGAAGTTCAACCAAAGAGTTGGAACTATCATAAGGATTTACTCGAACTAAAGTAATCAAAAAATTTGCAGCCATTACACCTGCATAATTTTGTGGAGTTTTTGGAGTCTTTTTAACTAAAATAGTTTGTTCGTTTAAAAGATAAGAAAAGTCTCTATTCCAAATGGTTAAAGAAGGAATTGTTAGAGATTGAAGGTCATATTTTGCTTTAAAATAGAAAGTAAAAAAAGCTTCGTCTTTATTTAACGTTACAACCGGTTTAAATTCAAGTGGTTGCATTAAAGAGAGAGGATCAAATTCAAAATGAATACTCTCTTTAGGATTGAAATGTTTGATCGCTATGGTTACTGGAAAAACTTCATTTTTATAAACAAATTTTGGAACGTAAGAATAAGAAATTGGAGCATCAAGTGCAAAAAGAGTTTGCGAATAGAAAAAAAGAAAAACTCCTATTCGCCAAAAAAAATTTAACAAGCAAGAAATCCTTCAAGCATCTTATTCCCATCTACCGAGCCAAGCACCTCTTCTATTGCACGCTCTGGATGAGGCATAAGTCCAAAAACATTTTTTTCTTTATTACAAATTCCTGCAATATAATTTACAGAGCCATTTAAATCAAAAAACTCTCCATTTTTATCGCAATATTGCACTAAAATTTGATCATTTCTAATTAAATCGTCTAAGCCTTCTTCATCAATAAAATAGTTTCCATCCGCATGAGCTACTGGAACATAAAGTATTTCACCTACTTTGCATTTACTTAAAAAACGATTTTTATTACTTGCTACTTTAATGTGTTGAAATTTTGAGATAAAGTGTAAATTAGTATTTCTTTTAAGTGCTCCAGGCAATAAATTAGCTTCTGTTAAAATTTGAAAACCATTACAAATTCCAAGAACATATCCACCCTTTTTCGCATAAGCTTCCACAGCTTTCATAATGGGCGAAAATCTTGCAATTGCACCTGAGCGTAAATAATCTCCATAACTAAATCCGCCAGGAATAACAACTATATCGCACTTAGGAAGTTTTTCTTCTTTGTGCCACACAATTTGTGTCTCAAACCCAAGGCGCTTAAGAGCATAATTGGTATCAAATTCGCAATTAGTTCCTGGAAATCGTAAAATTGCCGCTTTCATTGCACAATCTCTATATTATAATCTTCAATAACAGTATTTGCAAGGAGTGTTTGCGCCATTTGCTCCACCTCTTTATATGCTTCTTCTTTATCTTCTATATCCAAATCTAAAACAATTTGTTTACCTATTCTTACATCTTGAACATTTTTAAAACCTAAAGATTCTAATGCATGTTTTGTTGCCTTTCCTTGAGGATCTAAAACGCCTTCTTTTAAATAGATATTCACAATTGCTTTCATCACTTTCCTTTTGCTTTGATTCTATTTAATACCTCTTGATAGGCTTCAACAACACTGCCTAACCCTTGGCGGAATCTATCTTTATCCATTTTTTTATTTGTTTCTTTATCCCAAAGTCTGAAATTATCTGGACTTAATTCATCAATTAAAATAATATTATCGTTACTATCTCTTCCAAATTCAAGTTTAAAATCAACTAATTTTAATCCTGCCGCATCATAAAACTCACTTAAAAAACGATTGATTTTTCTTGCCATATAACGAATATAATCAAGCTCTGCTTGCTCTTTTACAAGTCCTAAAATAAGGCAGTGCTGATCATTAATTTTTGGATCACCCAATTCATCATTTTTATAATCAAATTCTACTAAGGTAAATGGAAGTACAGTCCCATCTTTAATTCCTAAATTTCTACTTAAACTTCCAGTTGCAATGTTTCTAACAATTACTTCAATCTTAATTACCTTGGCTGCTTTATGGAGCATATGACACTCATCAAGCATTTTTACAAAATGGGTAGGAATTCCTTTTTCTTGCAAATATTCAAATAAAATTGCAGAGATTTGATTATTTAAAGCTCCTTTGCCCTCTTCAAAAGATTTTTTTTCACCATTAAAGGCAGTCAGTGAATCTTTAAACTCAGAAATAAGCAAATTTGGATCATCCGTTTTCCAAATTTTTTTGGCTTTTCCTTCATAGAGTAATTCTCTTTTTTCCACTTATTTTCCTTTGTTTGATAAAATCAAAGCTTTTAAAATATCATACGCTTCTTTAAGCTGAGCATCGTTTAATAAATCTTTTTGAGTAATTACTTTTTTCTTATCAACTTTTGTCGTATTGCTTTCTTTTGTGATATTGTCCTCTTTTTTCTTCTCTTTCTTTTTTTCTTTTTTACCATCAATTTTTTCAAGTTCTGCTTTAAGATGTTGTTTTAGTTCATTTTCTTTAATTTCAAGAGGATTAAGTTTCTTTTGCGTTGCTTTACCAGGATAAACAATAACATCAGGTGTAATGCCTTTGTTTTGAATAGTTCTTCCACTTGGCAAATAGTATCTTGCAACTGTTAATTTGATTGCCTCTTTTTTATTAATTGGCACTACTATTTGCACGCTTCCTTTTCCAAACGTTTTTTCACCAACAATTACTGCTCGTCTGTGATCTTGCAATCCTCCTGTTACAATCTCACTTGCACTTGCACTTCCACCATTAACTAAAACCGTAATTGGAATTTGTGTATTAGTGCCTTCTTTGTGCGCTTTATAAACAACATTTTCTTCTTTAACACGCCCTTTTTGGCTTACTAAAACACCTTTATCAATAAACATATCAAGAAGTCCTGTTGCTTGGCTCAAAAGACCGCCTGGGTTATTGCGCAAATCAAAAATAATTCCTTTTGCGTTTGGATTTTCCTTCAATATCTTCTTCACGCTCTCTACTACATGTGCATCAAATGAGCTAATATGAATGTAAAGCACTTTATCTTTTTTCTTATCATCTAAAAAGATATCTTTTTTCTTGACTGATTGAATTTTGATAATTGCTCTTGTAATTTCTACAACAATTGGCTTACTCTTATCTTCTCGAACAATTGTAAGTTTAATTTTAGTTCCTGGTTTTCCGCGCATTAATTTTACGGCTTCATCAATTGTCATACCAAGCGTTGATTGATTATTTACTTTTAAAATAATGTCTCCAGCTTTAATACCAGCTTTTGCTGCTGGCGTATCATCTATCGGTGCAATAACAGTTAAGACTCCTTTTTTCATTCCAACAACAATCCCAAGCCCACCAAATTCACCTTTTGTTTGAATATTAAGCTCTTTAAAAGCTTTTTCATCTAAAAAAGTAGAGTGAGCATCAAGATTTGAGAGTAAACCTTTAATGGCTTTATTAATTAAAGTTGTTGTATTTAGCTCATCCACATATTGAGACTCTATAAGATTTAAAACTCTGGTAAATTTAAGATAGGCTTGAAGCTTACTTTCAGTATCGCTTGATTTTGCTTGTAGCGATGCAGGTTTGAGTAAAAAGAGCGAAGTTGCAACGATTGCTGCGGCACTTAATATAATTTTTCGATTTTTTTTGAACATTTAAACTTTACCTTTGAAGTAAATTTGATGCCTATTTTATTGAAATATCACTTAAAAAGTCATTATATCTCTTCTTCACCATTCACTAATCATTCTTCACTTTCTTCAAATTGCTACTTAGATTGCAATTAATTTCTTAAAATTATGTTAATCTTTCGTTAAGATTTAGGATAAAGGAGTGAAAATATGAGTAATATTTTAGAAAAACTAACACATCAAATGACACAAACTATAGAATCAGGTTTATCTTTAGCATTGCACAATAAAAACCCAGAAGTTGAACCAATTCATTTAATTTGGGCACAACTTACCAATAGTGGTTCTATTTTAAACCAAGTTTTAAATAAAATGAATATTGATAAAGCTGCAATTGAACTTGATGTTGCATCGCAAGCAAAAAAATTACCAAGCGTTTCAACTGTAACAAAAGAATCAATTAGACTCTCTCAAAATACAGTTCGAAGTTTGCAAAATGCCGAAGGACAAATGGCAGCAAATGGAGATAAATATCTCTCAGTCGATACATGGATTATTGCTAACTTAAATGAGAGTTTTATTAAAGATACACTTGGAAAATATGTTGACTTAATGGAACTTAAGAAAAATTTAGAGGCTCTAAGAGGTGGAAAAACTATCGATAATCCAACAGCAGATGAAAAACTTGAAGCACTTGAAAAATATGGTGTTAATTTAACCCAAAAAGCAGCTAATGGTGAACTTGACCCAGTTATTGGACGTGATGAAGAGATTCAAAGAGTAATGCAAATTTTAATTAGAAAAACAAAAAATAACCCAATATTACTTGGAGAGCCTGGAGTTGGTAAAACTGCAATTGTAGAAGGTTTAGCACAAAGAATTGTAAACAAAGAGGTGCCAGCTTCATTACAAAACAAAAAAGTTATTGAACTTGATATGGCAGCACTCATTGCTGGAGCTAAATATAGAGGTGAATTTGAAGATAGATTAAAAGCAGTTGTTGAAGAAGTAAAAAAAGATGGAAATATCATTTTATTTATTGATGAAATTCACACAATTGTAGGAGCAGGTGCTAGCGAAGGTAGTATGGATGCAGCAAATATTTTAAAACCAATGCTTGCGCGTGGAGAGCTCCATACCATTGGGGCAACAACTTTGAAAGAGTATAGAAAATATATCGAAAAAGATGCAGCACTTCAAAGAAGATTCCAACCAGTGCGCGTTGAAGAGCCAAGCATTGATGAAGCGCTTCAAATTATGCGAGGAATTAAAGAGCGTCTTGAAGCACACCACAACGTACAAATTTTAGATAGTGCTTTAGTTGCAGCTGTTAAACTTTCAAATAGATACATTAGCGATAGATATTTACCAGATAAAGCAATTGACTTAATTGATGAAGCTGCAGCTGAACTTAAAATGCAAATTGAGTCTGAACCATTTGAGCTTTCTAAAGTAAAAAGAGAAATTCAAAAAGTGCAAGTTGAAATTGAAGCACTCAAAATGGAGCTAACTCCTAAAAATGAAGAAAAAATTAAAGAACTTGAAAAAGAGTTAGCTAATTTAGAAGAGAAAAAACGTCAGCTTGAATCACAATTTGAAACAGAAAAAGAAATTTTCAATAAAATTGCGCAAATTAAACAAACCATCGAAGAGAAAAAACGCGAAGCTGAACTTGCAAAACGAGAAGCAAACTTTAATAAAGCCGCAGAAATTGAATATGGCGAAATCCCAACATTGCAAAAAGAGCTTGATGAGCTAAATAGCAAATGGGAAAAAATGCAAAAAGAAGGAACCCTTCTTAAAAATGCAGTTGATGAAGAGATGATTGCAGGAATTGTGAGCAGATGGACTGGTATTCCAGTTACAAAAATGTTACAAAGTGAAAGAGAAAAACTTTTACATATCGAAGATTATCTCAAACAAGAAGTTGTTGGTCAAGATGAAGCAATTAAAGCAGTTGCACGTGCTATCAAAAGAAATAAAGCTGGACTTTCAGATCAAAACAGACCAATTGGAAGTTTCTTATTCCTTGGACCAACTGGAGTTGGAAAAACTCAAACTGCAAAAGCGTTGGCAAAATTCTTGTTTGATACCGAAAAAGCGCTTATTCGCTTTGATATGACAGAATATATGGAAAAACATTCAGTAAGCCGCCTTATTGGTGCAGCACCAGGTTATGTAGGATATGAAGAGGGTGGACAATTAACTGAAGCTGTAAGAAGAAAACCATATAGTGTCATTTTGTTTGATGAAGTAGAAAAAGCGCATCCAGATATATTTAACATTCTTTTACAAGTGCTTGATGATGGACGCTTAACAGATAATAAAGGTGTTACAGTTGACTTTAAAAACACCATTATTATTTTAACAAGCAACATTGCAAGCGATAAAATTATGGAGTTGCAAGATCCACACGATAGAGAAGTGGCAGTTAAAGCTGAATTAACCAAATATTTTAGACCAGAATTTATCAACAGACTTGATGATATGATTATCTTTAACCCACTTGGAAAAGAACAAATTATCCAAATTGTCGATATCATCTTAAGAAATGTAAAAGAAAAACTAAAAGAAAGAGATATTGAGTTAGAAGTTACACAAGCTGCCAAAGAAGTAGTAGCTGAAGCTGGATTTGACCCAGTGTATGGTGCAAGACCACTTAAAAGAGCTGTTCAAGAACTTATTGAAGATACATTGGCAGAAAAAATTCTTGAAGGTGCTGTTAAAGATGGTGATAAAGTTATCTTTGATGCCCAAAATGGTGAAATTAAAGTTCGCGTAGAGTAAAACACTCTGCGCTATTTTTTTAGTGATTAATCTTTTTAAAAATCTTCAAAATCTTCTTATTTCTTTAACAGTTACGATTTATAACACTTCTTCAAATTCTTTTGATACAATTTTTTCCAAAAACATTAAAAGGGATTTTTCTTGCAACAAATTTTAAAAATAATCAAGCAAAATTCAAAAAATTTAAATCATGAATTTAGGCGGCTTTTTCATGGAAGAGGAAAGTGCTATGAAGGATATGAAGATATTACTATTGATTCAATCGATACTATCTTATTTGTTCAAAGTTACAAAGAAATAGCTTATAAAAGGGCTTTACTTGAACTTTTGCATGAATTTATGAAAACAAGTCGCCATCAAACACTTCTATTTAAAAATAGAAGCACAAATCAATTAGAAATTATACAAGGAGAGCTAAAAGAACCCGCTGTTGCCATAGAAAATGAAATTAAATTTTTACTTAATTTTTCTAATAAAAACATTGGATATTTTGGAGATATAAGCAAAGCAAGAGCTTATATAAAAGAAATAGCAAAAGATAAAAAAGTTTTAAATCTCTTTGCTTATACATGCGGTTTTAGTCTTTTTGCAAGAGCAGGAGGAGCAAGAGAGATTATAAATATTGATATGAGCAAAGGAGCACTTTCGCGTGGTATGAAAAATCATGCCATTAACAAACTTTCAATGCAAAATATTAGTTTTTGGCCAAGAAATATTTTAAAAAGTTTTGCCAAAATTAAAGCAAAAGCTCCTTATGATATTGTTATCATTGATCCACCAACTTTTCAAAAAGGTAGCTTTGAATTAGAAAAAGATTATCAAAAAATTATTGCCTTTTTGCCTAAAATTATCCACAAAAATTCAATTATCTTAGCAACACTCAATGCACCTTATTTAGGATATGATTATTTAGATAATCTCTTTATTCAACAAGGCTTTGTAAAAATACAAAATATTAATCCAAACCCATACTATTGCAATAAAAAAAGTAAAGAAGCACTAAAAATTGCAACTTTTCAACTATCTCAATAAAATTAAAGCCCAACTATGTTACTCTATTTAAAAAATATCTCAAAAGGAATTGTTTGGAAAAAGCAATAAAAGATTTTACTTGTGCTGGTTTTACCCTAAAGCCAAATGCACCAGAATTAAAAACACTCTTTTTAGATATTAAAAAAAAGTTTCAAAAATTTGGCATTGATGTATTAATTAGTGCTGATTCAGCCAAAATGATTGGATTAGAAGGAATTGAATTTAGTAAAATGTGCCAAAAGTGCGACTTTTTGGTCTCTTTAGGAGGTGATGGCACACTTTTATCGCTTGTTAGGAAAAGTTACAAATATAATAAGCCAGTTGCTGGAATAAATGCTGGAAATCTTGGTTTTTTAGCCGATGTTACAATTGATGAGGTTGAAAATTTTTTAAGCCAAATCAAAAATAATGAATGCCGTATAGATGAGAGAATGATGATAGCAGGAGAGATTGAAGGAACCAATAAAGAGATTCATTTTTATGCATTTAATGACGTTGTAGTTACCAGGCCAACAGTTTCTAAAATGGCAACAATTGAAACTTATGTAGAAAATGAAATAATTAATCGATATCGCGGCGATGGGCTTATAATTTCTACTCCAACTGGCTCTACAGCTTATAACTTAGCAGCCGATGGACCCGTAATGTATCCTTTAACTAAAGCATTTATTTTAACTCCAATTTGTCCGCACTCCCTAACGCAGCGCCCTTTAGTTATGCCTGCAGATTTTACCATCACTATAAAAACACCAAACAAAAAGCTTTTGGCTGTTATTGATGGTCAAGATAGCTATGAGCTTACACCAGAAGATACCCTAACCATTCATGGAGCTTGTAAAAGTGCAAAATTACTTCATAGAAAAGAGCGCAACTATTTTCGAGTGCTTCGCGATAAACTTTCGTGGGGGGAAGAATGATTAAAAGAGTTTTTATTCAAGATTTACTATCTTTTAATAAAATTAATATCGATTTTAATAACGGCTTAAATGTTATTACAGGTCCAAGTGGAGCTGGAAAATCTGTTTTTATCAATAGCCTTTTAGCAAACTTTGGCTTAGCAAATCAAGAAGCTAAACTTTGTGAAATTGAATTAAAAAAGCCAAAAAATTTTGAAAGTGATCAATATATTCTTGAAGAAGATGAACTTATTATTAAAGCAGTAAAAAAAGATAGAGTGCGCTTTTTTTTGAATAATCAAAATATTTCAAAAAAACTTTTAAAAGAACTTTTTAGTCCATTTGTTTTTTATATCAGTGTTCGAGATAAAAAAGGTTTTAAAAACGAAACACTCCTTGAAATTATCGATAATTACGCAAGTAGAAACAAAAGTTTTAGTTCATTAAAAAATGAATACCAACAAGAATTTGCCCTTTTTAAACAAAAAGAAAAAGAATATAAAGAACTTAGAGAAAAAATCAAAGCCTCTAAAGAGAGAATTGAATTTTTAGAATTTGAAATTAATAAAATAAAATCGATTAATCCAAAACCAAACGAATATGAAGAGCTTTTAGAAGTAAAAAAACAACTCTCAAAATTAGATAAAATGAGTGAACTTGCACAAAATATTGAAAATATTTTTGCTTTTGAAGATGATGTGGCAGAGTTGTTTGAGTTATTAAATAAAGATAGTAGCTATTTTAGTGAAACAATGAACCAACTAAGAAGTGATTTAGAAGATATTGAAGAATTAAAAGAGAGCTTAAGTGAAGTTGAGATTGAAGAGTTACTCAATCGTTTAGAAGAGTTAAACTCTTTAATAAAACGCTTTGGTTCAATCAAAGAAGCTTTGCTTTATTTAGAAGAAAAAGAGCAAGAGTTAAAAGAGTTTGAAACAATTGATGAAGATTTGAGTGAACTTGAAAGCTTTTTACAAAAACAAAAAGAAAAACTCCAACTCTTAGCAAATAACTTAAGTCAAAAACGCCATCAAGCAGTAAAAGAGATTGAAAAGGAACTTGAAAAAATTTTAGAAGCACTAAAACTTCCAAAAGCTACCTTTACTTTTAAAAAAGTGCCTTTTTACTCTTTGGGAGATGAAGAAGTTAGCATAAAACTTTTTGAAAGCCAAGTAGAACATTTAAGTGGCGGAGAGTTTAATAGACTTCGTTTAGCTTTATTAAGCATTAGTGCCTCTTTTGCACAAGAAAGAGGGATTATAATTTTAGATGAAATTGATGCAAATGTAAGTGGAGATGAATCGATTGCCATTGCAAATTTACTTGCCAAGCTATCTAAAGCCTATCAAATTATAGCAATCTCTCACCAGCCACATTTAAGTGCAAAAGCTAATAAACATATTTTAATTAGCAAAGAAGAAAACAAAAGCACTCTCAAAGTACTTGATAAAAATGAAAGAGTTTACGAAATTGCAAGAATTATTGGTGGAAAAGAAGCAAGCAAAGAATCGATTGAGTTTGCAAAAAAATTATTAGGAGAAAAGCAATGATTATTGATACCCATTGCCATTTGGACGATGAAAGATATCAAGAGGATTTAGATGAGGTTTTACAAAGGGCCAAAGAGGCAAATGTCGTTAAATTTATTATTCCAGGAGCTGAACCAAAAACCTTACCAAGAGCTATTGAGTTAGCTCAAAAGTATAAAGAAATCTATTTTGCAGTAGGAGTGCATCCATATGATGCAATTAATTATGATAGAGCTTATTTAGAAGAGTTTATTATCCATCCAAAATGTGTAGCAGTTGGAGAGTGTGGATTAGATTATTATCGATTGCCAAAAGAAGAAGATGCAAAGCAAAAAGAAAAAGAGCTTCAAAAAGAAGTTTTTATTGATCAAATTAATTTAGCCAACAAGTACAATAAACCTTTAATTGTGCATATTCGCGAAGCAAGTTTAGATGCAAAAAATATTTTAAAAGAGTATGCAAAAGTAAAAGGAGTTTTACACTGCTACAATGCAAATGAAGGGCTTTTAGAATTAGCTAAGAGAAATTTTTATTTTGGAATTGGCGGGGTGCTTACTTTTAAAAATGCAAAAAAACTAATTCAAGTCTATCCAAAAATTCCTCTTAAAAACCTTGTAATAGAAACTGATGCTCCCTATTTAACTCCTCACCCTAATCGTGGCAAACGAAACGAACCAGCATACACACGCTTAGTATTAGAAAAGATGGGTAAACTTAGTCAAATTCCTTGTCAAGAACTTGAAGAGCTGCTTTATCAAAACTCGCTCAATCTCTTTTTTGCTTAAATTTAAGATAGAGAAGTTAAAATTATTTAATATAAATTTAGGATGGAGATTTTATGAGGAGTTTTCGATTATCTCTTTTATTACTGCTTTTTCTTTTACAAGGGTGTGGTTTTGACAACTTAAATATTTTTCATCATCAAGATTACTATATAGAAGGCGAAGATATAAGCACTAATGAAGTTCCTTCAAATAACCCTAAAAAGCTTTCTAAAGCTAGAATAAAAGCAACAATGAAGCCATATTGCGTTAATGGCAAAGTTTATAAGCCAACTTATGTTAAAGTTGGCGATAGTATGATGGGAGTTGCAAGCTGGTATGGTCCAAATTTTCATGGACATTTAACAAGTAGTGGAGAGTATTACAATATGTTTGATATGACCGTTGCTCATAAAACGTGGCCAATGAATACGATGGTTAAAATTACAAATTTAGACAATGGAAAAAGCGTTATTGCAAGGGTAAACGATAGAGGTCCGTTTGTAAAGGGAAGAATCGTAGATTGCTCTTATGCAGTAGCAAAAAAACTGGGGTTTGATCAAAAAGGAACCTGTAACGTTCGCTTAGATGTTGTTGGATTTGCTGGAAAAGTATATAATCCAAAATCTGGCAAACCAAAACCAAAAGTGCAGCTTACAAACTTTGGCGTTCAAGTTGGAGCATTTGCAATCTTGGCTAATGCTAAAAATACAAAAGCAAAATATGAAAAACTTATTTGCAACAAACAATATGTTACAATTAAAAAGCGTCAAACACATAAAGGAATGCTCAATACTGTTGTAGTAATGGGCTTTAATTCACGCGATGAGGCTCAAGATTTTATTAAAACGCTTAAAATTCCTGGAGCATTTATTATAAGAGATTAAAGGGAAAAAATGATTACTTTACATCGAAAAACGAAAGAGACTGATATTAGTTTAAAACTAAATCTTTATGGTAGTGGAAAGGCTAAAATTGATAGTGGTATTGGATTTTTTAATCATATGTTAGAGTCTTTTGCCAAACACGCACTTATTGATTTAGAAGTAACTTGCAAAGGCGATTTAGAAGTCGATGCTCACCATAGCGTAGAAGATATTGGAATTGTTTTAGGTGAGGCTCTTGGCAAGGCTATTTATCCAGCTAAAGGGATTGAGCGCTTTGGCAATGCCGTTGTTGTAATGGATGAAGCAAGTATTAGTTGTGATATTGACCTTTCAAATAGAGCCTATTTTGTTTATGATTTGCCTTTAGATGAGGGATCAATTAATGGTTTTGATTTGGAACTTGTTGAAGAGTTTTTTAAATCAGTAACATTTAATATGCCACTTAATATGCACTTAATATATAATCGTGGAAAAAATAAGCACCATATAGCCGAAGCAGCATTTAAAGCCTTTGGAGTAGCTTTACGAAGAGCTGTTAGCAAAAATGATAGAATTGGCGTGCCAAGCACAAAAGGAGTTTTATGATAGAACTTATTCTTTTAGATGTTGATGGCACAATGACAAATGGACAAATTACTTATACAAATAGCGAAGAAGAACTCAAAAGCTTTTGCGTTAAAGATGGACTAGCCATTGCTTCATGGCTTAAACTTGGCAAATATGCTGCAATAATTACTGGAAGAGAATCAAAAATCGTTGCAAATCGTGCAAAAGAGTTAAAAATTCCTTTTTTTTATCAAAATGTAAAAGAAAAAGAAAAAGTTGCCGAAGAACTTTTAACAAAACTTAATCTAACTTGGGAAAATGTTGCTGCCATTGGAGATGATGTTAATGATTTTGCAATGCTAAAAAAAGCTGGCATAAGCTATACACCAAAAGATGGTTCGCACTTTTTAGATAGCGTGGTTACAAAGCGCCTTAGTAAAAAAGGGGGAGAAGGAGCTGTGAGAGAAATGATAGAAGATATTTTACAAACACAAGGGCTTATAAAGGAATTTTTAGCTTTATGGAACGCAAATTAGAATTGATTTTAAGCTTTTTTATTATTCTTCTTTTAATAACGATTTATTTTACTCTACATAGTAAAAAAGCATTTTTTCAAAAAAAAGTAACGCAAAATCAAGAAAGCATCAAAAGCGAAATTAACAACTTTTTAGCCTATGAAGTAAATAAAAGCTCTCTTTTAGAAAAAATAAAAGGAAAAAAAGCAATTGAACTTGAGAATTATTGGAAGTTAAAAGAAGCAAACATTAGCGCAAATAACATTAAATCACTCTTTTCAAAATACTCTATCTACAAAGATAACAAATTTATTTTTTATAATAATGTAACTGCAATTAAAAATAATGGTATGATTTATAAAAGTCAAACAGCAATTTATAATGCCATCAATAAACAACTTATAACTCCAAGCAATTTTTTCATAGAATCAAATACAAGTAACGTCAAAGGAGAACATCTACTTTATAATCTTGAAAAGAATGAAACCAAAGCAAAAAATGTCAAGGGAACTTTATTATTAAAAAAATAAAAAAGTTTAAGTATAATTATAAAAAAAAAGGAATTGAATGCGTTTTATCTTTGTTCTCCTTTTAGTAGTTTTTTTACAAGCAAATAATTTGGTTATTACTTCAGATAATTTTTATCATAAAGAAGGAGAAAAAAAGGCTATTTTTAGTGGTCACGCAATAGCAAACGATGGCAATAATTTAATAAAGGCCGGAATAATTACAATTTTTTTAGATAAAAACAATCAAGTCATTAAATATGTTGCTCAAAAAAACGTCTATTTTGAATTAAAAGGACCTAAAAAGTTTATAAAAGGAACTTGCAATCAATTAACTTATCTACCAGATGAAGATAAATATATTTTATTTGGAAATGTTTTTTTAGAAGATGTTTTACATAAACGCAAAGTCTTTGGAGACGAAGTAATTTACGATAACAAAAATCACACTTCCATTGCAAAAAGTTTAAGCAATAAACCTGTGAAATTTATTTTTAAGGTGAAAAAATCAAAATGAAAACATTACCAAAAATAGTCAAAGCCTCTTTCCTCACTTCTGCAGTGAGCATTAAAGATGCTCCAGCTCCTAGCAAAAGCGAAGTAGTTTTTATGGGACGCTCAAATGTTGGCAAAAGCTCTACCATTAATACTCTTACAAATAGAAAAGGTTTAGCTAAAAGCTCTTCAACGCCTGGGAAAACGCAACTTATTAATTTTTTTGATATTGAATATAAATATAACGATGCCTATTATCCACTTTATTTTGTAGATTTGCCAGGTTTTGGTTATGCCAAAGTTTCAAAAAGTACAAAAGAGCTTTGGCAAAAAAATCTTTTAGAATTTATTCAAAAAAGAGAAGCAATTAGAATTTTTATTCATTTAAGAGACGCAAGACATCCAAAAAACGCAATTGATGAAGGAGTGTATGAATATCTTTTAAGCATTAAAAAACCAGATCAAGAAATTTTAACAATTTTTACCAAAGGCGATAAATTAAAACAAAAAGAAAAAACCTTTTTAAAAAAAGAGTTTCCAAACTCTATCGTTATTTCAAATTTTAAAAAGATAAATATACATTTACTCCATCAAAAAATATTATCTTACCTTTTTGGAGTTAAGTTTGATTAAATTGCGCAAAGCCACCCTACAAGACATTCCTGCTATGCAAGCTTTAGTAGAGCAAGAAGTAAAAGAAGGCACAATTTTGCCAAGAAGCGACGATGAAGTTGCAACCAATATAAGAAGCTATATTTTAGCTTTTGAAAATGATAAACTCATTGGCTATGGAGCTTTGCACATTCACTCCCCTACTTTAGCTGAAATTAGAAGCTTAATCGTCTCTCCTCATGCAAGAGGCAAAGGTGTTGGAAAAGCAATTGTTCAAGAAGCAATAAAAGAAGCCAAAAAGCTTAAAGTTCAAGAAATATTGGTGTTAACCTATGTTGATACATTTTTTAAAAAATTTGGCTTTAAAGAAATCGAAAAAGAAAAAATCCCAAATCATAAAATTTGGCAAGATTGCATTAAATGCATCCACTTTCCAGTTTGTAACGAAATATCGCTCATTAAAAAGGTAGATTCTTGAATAAAAAAAAGATAAAAAAGTTTGCCATTTTATTTTTTTGGTTTATTATAGTTATTATTTATCCTTCTTTAATTTCAATTTATGTAACTATACCTCTTTTTATTGGATTTAGTGGTCTATCATTTATAACAGGTTTAGAAAAAAATCAAAAAAGCTTTATTTTTTTATCGCTTTTATATATGATTTTTTTAGAAATCAATTTATCTTTACCTTTTATGCTTTTACCAATATCTACACTTATTTTTTATCTTTTTCTTTATAAAAAACTTGATATTATTAAAAAATGTACTCTATGCATTCGCATTATAACAGTAATTTCAATTAATTTTATTTATTTTATACTTTTAAGTATTAATGATCTTCTTACAAATCAAAGCAGTATTACATTTAATAAACATTTACTCTTATCAATAATAACAGATATTATAGCAGCGGTGGTAGTATGAAAAGTAAATATTATGTTTTACTTTTTTTAATGATTGCTATTTGGGCTATTCTCATTTATAGACTCTATGAAATAAGCATCAAAGCAAACTATTATTATGAGCGTTTAGCAAAAGAAAATATCGAAAAAAAAAGTTTTCTAAAACCAATTAGAGGAGAAATTTTAGATAGAAACAATAAACTTTTAGCTACCAATGAAATTGGTTTTTCTATTGCAATTAAACCTCATTTAAAAGTTAATTCTCCAATTTTTCAAGATATTTTAAAACTATTAAAAAAGGAATTCCCAAATATTGATACAAAGATGTTAACAAAAGTATATAAAAAGAAAAACTCTCCCTATTATCACAAATATATCCAAGTTATCGATTTTGTAAGCTATGATACAATGCTTAAAGCTTATCCATCGCTCAATCTTAACCCCTATTTAAAAATAGAAGCTGCAACAAAACGCTTCTATCCATATGGTAAATATTTAGCCCATATTATTGGATATATTGGTAAAGCAAACCAAAAAGAGGTAAAAAAAGATCCAATTGTAAAAGAGATAGGGAAAGTTGGAAAGGCTGGCTTAGAAAAATATTATAATAAAGTTTTGCAAGGAGAACTTGGATATAAAATAGAAAAAGTCAACGCTTATAACAAAGTTTTGGACATTTTAAAATATGTTCCACCTAAAAGTAACAGAAATTTAAAACTAAGTATTGATGTTGATTTACAAAAATTTATTCAAGATAGTTTAGAAGAGAATAACTACTCAGCAGTTGCCATTGTTATGAAAACAAATGGTGAAATTTTAGCAGCAGTAAGCACTCCAAGTTACGATCCAAATCTTTTTGTTGATGGTATTAGCAAAAAAGAGTGGCAAAAAATACGAAACAATCTTAATCATCCTTTTACTAATAAACTTGTAAATGCTGTCTATCCTCCTGGCTCTACTATAAAAATGGGAGTAGCTTTAGCTACATCCAAAGAAGCTGGTAATTTTATTTTAAAACATGAATTTTGTAAAGGTTATATTACTATAGGTCATAGTAAACATAAGTTTCGATGCTGGTCTCACTGGGGGCACGGAGATGTTGATTTGCGAAAATCTATAAGAGAGAGTTGCGACGTTTTTTATTACAATAAAGCCTTACATATAGGAATTGATAAACTCTCTAAAGATTTAAATGAAATTGGACTTGGAGTAAAAACAGGAGTTGATTTGCCACATGAATACAAAGGTGTTATTCCAAATAAAGAATGGAAACAAAAACGCTATAAACAACCTTGGTATAAAGGAGAAACAGTAATTGCCGCAATTGGGCAAGGATATGATAGCGTTACTCCAATGCAACTTGCAAGATATACCGTATTTTTGGCAACAGGATATTTAGTAACACCTCACTTTGCAACGCTTATTAATGGGAAACCTTATGAAGAAAAAGCAAAAAAGCTCCATTTTAATCGAGAAATTTTTCAAATTATTCGCAACGGAATGTATGATGTATGTAATAACAAAAGAGGAACCGCATATAGAGCTATGCATAATCTCCCAATAATCGTTGCTGGGAAAACAGGAACTGCTCAGGTAACTTCAATTCCTCAAGATGTAAGGAAAAGAGCAAAAGAGAGTGAGCTTAGTTACTTTCATCGCTCTCACGCTTGGCTTACTACTTATGCTCCATTTAAAAATCCAAAATATGTCGTTACAATGGTGGTAGAGCATGGTGGACACGGCGGTAGCACTGCTGGACCAATCGTTGCAAAAATTTATCGTTGGATGTATAAAAGAGGATATTTTGGAGAGCAACCGCTTCCAAAACTCTTAAAAGAAATTAAATAAGTTCAAATTTCCCCTCTTTTTTATTCTTTCGTATCTTATCAAAAGGCGCAACTAATCCATCTATCGCAATATAAACGCCTTCATTTGCATTTTTAGCAAAACCTAAAGCAAACGCTAAATTTGCCGTAGCCTCAATAGGACTTATTGAAAATGGAATCATTGCTCCTGTTAATACGATTGTTTTTTTTAAATTTGTTTTCTCAAGCTCTTTAGCACTTAAATCAATCGTATCGGTTCCATGAATAATAACAACTTTTTTTTGAGGAAGAGCTTGAACATATTCAACTAAAAGTTCTCTATCTTTATTGGTAAATTCTAGCGAATCTTTATTAATAATGTTATCATAAGGAAAAGAGGCAAACCACGCCTTTTCAATCATTTTTAAAGCCAAATTGTTTGAATCAACTTCTAACGCTCCAGTAATCTTATTATAAATTTTATTAAAGGTTCCACCCGTATTGACAATAAATACATCTTTCATACTCTTCCCTTTTTTAGCTTTATTATAACACTTTTATAAATTTTTTTAAACTATTATTTTAAATTTGCTACAATAGCAAAAATCATTTTAAAGGATAACTTATGTTTATGAAAGGTAAAAAAGGAGTTATTTTAGGAATTGCCAATAAACGCTCTATTGCTTATGGTATTGCCAAAGCTTGTAGGGAACAAGGAGCCGAACTTGCCATTACCTATTTAAACGAAAAGTTTCAGCGAAAATTAGAACCAATTGCACAAGAACTTGGCTGCGAAAATAGACTCTATCCTTGCGATGTAACAAAACCAGAAGAAATTATCGCCTTAAAAGAAGCGTTAGAAAAAGATTTTGGAAAAATTGATTTCTTCGTTCACTCTATTGCCTTTGCTCCAAAAGAGGGTTTAAGTGGACGATTTGTAAACATTTCCAAAGAAGCTTTTCGAGTCGCAATGGAAATTTCAGTTTACTCTTTTATTGAGCTTGCGCAAAAACTTAAGCCAATCTTAAGCGAAAACTCTTCTATTTTAACTTTAAGTTATTATGGTGGGGTTAAATATATTCCAAATTACAATCTTATGGGAATTGCCAAAGCTGCACTTGAAATGAGTGTGCGATATTTAGCTGAAGATTTAGGAAAAGATGGAGTAAGAGTCAACGCAATTAGTGCTGGTCCAATTAAAACATTAGCTGCAGCTGGAATTGGAGATTTTAATTTTATGCTTAAATGGAATGCTGCACACGCACCTTTAAAGAAAAACGTAACGATTGAAGAAGTTGGCAATAGTGGAATGTATTTATTGAGTGATTTAAGTAGCGGAGTTACTGGAGAAATTCATTATGTTGATGCAGGATTTCATATTATGGGCATGCCAGCTGTAACTTTTGATGAAAACGGTAAACCAACGATTGCATGGAATGGAGAATAAGTTTTTCTTTTAAGTTAAGTTTCGATACTATTGCACTCATTTAAAATGGTGCTAAAATCATAATAGAAAGGTTACTCAATGAAAAGAACGTATCAGCCACACAATACGCCACGCAAAAGAACGCATGGATTTAGAGCAAGAATGAAAACAAAAAATGGTAGAAAAGTAATTAATGCTAGACGCGCTAAAGGAAGAAAAAGATTAGCCGTATAAAAGAGTTTACAACGCTAAACTCCTCTTTTGAGTTTAGCAAAGTTTATAAAAACAATACATACTGCTGGCATTCAAAAGAGTTTGTTCTCTTTTACAAAAAAGCTCCTTATAAAAAAGTTGCTTTTATAGCAAGCAAAAAAGTTGGTAAAGCGGTAAAAAGAAATAAAGCAAAACGGCTTCTTAAAGCTCATTTTATAGAATTAAGCAAAAAAAAATTAGTTCCTGGAGTTTACATTTTTGTAGCAAAAGAGCCTATTTTAACAAGCAACTATCACAAACTTTCAAAACATTTTTTTTATATTTTTAAAAAGCTTAATTTAATATTAGAAAATAAGGCTACTTCGAAGGTATAAATTTAGTCATTATTAGATATAATTTACTCTTAAATTAGAAACGCATAGTTTCAAAAATTTCACATAAAAGGTTAGAACTTGAAACAAATGGATCTAAATAAACGAATGATGCTCTTTGTAGTGCTTTCTTTAGCTATTTTACTTGGATTTAGCTATTTTATTCCAAAACCAAAACAAACAATAGATGCCAATCAAACAAAAATAAATCAAGTTGCAACAAAAAACGTTCATTCTTCCAATGCAATACAAAATAAAACACCTCAAAAAGCCCCAAAGGCACCTCAAACTACATCGCACACCATTGCAACAGTTAAAACAAAAAAATATACCCTTAAAATCGATAATTTAGGAAGAATTGATAGCGTTATTTTAAAAGAAAAAAAATATCGCGATAAAAATGGTAATCCAATTAATTTAATTAATAAAAACCTTATTAAACCTCTTGAACTTCGTTTTAAAGATAGTAAATTAAATGATTTAGCATTCCAAACCCCATATAGTGCAAGTAGCTTAAAGCTTAATGCAACTTCAAAAAGTGCTCAAATTACTTTAACTCAAAAGCTTGGTAATATCACAATAGAAAAAATTATTACTTTTTTCCCAGAAGGAAATTATAAAGTAACTATCAAAGCTCCAAAAGAAATTCAATACTTTATAACACCTGGCTTTAGACCTTTGGTTGACAAAACAAGATATTTAGTCGTTAGAGGAGCTTTAATTAGAGACAATAAAGGCATTATTACTACAATTGAAGATAAAAAAGCTAAAGAGATTCAAAATTTCTCTAACTTAACCGTTGCAGCTGCAATTGATAGATATTATACAACACTTCTTTATAAAAAAAGTGGTACTTTTAGTGCGACAGTAGGGCCTATGGGACTACCTAACCACCAAAATGATCCAATTATTTTTATTCCTTTGCAAGGAGAAAATACATTTCAAGCTTATATTGGACCAAAAGAGTGGGAACTTTTTAGTAAATTAGATCCAAAATTAACCGACGTTATCGAGTTTGGTTGGTTTACTTTCTTAGCAAAACCTTTTTTTAAAACTATGCTTGCTATTTATCACTTTGTTGGTAATTGGGGTTGGGCAATCGTTTTATTTACCATTTTAGTTAAAATCGTCCTTTTCCCTCTTTCATATAAGGGCTTAATGTCTATGCAAAAATTAAAAGATTTAGCCCCAAAAATGCAAGAGATTAGAGAAAAATACGCTAAAGATCCAGCAAAAATGAATCAGCAAATGATGCTTTTATATAAAAAACATGGTACCAATCCAATGGGTGGATGTTTGCCAATGCTTTTACAAATTCCAATCTTTTTTGCTCTCTATCGCGTCTTATTAAATGCAGACGAACTTCAAGGAGCACCTTGGATTTTATGGATTCACGATCTCTCACGCCAAGATCCTTACTTTATTTTACCAATTCTAATGGGTGCAACAATGTATTTACAACAAAAATTAACGCCAAATACAATGACTGATCCAATGCAAAAAAGAATTTTCCAATTCTTTCCAGTTATTATGACACTCTTTTTTATCACTTTCCCATCAGGATTGGTTCTTTATTGGTTAGTAAACAACATTTTATCAATTGCCCAACAAGTTTACGTTAATAAAGCCTATGAAAAATATAAACAAACGCAAAAAGCCAAAAAATAGAGGTGGTATATGAAACGTTTTGAAGCACCAACTCTAAATGAAGCATATCAAATGGCAGCCAATGAGCTTGCCATTCCCATTGAAGAATTAGAATATGAAATTATTCAATTTCCACGCAAAGGAATTTTTGGTTTTTTTGCAAAAAAAGCAATCATTCAAGTAAAAGTAACGCAAACTCATATCGCAAAAGAAGAGTCTAAAGAAGCTACGCAAACAAAGCCTTCTCAAACAAATGTAGCAAAAGAAGATAAGAGTAGCAAAATAATTAATAGCTTTTTTCAACCACAAAAAGAGAGCATTACGGCACCAGAGTTAGAAAAAATCATTAAACAACTAATTCAAAAAAGCTGTTTTAATATTGATACAGTAGAAGTTGATATTGCAAACAATACTGCTTTTATCTTTTTAGATGGAGAAGATGCCGCACTTTTAATTGGAAAAGAAGGATATCGCTATAATGCTCTTTCTTACATTCTTTTTAATTGGCTCAATAGTAAATATGGGCTCTATTTAAAACTTGAAATAGCACAATTTTTCTCTTCACAACAAGCGATGGTAAAAAACTTTTTAAAACCTGTTATAGCTCACGTCAATGAACATGGCTGGGGAAAAACAAAGCCATTAGATGGAATTTTAGTACAAATTGCACTAGAAATTTTAAGAGAAACCTTTCCAAATAAATATGTAGCCGTTAAAAAAAATGAAAATAATCAAAAATATATCTTAATTAACGATTTTTATAAGAAACAATGAACGATACAATAGCAGCAATAGCAACGGCAACTGGAGTAGGCTCCATTGCCATAGTAAGAGTAAGTGGACCTAAAGCTTTAGAAGTGGCCCTTAAAATTACAAAGAAAAAAGAGTTAAAAAATAGAGTCGCTACCTTAACTTCACTCTATAATTACAAAAATGAACTAATTGATAGAGCAATTGTTCTTTATTTTCAAGCTCCAAAAAGTTTTACTGGAGAAAACATTGTTGAGTTTCAATGCCATGGTGGCTTTGTGGTAGCGCAAGAGATTTTAGATACCCTTTTAGCTTATAACATAAGATTGGCTCAGCCTGGAGAATTTACCAAAAGAGCCTTTTTAAATGGAAAAATAGATTTAAGTGAAGCTGAAGCCATCGCTAAAATCATTGAGAGCAAAAGTGTAGAAGGTGCAAAAGTTTTAGCCAGACAAATAAAAGGAGAATTAAAAGAATTTATTGAGCAAGCAAGAGAAAAGCTCCTTTTACTTTTAGCTCAATCTGAAGTAATGATTGATTATGCTGAAGAAGATATCCCTTCATCTACTTACAATCAAATGCATTCACTTTTAAAAGAACTAATAGAAAAACTTACAAATATCGTTACCTCAAGCCAAAGAAGAAAAGGAATAATCGAAGGCTTTTATTTAGCAATTATTGGCCGTCCAAACGTTGGAAAAAGCTCCATTTTAAATAAAATGCTCAATTACAACAGAGCAATCGTAAGTGACATAGCAGGAACAACAAGAGATTCAATAGAAGAACAACTAAAAATTGGCTCTCACATCGTTAAAATTGCAGATACCGCTGGAATTCGAAACGCAAATGATGTTATTGAAAAAATTGGCGTTGAGCGCTCTATAGAATGGATGCAAAATGCCGATTTAATTATTGCTGTTTTTGATGCTTCACAATCTTTAAATAGCGAAGATAAAAAAGTTTTAGAACTCCTTTCAAAGCAAGAAAAAGAAAAAGTCATTATCGTCTTTAACAAAATTGACAAGGCTTCTTTTATTGAATTTGAAAACTTTAAAGAATTTCCAAATCAAATTAAATTGAGCGCTAAAAAAAGCGTTGATTTACTCTTAGGAAAAATTGAAGCAATTTTAAATAGACTCTCTTTAAGCGATGATTTAATGCTCATTTCCAATAGACAAATAGAATCGGCAAAAAAAGCACTCAATGCTTTAAAAGAAGCAAAAGAGCCTTTAGAAAATTTTGAATTAGAGTTTTTTAGTTATTATATTAATGAAGCACTCACAGCTCTTAATGAAATTAGCAAGCCTTATCAATATGAAGAACTCTTAGATAAGATGTTTAGCGAGTTTTGTTTAGGCAAATAAACAAGATTTTGTTGCAATTTAGAAAAATTATGTTATATTTAACAATAATTTTTAAGGAGAATTTCAAATGAAAAAATTACTGGTTGCACTCTTTAGCATTTTTTTCTTTAGTGCCTGTAACATTTATCGCCAAATGGTAATACCTACGCCATATTATCCTAAAAATCAAAACAATAATCAAATCATCGTTCAAGAAGAAAATCAAAACAAAACTTTTGGACAAGCACAAGAGATTAAGCCAATCTCAAAAGCTCCAATCAAAACAAAAAATAAAACCATCGTCCAAAGAATCCCTTTTCCAGAGGCAGAATATGCAGCTTTAGCAAAAACGGGTGATGCTACTGTTAAAGGAGTTATTTACGTTATTACTCCAGGTGGACAAAAAATTTATGGTAAAGAGACAAGACTCTATTTAAATCCAGTTACAAGCTATTCAACTCAATGGTATAAAGAGAGCTATTTAGGTGGAGCAAAAATGTCAAAAGTTGATCCAAGACTTTTTAATTATTTACGATTTACCACTTCTGATGAAACGGGACATTTTGAATTTTTAAATGTTCCAAGTGGAAGTTACTATTTAATTGGTGTAGTAAAATGTGGAACAGAGTGTGGGTATGCACCTGAGAAAAATATAAGAATTGCTAAAAAAATCTCAGTTATTGGAAAAGAAGTAAAAGAAGTAACCCTTTCAAAAACCTTACAATAAAAGCTTTTTAAAATCACTCAGTTCAAATAAAAGCAAAGAGGAATTTCTTTTTTTTAACAACTCTTTGCTAAATCCTCCTTTTGCAAAAAAAGCTAAAATGTTTGCTTGTAAATTTGATTTTTCTATCTTTTTTTGCAATTTTATAAGTTCTGCTTTTGTAATTGGAC
Organism: Campylobacteraceae bacterium; assembly: GCA_027036015.1. Classification (GTDB taxonomy): domain Bacteria; phylum Campylobacterota; class Campylobacteria; order Campylobacterales; family Sulfurovaceae; genus JAADEQ01. Next base: position 26,150 of record JALVTH010000068.1, read on the forward strand.
GATTGCTAAATTTACACTCTCCAACCAAAAAACCTTTTCCTTCAATTTCACAATAGATATCAAACTCGCTAAATTTATCCCAATATGCATAACAATTTTGCACTAAATCAATATCTTTAAAAGAAAGTTTTAATAATTCCTGACTTAGTTGCTCAAATATTAATGCACTCAATCTATTTTGCATGACATGGAAATTTTGAAAGAGCTTTGTAAAATTAATAAAACCCTTTTTATTTTTACTTGGTTCAATAACTCCAAAATAAAATCGAAAAAAAGGTTTAGTAAAGATAAATTTATCTTGGATTTGATAATTTTTAAACTCTTTTTTAATAGCCATTTTAGGATAGAGCTTTAAAGGAGGTTCACGAGAGGGCAATTTGTAAAGAATTTTTAATTCAAGTAACTCTTGAATAATATCACTTCCAAATTCTTTACCAATTGCACTTTTGTATAAAGTAGAAAAATATTTTCCATCACTTTTAGCTAAAACCATTAAAAAACGGCGATATGGTTCGTTTAAAAGAAAAAAAGGTATCTCTTTTTCTAAAGTCTCAATAAATTCATTACTTTGAAGAAGTTTGGCAATCTCATTTTTATGAAGATCTAAAAAGCTCTCTAAGCCACCCAAAAAAGCAAAATTGGTTATTACTTCATCTAAACTAAAAAACGGATATCTAAGATAAAACTTTTTAAATGTTTCTTGTAGTCTCAAAGGAGATTCAGGCTGCAAACGCAGCCTTCTTAATTAATTATTTTTTTAAAGAGCTAATGTATGCAGCTACAGCTTTAATATCCTCATCGCTTAAGCTGCTCACTTGAGTTTTCATTAAACCACCCATGCCATGTTTATTTCTTGTTCCAGCTTTATAGCCTTTAAGTGCTTCTTCAGTTTTAGCAGCATCCCAACCAGCAATAACTTCAGATTTACCAAGAGCTTTGTTTTGTGCTTTATCACCATGGCAGCTTTGACATTTTGCAAATACTGCTTTACCTTTTGCTACTAAATCTCCAGCTGCAGGAGCTGCTTTAGCTGCAGTAGCATTTGTTTCAGCTTTTGTAGCGTTAGCCTCAGCTTTAGTTGCATTAGCTTCTGCTGCAAAAATTACACCAGTTGCTAAAATTAGGCTTAATGCGATTTTTTTCATCTTCTCTCCTTCATTATATTTCGTGTAAAGTATTATAACACCTTTTCTATGAAAAATACGCTAAAATAAAAAAAATTTAAAAAAAATGTGTAAATTAATAAATTTAATAGCTTAATAAGTTACTCTAATTCACGCTCTCTATTTTTTAAATAGCGAATAATCCCTTTTACAATTCCATCAGCTATTTTTTCTTGATAAAGTGGACTAAATAATCTTTTTCTCTCAACTGGATTAGAGATATACCCAACTTCTATTAAAATTGCTGGCATCTCGGCCCCAACCAAAACATAAAAAGGACCACCTCTTACCCCGCCATCTTTTACATCTGGATAAATACTTCGAACACTTTCTAAAACTGCTTTTTGAACGTCAATTGCTAGTCTATGGGAGAGTTCAATTTTTGGTCCCGTAAATACTGCATTTAAAAGTACTTTTCTTGTTGCACTATCTTTTGCGCTAAGAAGCGTTCGATTCTCTTTTGCCGCAATTCGAAGAGCTCTTGCATTTCTAGTTTTTAGTAAAAAATATGTCTCAACACCTTTTGCAATGTTTTTTCTTCTCCAATTAGAAATGGAGTTTGCATGAATAGAAACAAACAAATCTGCATGCAATTTATTAGCTTTTTTTATTCGTTGATGAAGTGATAAAAATTGATTATCACGATATCTTGTCATTGCAACCTTAAAGCCAAGTATTTTTAATTTTTTATAAACTCTTTTTGCAATTTGTAAAACCAAAACTTTTTCTTTATATCTTCCAGCAACGGCTCCTGCATCTTGTTTTCCATGCCCAGGATCAATTAAAATAAAATAGTTATTTTTTAAATTAATTGAATAAGGTGTAGAATAAATTTGCGCTTTTTGCTCTTTTGGAGAAATTTTTGATGTATCTAAATCTTTACGAATTGAGTTAAAAAGTTTTTTTACTTCCTTATTCTTTTCTTGGCTTACTTTATGAGCTGGTAAAGAGATATGAAAAATGGCACTATCTTTTTGAAAAAATTTTAAAAGATATTTTACTCTACTATCAATTACTACTCGAACAACGTTTGCTTTATATTGGGAAATACGAATTGATTGCAATTCACCTTTGCAAGTATATTTATATTTTATCTTTTTATTTTTTGTGCAATTTTTAAAATCAAAAACATATTTTGTTATATTATTACTTGGAATGATAAAACTATTTAACTCTTGCTTTTTTAATGGACGTTTAAAAAAGAGTTTTAAATACTCCTTTTCAATCGAAATTTTCTCTAAAGTATTTGCCAAGGCAAAAGAAAAAAAAAGAGTAAGTAAGAAAAAAGCTCTACTCACCATGGACCAACTTTTGCATCAATTCTTTAACACTAATAATTTCGTTTAATCTATAGCCATTAGCTCCTGTAAAAAAGAGCCCTGTCTCAAGCTTTCCATCATATGCATCACTTAAACTATCGGCAATGCAATATCCTACAAGTTTTGCTTCTTCTCCTCTATGACACGGTGCAACACAATTTGAAATGCATCGAATTTTTGGTGCCTTTCCCTCTTTGATAAGGCGATGTAAATTGGTTTTTACACCTCTTGCTGGATAACCTACTGGAGATTTAAAAAGCTTGATATCTTCTTTTTTTGCGTTTAAAATAACTTGTTTAAACTCATCACTTGCGTCACACTCATACGTTCCAATAAAGCGCGTTCCCATCTGAACGCCACTAGCTCCAAGTTTAAGCATTCTTACAATGTCATTTTTATCCCAAATGCCTCCAGCAGCGATGACTGGAATATCACCCCATTTTTTTGCCTCTTTAACAACTTCTGGTAAAATGACTTCCAACTGATTTTCTGGTTTAAAACAATCTTCATATTTAAATCCTTGATGTCCTCCACTTAAAGGACCTTCAACAATTACGGCATCTGGAAGTCTTTTATGTGTTTTTTCCCATCTTCTACAAAGAATTCTAAGAGCTTTGGCAGTAGAAACAATTGGAACCAGGGCAACGTCTGGATAATTTTTTGCAGCATCTGGCATTGTCAAAGGAAGCCCTGCTCCAGTAATAATAATATTTGCTCCAGCCTCGCATGCATCTTTTACTACTCTATCATAATCGTTTATTGCATATAAAACGTTAGCTCCAAGTGGTTTATTTCCACAAATTTTTCTTGCATTTTCAAAAATTTTAAAAAGAGCTTGACGAGAATAAAAATTTTCTACCTCATACGGTCTGCCCTCACCCATTACCTTTTTAGTATATTTTCTATTTTCATAAATCCCTGTTCCAACGGCACTAATAACGCCAAGGCCTCCTTCTTTACTTACATTTCCTGCTAATCTATCCCACGAGATTCCAACACCCATACCACCTTGTATGATTGGGTATTTTATCTCATACTTCCCAATTTTTAAGGATTTTAATTCCATTATTTAACCTTTGCTTTGGCAAACTTCCTTTTACCAACTTGTAAAATATATTCGCCTTTTTCTAATTTTAACTGTTCATCATTCACTTTTTCTTGATTGATTCGAACAGCACCTTGTTTTATATCACGTCTTGCTTGCGAAGTAGAAGGCTCTAATCCACACGCTTGCAATGCCTTACAAATCCAAATCCCTTCTTCTAACTCATACTCTGGTATATCTTGAGGAATTTCTCTCTTTTTAAAAAGTGAATCAAAAGCCTCTTTTGCTTTTTTTGCCTCTTCTTTTGAACTAAAGCGCTCAGTTATTTCAAGTGCAAGCTCTTCTTTTACCTTTTTAGGATGTAAAGATCCATCTTTTACGCCCTCTTTTAAGGCTTGAATTTCTTCAATACTCTTTTGGCTAAGCAACTCATAATAGCGCCACATCAACTCATCTGAAATGGACATAATCTTAGCATAGATATCTTTAGGTGGCTCAGTTACTCCAATGTAATTACCCAACGATTTACTCATTTTTTGAACGCCATCAAGCCCTTCTAAAATTGGCATCATCATAATGGCTTGCTCTTTGCCAACATTATAGGCTCTTTGCAAATAACGCCCCATGTGTAAATTAAACTTTTGATCTGTTCCGCCAATTTCTATGTCGCTTTTTAAATAAACGCTATCATATCCTTGTAAAAGTGGGTAGATAAACTCAGATATTGCAATAGAGATTCCATTTTTATAGCGTTTTTCAAAATCATCTCGTTCTAACATTCTTGCAACATTATATTGCATAGCCAAAGCAATGAGCCCTCTTGAACCAAGTGCGTCAAGCCACTTAGAATTATAATAGATTTTTGTCTTTTCTTTATCTAAAATTTTAAATGCTTGTTCTCTAAAGGTTTTAGCATTTTTTTCTATCTCTTCGCGTGGCAATACTTTTCTTGTTGCACTTTTACCAGTAGGATCACCTATTGTTGCGGTAAAATCACCAATAATAAGTTGCACTATAGCACCATGCTTTTGAAAAGTTGCCAATTTTTGTAAAACGACGGTATGTCCTAAATGAATATCAGGTGCGGTTGGATCAACTCCAAATTTAACAGTATAATTTTCTCCCGTTTCATAATATTTTTTTACTAACTCTTCAATTTTTTCAACCCCAATAACTTCTGCGTTTGCTCGTAAAATCTCTTCTAAAGCTTTTTTGTAACTCAAATTAGTCCCCTTTATTTTTTATATGCGTCATTCAAAGAGATAAATTCAATTAATTTAAATTTTCTTGATATTATATCTTTAATTACATTTTTATTATCTGAAGTACTCTCTACTTCTAACCTACAATAATCGGCACTTTCACTATCTTTTATACCAAGTTCAATGTTAATAATATTTAAATCAAGACTCTCTATCTCTTTTAAAAGCTCTAAAAGAGCTCCTTTTTTATTTTGCAATGCAACGATAAGTCGATATTTTGCACTTTTATTATTTTTCCAGCGGGCAAAAATCATTTGATTATTTTTTTCGTTTAACAGTTCATAAGCATGTGAACAGAGTTTATGGTGTACCAAGCCTTTATTGTTTTCATAAAACATTACAATTTCATCTCCAAGTCTTGGATGACAACAATAATCAAAATCAACTTCATTAATTATTTTATTCGTAAAAACTCTAAAATATCCAACTTTTTTAAAAGTTGGCTTTTTGTAACCTTTTTTTAATATCTCCCAAAAACGAACTTCTCTAAGCCCCTTATATTGGGCAATTTTTTTCATGTTTTCTTTTAAAGAATTAATATTAACTGGCACTTTTGCAAGCTGTTCATTGCTTATTTGAAGCTCTTTAATAATTTCATTAATTTCATCTTCACTTAATTCAAAAAGCGTTGCAAAAATTTTAATGGCACTTTTGATATTAATCTCTTTAATTCGTTTGTTACAAAGCGCTTTTATTCCCTCTTTTGCTTTTGAAGTTTTTACGTTATTAATCCAAGAACAATGAAGCCTTGGCGTCTCTTGCGTTATAATTTTTACAATATCTCCATTATGAAGCTCTCTTAAAAGTGATATTCTTTCTTTATTTACATATGCAGCCGTAGCTAAATCTCCAATTTCAGAATGCACCGCATATGCAAAATCAAGCGCTACTGCACCGCGAGGCAAAGTAAAGTGATCTCCTTTTGGCGAATAAACAACAATATCATCGCTAAAAAGGTCTGCTTTTGCCGCTTCATAAAATTTTTCGATTGAATCTGCTTGATATGGCAAATTATTTAACCAATCTAAATTAACAACATCAGCTCCACCCTCTTTATATTTCCAATGCGCAGCAATCCCATATTCTGCAATTTTTTGCATCAATTCCGTTCTAATTTGCACTTCTACAATATCATCATCAATAAAAAGAGTAGTATGAATCGTTTGATAACCATTATCTTTTGGAAGCGCAATATAGTCTTTAAAGCGCGAAATAATTGGATTGTAATTTAAATGCAAAATACCTAAAATTTTATAACAATCTAAAGGCTCTTTTGCAATAACCCTAATTGCTAAAAGATCTAAAATTTCTTCAATAGAAATCCCTTTTCTTTGCATCTTAAGATAAATAGAATAGTAGTGTTTCACTCTCCCAATGACTCTAAAATCCCCTCTTGGAATACCTTTTTTAATTAAAAGCTCTTTTACTTTTTCTATTACACTATTAAGACGTAAATTTAAATCTTGTTTATGCGATGTGATATATTCATCTATCTTTTGAAACTCTTTAGGATAGATATACTTAAAAGCTAAATCTTCTAAATAATTTTTTAGTTTTGCAATACCAAGTCTATGAGCAATGGGAGCATACACCACTAAAGTTTCTTCAGCAATACGTTTTTGCTTTTTTGGTGGTAGTGCATCAAGTGTTAGCATATTATGCAATCGATCGCAAAGTTTGACCACCAATACACGCATATCTTTAATAGAGACTAAAAGCATTTTTCTAAAAGAAAGAGCTGATTTAACAAGCTTTTCATTCGAGCTTGAAGGTATAAGCTCATCTTCTCGAATTTCAACAATTTTAGTTAAACCCTCAACCAAAAGAGCAACTTCCTCTCCAAAAAGTGTTTTAATATCTTCTAAAGTATAAGGCGTATCTTCTACTACATCATGAAGCAACGCAGCAATAACCATTGTCTCATCATTTGCTACAGCAGCAGTAATTGCGGCAACTAAAATAGGATGAATAACATAAGGTTCGCCGCTTTTTCGAAATTGCCCATCATGAGCCATTTGGGCAAAATCGATAGCTTTTTGAATTTGTGGAGTAATTTCAATTTGCGTTGCCAAAAGTTTTATGGCATCATCAATAACTTTTACTTTATTTATTAACTCAATAAAATTTGTCAATTACTCTTCCACTTCTATTTTTAATTTACCTTCTGCAATTTCAACTATTGCAATATCTGTTGGCTTGTGCTCTTTAATGTTCATATCAACTAAAGGCTCTGCTCCTTCAAGTAATTCTTTTGCTCTTTTACCAACAGCTTTTGCTAAAAGATATCTATTGTAGTTATATTTTTCAAGTGCTTTTGCGTTGATTTGTTCAAGTCTCATTTTTCTTCTCCTTTTTTATCTTTTACAACTGAGCAAAGTGAATAATCTCCATTAATAATAGCAAGTAAATTACCTTTTTTAAACATATCACAAACAATAATTGGCAATTTATTCTCTTTAGCCAAAGCAATAGCTGTATCATCCATCACGCGAATATCGTCATTCAAAGCTCTATCGTAACTTAACTCATCAAGTTTTTTTGCATCTTCATATTTTTTAGGATCTTTATCATAAACCCCATCTACTTTGGTAGCTTTAATTAAAAAGTCTGTTTCAATTTCGCTCGCTCTTAGCGTTGCTGCAGTATCTGTTGTAAAGTATGGGTTGCCAGTTCCTGCTGCAAAAATAACGACTCTTCCTTTTTCTAAATGGCGTCTCGCTCGTCTTACAATAAAACTTTCACCAATTTCATGCATCTCAATAGCCGTTTGCAATCTTGCTTCAAGTCCAATTGATTCAAGTGCTTCTTGAATAGCAACGCCATTAATAACAGTTGCAAGCATTCCCATATAATCGCCACTTGTTCGTTTAATAATACCATCTTTTGCAGCAAGTGCACCCCGAATAATATTCCCTCCTCCAACAACTATTGCTACTTCAATATCATTATCAACTAAACTTTTAATCTCGTTTGCAATAAACTTAAGCACCTGTGTATCAATTCCATAGCCATCTTTCCCAGCTAATGCCTCACCAGAAAATTTTACCAAAACTCTTTTTCTTCTTTTTTTACTCATGCAAATCCTCACCGCTTTGATTTTTGCAATTATACCCAAAGAGTTTGTAAATGAGTTTAGAATTAAGAAAATTTATAAGCTTATTAAACGTCTTGGATTGATAAATTTTCCGTTTTTTGTAGCTTCAAAAATAAGTTTTCGCTTGATTTTCCCAATAACAGCACCTTTTTGAATTTTACTGCCAACGCGAATTAAAGGTGAAATTCTATCTAAATCGGCATATATGGTATGAACGTTATTTGCATGTTTAACAATAACCATTTTTCCAAGCATTGGGTTTTTTCCAATATATTCAACCTCTCCATTTAAAACGTTAAAAACTCTTTTGTCACTGCTTGTAGTAACTAAAGTAATGCTATCACTAAATGATTTGATATGATATATTGGATCAATAAAAGATCCAAAATTTTTAATTACTTCTGGAGCTTTTAAAGGCGGTATTGTTTTTAGCCCATTATAAGAAGTTATATTACTTGCCATGTAAGATGAAGCATACTCTTTTACCTTTGGCACGCTTACTAAAGAGTATTTTACACTTCTACCAGCTTTAGCTGCTGCTTCTCTTGCTCTTTTTTGTTGTAAGCGAAGTCTTTTTAACTCTTGAATTCTTTTTTTAAGCATTGCTTCTTTTTCTTTTGCTGCACGAACAGCATCTTGATGTAAAATATTTAGTTTACTAAGAGTGAGGCGAATTGCAATTTGTCTTTTAATAAGCTCTTTTAGTTTTTTGGCATAAATTTTCTCCTCTTGATGAAGCTTTGCTAAAAGTTTTTGACGCTCTTTTTTCTTTTGTTGATAAATTTTCTTTTGCTTTTTAACATCACTAATGCTTGCTAAAATTTCATTTTTTTTCTTTAAAAGAGCCTTTTTTAGTTGATTTTTTTGTTCAATGTTTCTTGAAAGTTTTAAAATCTGTTTTTGATTGTAACTTTTATATTTTTCGTAAAATTGGCGCAATATTACGCTTTTTTCATCCTCTTCTCCACCTTGGCTTTTAGCAACTATAATACCTAAAGATTGAGCAATCTTTTTGGCAAACTCTTGATTTTTTGCACTAATGTCTTGATCAAGCGCTTTTATAGCATTATTAATGCTTTTTATCTCAGCCATAGCTTCGTTATACTTTTTTTGCTTTTGCACTAAATCTTGATCAAGTTGATTCAATTTTTGATTATATTTTTCAATTTGTGCTTTAGTTTTTTCAATTTTTGCTGCAATTTGTTGCAGCTGTTTATTAATTTGCATTTTTTGATTCGTGGTTTGTTCTAAAGAGGCTTTAGATTTGTTAATCTCTTTAAAAAGCTCACTTGGGCTTTTTGCAAATACTAAAGAAATTAAAAATAAAAAAGCTAAAAACTTTTTCATTCTTCTATTGCCTCACTTGCTCTAAATGCTACGAATAAAACAGAAATAATAACAATAATAAATGAAACTCCAAGCCAAATAAAAAAGTCTTTCACATGAAAAAATATAGAAGCATCAGCATGAATGTATTTAAATAACAAACTATTATTCAGTTTAGATTGTACATAAAGAAAAATTCCTAAATTGAGTAATGCCGCAATAATAGCATCAACAAAAGCCATTTTAAACAAAACTCCACTTCTTAGCATCAAAGGTGCACCAAAAATTTCCATAATTTGCATTCGCTCTTTATGAGCCAATTGCCACACTTCCATCTGCTTAATAATTAATAAAATACTCACTAAAAATAAAATAGTCATGAAAATATTTAAAAGCGTTGTTACAACGCTAAATAGAGATCTTTTAGTCTCATAACTCTCGCCAAAAGTATCTACCGTCACCATTCCAGGAATTGCTTTTAACTCTTTTTCTATCTCTTTAAGTTTTTTAACCGTAACATATTTTGCTAAATGAATACGATAAAAATGAGGAAGCTCTTTTAAAATGGTATCAACATTTTCTTTTCCAATATTAGAAACCACTTCGCTTGCAATCTTTTGTTTATTCATAGCTTCAACACTTTCGATATCACTATCGATAGAGCGCAAATAAGGGGTGGTTAATACTTTTTTACTTGATACGATTATGGCATAATCACTTCGTAACTTCTCTTCATAAGCTTTTGTAACTCTACCAAAAATTAAAATAAACTCAATTCCAATTAAAACTGCCAATAACGGCAAAATAAACATTATATGATCTTTAATGGACTTCATGCACACCCCCATTTTCTATGATAAAGTGGCGATATGGAATATTAAAAATGGTAGGAATTTTATGTGTAACGACTAAAACTGTTGCATTTAATTGATCGCAAGCATTCTCTAACAAATCCCACACAACACCAGAAGAAAATTCATCCAAGTTTCCTGTAGGCTCATCGGCTAAAATTAAAAATGGATTTTTAGAAAGCGCTCTTGCAACGCCAACTCTTTGCTGTTCACCCCCGCTAAGTTCTAATGGATATTTATGAGCTTGTTCACTTAATTTAACGTGGGCTAACAATTTTTCAGCTTGGACTTTTTGCACGTCTAAACTATATCCTGTAATAATCAAAGGCAAAACAACATTTTTCTCAACAGTCCATTCATTGATTAATTTATAATCTTGAAAAACGATTCCTATGTTTCTTCTAAGCTGCAAGAGTTGACTTCGTTTAATTTTTCGCATATCATATCCACCAACAATAAGTGTTCCATCATAAGGCTTTAATTGCCCATACATTGATTTTAAAAGCGTAGATTTCCCACTTCCACTTGGTCCTGTAATAAAAACAAATTCCCCTTGCTCAATAGAAAATGTTGCATTTTTTATAATAACATTTTTGCCTTTATCATATGCTAAGGTTAAATTTTGCGCTTTAATTACACTTGCCATGTAAAACCTCTTTTATTTTTTGGTGTGCTTTAAAATTGCTTAAGCTTTTTGCTGGATTAGTAGGCAAATAGCTCCAATATTTGCCATTAAAGTAAAGCATTTTTTTCTCTGGCATACTAAAAGCCCCAAAAGAGCACTCTATGATTTTTTGCTCATTATCTCTAAATTCTCTTGTAAAATGCACAAAGAAATCTTCTTCTTTGATAATTTCGTTTGCAATATTATCATTTTTTTCTGACTTTTCAAAATCAAAGCTAATTGTAACCTCTTTTGGCAAATCATTTGTTAATGACTCGAGCCAAAGAGTAAAAATATCTTTTTGCATTCTTTTCCATCGTGCTTCATATTTACTCTCAACTTCTATGTCTATGTTTTTTTGAACCTTATAACTTACTCTTTGTAAAGAGTTAAATAGTTCAAGTGAATAATTAAAATAATTAATAGAGTCAGTTCGAAGTTCAAGCATTGCTCCTTTTTTTAATACGCGTAAAGCCTCTTGTAAAAATTTTTTAGAAATAACTCTTCTATGAGGCTTTTTATCCCAAGGAACTGGAAAATGAACATAAATTTTCTCTAATATGTTTGAAGGAAACATCTCAAGGAGTAATCTTGCATCATAATTGATGATATAAACATTATTTATTTTTTGCAAATGTAATTGTTTTAATACCTGTTCAATAGAAGGTGTATGAATCTCTACCCCAATAAAGAGGGTATTTGGTTTATTTTTTGCTTGGTAGAGTAAATGTCTTCCACTACCAAATCCTACTTCTAATTCAACGTGCTCATAATTTGGTTGAAAATCATAAAAATCTTCTATTGTTTTCAAAAAGAAATTATCAACCTTTTCTTTATGTTTTTTTACGGCAGTATTATGTAGTATGACTTCAAGCGAAAACTCATTTGCAATCTCATTAAGCACCGATTTTAAAAGTTCCGTATTACTCCCTCTTGAAATTTTATTTGGCTTAAGTAGATATTCGTTTTCTCTTTTAATAAGATCAAAAATTAAAATCTTATCCTCTTTTTTTACTAATAAAAGTTCACTATTGCCTTCTTTTGTATTGCCTAAAAAAATAACATCTTTTTTCTTTTTTAACATTTTCGTATCAAATGGAGCTACCTTAATATGCGGCATTATTGCACCTTTACACTTACAACATTACTAACATATGAACTTACTCCATAAGCATCTTTTGCAATAATTCTATAAGAATAGCTATGCCCTCTAAAAGCCGTTGCATCAATATATTCTGGATAGAGTCTTCCTTTAACAGTAGTTAGATAAAACCATTTTGAATTATCCGTTTTTCTCTCTATAATATATTTATATATCATTGGCTCGCTTGATGGAATCCATAAAAGCTTTACGGTATCTTTTGCAACGACCGTTGCACTAATTACTTTTATGGCTTTATAGGGAGGTTTGGTTAAAACAGGAACTATATCTCCATGGATAGATTCATTTAATCCACTATAAGTAGTAAAGGTATAAAAATATTTTGTTCCTGGCTCAATATTTGTATCAACAAAATGCGTTGCAAAACGATTTGGCACCGTCGCAATCTTTATATAGACTTGATTAATTCCTGGTTTTGCTTTTGCACGGTAAATATTTACTCCAGTGACTCTTGGATATTTTGCCAATGATGGCCATTCAAATCCAACTGAGCTTCTGCCAACGACTTTTTTAACGTTATGAATAACAGGCAATGTTACATCGCTAAAAAAAGCATTTGCACTACTTATTAACAATTGAGTTAGTAAAAAAACTTGCAAGCTTTTCTTTTGTAAAAAGTTCATCTATCAAGCCTTTTTGAAAATTTTTTTCCATAAACTCTTTCATATCTTCCATTAAAGGAGCCATAATTTGCATTTGTTCGTTACTTCTTGGATGAATGAAATAAAGCACGGATGCATGTAGCATCATTCTCTCATTACACTCTTTATTTGGTCCATAGAGTTTATCTCCAATAATATGGCGCCCAAGTGTACTTAAATGCACTCTTATTTGATGGGTTCTCCCGCTAAAAAGTTTTGCTCCAATTAATTCTATGCTTTTTTTGCCCGTTGCTATTTTTACAAAATGGGTTTTTGCTGCTCTTGCACCCTCTATTGCAGCCATTTTTAATCTATTTTTAGGATTTCTTCCAATTGCTTTATCAACGATAACGTCTTCTTTTAATGGATAATTAATGATTGCAAGATAATATCTTCCCATACTTCTATCTTGTAATTGCTTGCTTAGTTTCTCATGAGCAAAATTGTTTTTTGCAATAAGCAACGCTCCACTTGTTTCTTTATCCAGTCTATGAACAATACCATTTCGCTCCTCTCCACTAAGAGTGGAGAGCCTAACATTTTGGCTTCTTAACCAATCAACAAGCGTTGGCTCTTTAACTGAAGCAGCTGGATGAACCACTAAATGAGGTGGTTTGTTAATTACTAAAACATCTTCGTCTTCATAGAGTTTTTCAATCTCAAACTCTATTTTTTGAAACTCCTTTTTGGGAGCTTCCTTAATTTCATATGCTATCTTTTGATTTGGACTAACTATAAAAGAGCGTTTTTTAATTATTTTACCATCAACGCTAACTAAGCCTTCTTTAATTAACTTTTCAACCTGATTACGGCTCACGCTTAAAGCCTGTGATAGCACTTTGTCCAACCTACCGCTGTTTTGGACTTTAAACGCTTTTGCCACCTTCTTCTCCAATATTTTTCTTAGGATAACATAAAATCGTTTAAAGTATATTAAAAAATATATGAATTTTAAAAGAAGTTTATATTAAGTAGTAAAAAAGTGATAAATAAGTTCTCGAAGCTCATTAGGATCTGTAATTTTATTCACTTTATCTCTAAAAGCTGCTGCATCTTTAATACCTATTTTAGAGTAAGTGTGTAAATGTTTCCTAAAAAGCACTACTCCATACTCAGCATAAAAGTTGAGCATTTGTTCAAAATGCTCTAAAACTACATCTCGAATTAATTCTTTACTTGCAACTTCAACCCCATCTTTTATCTCTTTAAAAATCCAAGGTCTTCCAAGCGCTCCTCTGCCAATCATTACTCCATCACATTTAGTATACTCTAAAACCCATTTTGCTTTTTGAGGTGTTGTAATATCTCCATTTGCAATAACTGGAATATTAACGCTTTCTTTTACCTCTTTAATAGCATCATAATCAACGGGAGCTTTATATCGATCTTGTCTAGTTCTTCCATGAACAGCTATAAAATCAACGCCGCACGCTTCACAAATTTTAGCTGCTTCTTTATGCACCTTTTCGTTAAAACCTAAGCGCATTTTAACTGAAAAGTATTTTTTATTAGAGTATTTTTTAATCGTCTCAAGCACTTTTGCTAAAAGCTTTAAATCGGTTAAAAGCGCGCTTCCTTGCATACCTCTTACAACTTTTGGAGCCGGACACCCACAATTTAAATCAATAATGTCAATTCCATCGTGTTCATTAATAATTTCAACAGCTTGTCTAACAATATCAATTTTACTGCCGGCAATTTGCACTGCATATGGGCTCTCAAGTGGAGATTTTTGAAGCATCTTTTCAGTTTTTTTGCGCCCAAAAACCAAAGCATGAGAACTTATCATTTCACTAATAGTTAAATCCGCTCCAAATTTTTTAACAACGCTTCTAAAGGGAAGATCTGTAAGCCCAGCCAAAGGGGCTAATACAAAAAGAGGCTTAGAAAAATCTAAACTCATAGACAGCTATTTTCCTCGTTAATAAAATCTGAGAGTTTGAAGTTATGTTTTTGTTTTTTCAAGAGATAGAGGGCTCTAAAAGCTTTATATTCATCTTCACTATGTTCGTCTAAAATCTCTTTTACTTTATCAAGCATTTCATATCTAAAAAGCAAATAAATATAGGCTGGTAAAGCATCTTCATCTTTTTTGGAAAGTGCACTTAAAAGCTCTAAGTTATTGTCTGGATCAAATTTTTCTAAAAGAAACTTAACTACTTTAATATACTCTTTACAATTTAAATTATAAGTTTGAATAAAAGATTTTATAATATCAAAAGTAACTTTTGTTTCTTTATCCTCTTTTAATCTCTCAAGCAGTTTTAAAAAACGCTCTTTTCGAATCTCTTTAGCATATTTTTTAATTGTAAAAAGATCTTGCGTTGCAACTAATTTATCTAAAGCTAAAGAAACAAGCTCTTGTGGATATCTCTCTTTAAAATCAAGTACTTTTAAGGCATATTTAGGATTTGCGTTAATATGATTTTTTTCGTTTTGTAAATAAAGAGGATTTTCATTGCTAATGTGTTTGCCAATTTTTTCTTTTTTTAAATCTACAAATTCACCATTTTCTATTTTTTGAACAATCTTAGCACTTTGTCTAATTCTCTCACTAATTTGCAAATCTTCCGTACTTAAAGGTTCAATGTAAGATTTTGCTAAAATACCAGCACCTTTTCGTAACTCTTCGTTTGCAAAATGCACGTCTTGAGGCTCTTTAATTAAAGACCAATAGATTGCATCTTCTACTTTTTTTGCATCAGACTTCCACTTTTTTGTTGTAAAATAAGATTTTGCTCCATAAAACAGAATGTGAAGCAATGAAAAAATTGCAAGCAAAGCTACTGGTAAAGCAATCCATAGGGCAATTGGCAAACTTGGCATGTGAATACCAAAAACGTCAAACGAATAATAGCCTGGATTAATCATATAGGCTGCAACAGCAACGGCAATAACAAATAAAATTGCACTAATTAAATAGAGCCCCGCTTTCATAATAAAACTCCTTAGTTTTAATTTATCTTACTCTTTTCGACTATTTCTCTACAGGTAATACAATATTTTGCAAAAGGCTTAATACTAAGTCTATCAACTCCAATTTTATCTTCGCACATTTCACAAATGCCATAGGTTCCTTTTTTTATCTTCTCTAATGCCTCTTCAACTTCTTTTAACTCTTTTACTTGTTTTTCAATAAGTGCTTGTTCAATTGATGAATCGTTTGTTAAAAGCGCATAATCTCCTTCATCAGTTGGATTTTGATTACGCATTTGTTCAATCTTATCTTTAGCATTTTGAATGTTTAATTTTATTTTATCAGCTAAACTTATTAATTTTTGCTGAAAATGCTCAAGTTCTTTTTGTGTCATCAAATATCCTTTACTTATGATATGGGTGGTTGTTTGATATCGATAACCCTCGATAAATTTGTTCTAAAAGTAAGAGTTTAACTAATTTATGGGAATATGTAATTTTACCTAAAGAAACTGATAAATCACACTTTTTCTCTACAAATTCCCTCTCAAATCCATATGCACCACCTATAAAAAAGGCAATGTGTGCTTCTTTTTGTAACAGTTTTGCAAACTTTATACTATCAACCTCAAGGCCTTGAGGATCTAAGGCGATATTATACCCACTTTTTATAAAAGGTGTAAAGGCTTTGGTATAACTTTTTTGCGCTAAAGTAATAGACTGCTCTTGAGCTTTTTGAATCTCTTTGCTAAATATATCGACAACTTCAACTTGAGCAAAAGGGCGCGCTAATTTTTGATAATGTTTTATTAAAGGTTCATAAAGCTCTTTTTTCCCTTTCTTATCAATGGCATAAATTGTAATTTTCACTCCAATTCCTTATAAAAACTATCTACTTCTTCGTTGGGATAAATTACTTTTTCTAAATAACTATTAAAATCATTCTTTGAATATTCAATAGCTAAGTTTTTAGGATTGCTTGATCTTGAAATTGCAACATAAAGCTGTCCAGGAGCAAATATAGAATCTAAATTACAAACTAATGTATCTATACTCATCCCTTGAGATTTATGAATTGTAATTGCATAAGCAAGTTTTAGTGGAAATTGTTTAATGATTGCCAAAGTAATTGGCTCTAAGGTCTCACTATCAATTTCATTTAATTCAAAAGTATGAGCTTTAACTTTAATTTTTTTTCCTCTACTTAAGACTATAACTGCATCTTCTTTTAAATCAAGTATAACACCTTCTTGTCCATTAACAAATTCACCCCAATTATTAATGCAAAAAATAACTTTGGCGCCAATTTTTAGATGCAAAATTTCATCAACAATTAACGATTCAGCCCAGCGATTAAGACGCTCTTGGCTAATATTTGCAATATTTTCTACTTGCCAAAAATAGAAATGTTCATAACTTTTAAGTGTTGCTAATTTTTTTTCATTTAAACTATTAACCTCTTTATTTCGTCCATAAAGATAGGTAGGCTCTAAAGAAGATGAAAGTTTTTTTTCTTTTAATTTATAAAGATAAGCTTTTACCTCGCTATCGCAAATTCCTTTTCGAATTTTATTTAAAATAATAATAAATTCTTTATCACTCGTTCTTTTAACATCTTTTAAAATAATAGTTTTAAAGCGAAATTTTTCCCATGCACTGCTATTAAAAGCATAAGAGCTTTGAAAAAGAGAGTTTTTTTCTTTTTTTATAATTGGTGGCAATTGATAAAAATCTCCAACTACTACCACTTTTCCATTAAAACCCATTTGTTCTAAGCGATAATAAATCATATCCATTAGATGGTTTGAAACCATACTAATTTCATCAATAATTAATAAATCCAATTTTTGTAAAATCTTTTTTAACTCAGCTAAAGATTTTTTTCTTTTTTTATCGTAAGAGCTTAACTCTTGTAAATTTTTAGAAATTCCAAATAAAAAGAAGCTATGAAGAGTAATCCCATTAACATTTAAAGCACTAATTCCTGTACTTCCAAGTGCAATAACATTTTTACCTAAACGATTATAAGTAGAGATTAATTCATTAACTAAATAACTTTTTCCAACTCCTGCACCACCAGTTAGAAAGAGATTATGTTTTTCTAAGTAAGAAAGAAGCTTTGTAAGTTTCATGAAAAAAGCCTAAGCAAAGGCTTACGCCATTTGCTTAGCTACTTCTGCAGCAAAATCTTCTTCTTTTTTCTCAATCCCTTCACCAAGCTCAAATCGAACGTAATCAGTTAATTGAGCATCTTTATTGGCATTTTTTAAATACTCTCCAACACTAATTTTATCATCCATTACAAATTTTTGCTCAGTTAACGTATTATCTTGCATAAATCGTTTTACCTTACCAGGTAAAATTTTATCTAAAATATTTTCTGGTTTACCCTCTTTTAAGAGTTGCTCTCTTGCAATCTCTTTTTCTTTTTCGATTACTTCTTCTGGTACTGCCTCAGGGTTAATATAAGCTGGTCTCATAGCAGCTGCATGCATTGCAATATTTTTAAGTTCATTTTCTAAACCTTCTTTATTTGCTGCAACAATTACACCAACTCTACCATTTGCATGCACGTATGTTCCAAGGCTTCCATCACTTATAACTTTAGCGTAGCGTCTTACAACAATATTTTCTCCAATTGTAGCAATTTGCATTGCCAAATACTCTTTAAATGGCTCACCATTAATAGTGCTTTCAAGAATCTCTTCTACACTGTTAAAATCATTAGCCATTACGTGATCAAGCACTTCTTTTACAAAATTTTGAAATTTTTCATTTTTTGCAACAAAATCGGTTTGAGAGTTTACTTCAAGCATAATTGCTTTATTACCCTCAGTTTTAATGGCAATTACACCCTCAGCCGCTACTTTGTCAGCTTTTTTTGCAGCAGCACCAAGTCCTTTTTTTCTAAGCCATTCAACTGCTTTTTCCATATCTCCATCGCTTGCTGCAAGTGCTTGTTTACAATCAAGCATTCCAGCACCAGTCATCTCTCTTAATTTTTTAATATCTTTTGGACCAAAATTTGCCATCTTACTCTCCTTTTTTCGCAGCTGCAAGCTCTTTTGCGTGCGCTACAGATTCTTTAAAGTCACCTTTAAATTTATATTTTTCTTCCATCATTGCAATTTGCTCATCACTCATTCCTGCAACGTCTTCAAAAGTAAAAAAACCTTCTTGATTTAACTTTTCTTGATAAGCTTTACCAATACCTTTAATTTTTGTTAAATCATCTTTTTGAACTTCTTCTTTTACCTCTTCTTGCACTTCTTGAGTCTCTTCTTTGTTAACAACTTCTTGGGCTACTTCTTGAGATGCTTCTTCTTTTGCCTCTTCTTTTACTTCTGTCGCTTCACTCTCTTGTGTTTCTTCGCTATCTTGAGACGCTAAGTTTTTACCCTCAATAATTGCATCGGCAATTTCTCTACAGAAAAGATTGATTGAGCGAATTGCATCATCATTTCCAGGAATTGGATAATCAATTAAATCAGGATCGCAATTTGTATCAAGCGGAGCAATAACTTTAACACCAAGTCTTCTTGCTTCTTTTACTGCAATATGCTCTTTTACCGCATCAATTACAAAAAGAAAATCTGGTGTTTCTTTTACGTTTCTATACCCTTCAAGATATTTTAAAAGTTTTTCTTTTTTTCTTCTAAGCATAAGGGCTTCTTTTTTTGTTAAAAGATTAATTTGCCCCGTTTCTTCCATTTTTTCAATAAGTTCTAATTTTCTAATTGATTTTTTAATGGTAGGATAATTTGTAAGCATTCCACCAAGCCATCTATAAGCAACATAAGGCATTCCACATCTTTGCGCATGCTCTTTTACTGCATCTCTTGCTTGCTTTTTTGTTCCAACAAATAGTATCGTTTTACCTTCAGCCGCTGCGTCTCTAACAACGTTGTAAACTTCTTTAAAATATTTCAGCGTTTTTTGTAAGTCAATAATATAGATGTTTTTTCTCTCACCAAAGATAAATTTTTTCATCTTTGGATTCCAGCGTCTTGTCTGATGCCCAAAGTGAACGCCGCACTCTAATAAATCTTTCATTGTAACCATAAAATAACTCCTTGTAAAAATTTGGTTTATTCCTCTGCAGCCCTTAACGCCAAATGGCGCAACCATTCAAGGATTAACTGCATGTGTCTTTCCAAAATCTGGATGAGACCGGCGCAAGTTTACCAAAAAAATTATTAAAAATCATTTATAAATTTTTATTTTCTCCTTTAAAAGAAATTTTTGTTACAATTGCTTCAAAAAAATTGGATAGGTATGATTCGAGATTTTTTAAAAAAGATTTCATATAGTAAAAAATTTAATGACTTTTTAGAAAAGCATAAACTCCCAAAAGCCTATTTTGCAACGACAAGAAGAGCCATTACAAGAGGCTTATTTGTTGGCTTTTTTTGGGGCTTTATTCCAATGCCAATGCAAATGGGCGGAGTTATTTTAACAACGCCTCTTTTTAAATTTAACGTTCCAATTGCACTTGCTACTGTGTGGCTCTCAAACCCAATTACATACCCATTTATGTTTTATATGGAATATGTAACGGGTAACTTTTTACTTGGACGCCAAGGCTTACAAAATGTAGAACTTACTATGGATTGGTTTAGTAAGCATTGGAGCGAAATTGCAACGAGTATGTATGTTGGAGCTGCTTTTTATTCCACAATTGGCTCTTATTTAATTTATCTTTTTGTTAATTGGCTCTGGATTAGATCAGTAAAAAAACGAAAAAAACAATGTTTATCTTAGATGATCCAAAAAACAATCTAAAAAACATACTTCATGCTTTTTTTCTTTCACTTGGCATCTCTATGGCTGAACCCTCAACTATTTTACCACTTCTTGTGCATCATTTTAGCCATAGTGCCATCTTAGTTGGCCTTTTTAGCTCCTTACAACGGGGTGGTTCTATCTTAATGCAACTTTATGCTTCGTTTCATGCACAAAGTTATCAAAAAGTTTTGCCCTTTTTAAAAAGAGTCTTTTTTATACGTTTTTTTAGCTGGTTTTTTATTGGACTTTCTATTTTACTTTTTGGTCAAACGCATCCTCGTTTAACGCTTTTTTTTATTGCACTTGGACTTTTTTTCTTCTCTTTTAGTGCTGGCTTTGGTGGAATCTATTTTAAAGAATTGCAAGCAAAACTTTTTAGCCATGAATATCGCAAAAAAACAATGGCAAATCGAAGAATTGCGGGCTCAATTGCTTCAATTTTTAGTGGAGTTTTTGCTGGAGTTATTTTATCTTTTGCTTCACCTCCTACAAATTATGCTCTTCTTTTTATTGTAAGCAGCTTTTTAATGGCAATTGGCT
This sequence comes from Campylobacteraceae bacterium, assembly GCA_027036015.1. Classification (GTDB taxonomy): domain Bacteria; phylum Campylobacterota; class Campylobacteria; order Campylobacterales; family Sulfurovaceae; genus JAADEQ01. The sequence goes on from JALVTH010000068.1 coordinate 46,918, forward strand.
TTATTGCTTTTGCTACAATAAATGAACCAATAAAAACAAAAATATCAAATAAAGAAAAAAACTTTTTACTCTTTTTAAAAAATGCCTTTTTTATTTTTAAAAATGATAAAGTTTTACAACGCCAAAGCATTGCCATACTTTTAGCTTTTTCTTATCTTTTAGCTTTGCCTTTTGTTATTTTAAAAGCAAATAGTGAGTTCTCTTTAAAGGGGTGGATGGTAGGAGGTTTTATTACCTTTCAAATGCTTGGCTCAATCTTAATTAGCCAATTTTTTTGGAAACGTTTTAAAAGTTCTGAAAAAATGCTAATAAGTGCAATTTTATTAAAAATTCTTGCTTTTTTTATTGCTATCTTTGCAAATAACTTCTTTTTCTATACCCTATTTTTCTTTATCATTGGAGGAGCGATTGATGGGCTTTCAATTGCTTCGCTCAATCTAATTATCGAAATTGCTCCAGAAGAAAAACGCCCAATTTATACGGCATTACAAACTAATTTTAGTTATTTAGGTCTCTTTTTCCCTCTTCTTGGTTCTTTTATTTTACACATTAGCAAAAACTATCTTATTTTATATTTTTTAACAATAATAATGCTTTTTTGTTCTTTATACTTTGCTTTTAAATTGTTAAGAAATAACATAAAAGATTAACTTTTTGTAATATTTTGCATAAGTTGTTTTATATTTAAGTTAAAATTTGTTTTGATTTTATATACAACTACTAAAGGAGGAAATTTATGGATCAGCGTTTAGTTGCCGGATATATCAAATTTAAAAAAAGCGATTATATTTTAGAACAGGAAAAATTTACTCAACTTGCTAATGGACAACATCCCCACACACTCTTTATTGCATGCTCAGACTCAAGAGTTGTTCCAAATTTAATTACTCATGCAAAACCAGGTGATTTATTTATTGTAAGAAATATTGGAAACTTTATCCCACCTTACAATGACCAAGATAATTTTGCTGGCGTTGCCTCAGCAATTGAATATGCTCTTTATAAACTAAAAGTAAAAAATATTGTAATTTGTGGACATAGTCAATGTGGAGCAATTGCTTCTTTATTTGTAGAACAAAAAACACAAAACAAATCATATCCACATATTACAAAATGGTTAACCTTAGGCCATCCAGCAAAAGAAAAAGCACTCAAAGAAAAACCAAATGCAACAATTGAAGAGATAAAAGAATATACTGAAAAAATCTCTACACTGTTTCAAATGGAAAATCTTTTAACATATCCTCACGTAAAAGAATTGGTAGAAAAAAATGAATTACACATTGAAGCTTGGCACTATAACTTTAAAACAGGTGAAGTTGTAGCCTATTGTAAAGAGAAAAAAGAATTTATCCCTTTAGAAGAATTTTTAGAATAATTTTACTTTTTCCCATATCCTCCCCCACCTGGGGTTTTAATAATAAGCTTGTCTCCTTTTTTAACTTTTAATTGCGCTTTAGAAGTTAAATTATATGTTTGGTTATTACTAATATAAAGATTTTCTCCCTTTGCGCCTTCTTCTCCACCAGCCATTCCACAAGGTGCAAAAACACGCCGCTCTGTTAAGATGCTCACTTCCAAATTTTTTAAAAACTCATACTCTCTAATAAGCCCATCGCCCCCTCTAAAAGCTCCTTCTCCTCCACTTCCTCTTCTAATTTCAAATCGATTAATCTTAATTGGATAGCGACTCTCAAGCACCTCAACATCAGTGATTTTTGTATTAGTCATATGTGTATGTACTGCACTTGCTCCATTAAAACCATTCCCAGCTCCACTTCCTCCTGCAATCGTTTCATAATAGCCAAAATTATCATCTCCAAAAATAACATTATTCATGCATCCACTGCTTGCTGCAGCCACTTCAAATGCTTTAAAAATTACATCTACAATTCGCTGACTTGTAGTAACATTTCCACCAACTACTGCAAGCTCTTTGGATGGATTAAGCAAGCTTCCTTTTGGAGTAATAATTTCTATATCCTTAATTAATCCTTCATTAAGAGGAATATCTTCATTTAGCATTACACGAATAGCATAAAGCACACAGCTTCTAACAACAGAAGTTGGAGTATTTTGATTTGATAAAAGCTGTAAAGAGGAGGAAGAAAAATCAAACACCACTTTTTTATTCTTTTTATAAACTTTTAGAGCAATTTTTGCACCATTATCCAAAAAATCCTCTGCCTCTTTAACTCCTAAGTTTTCAAAAAATTTTGCTACCTTTTTTTGGCTAATTTCTTGAATCTTTTCAAAAAACCACTCAAAATCTTTAAGTTCTAATACACCTTTAATCCCTTCCATATTAGCAGCAATTTGTGCTTTTATATCACTAATATTACTTTTAATATCTTTTGCATTGGCTTTAGCAAAAATTTTTCTTAATTTCTCTTCTTGAAAAACCCCCTTATCAACCACTTTAAAGGCTTCAATAATCGCACCCTCTTCTTTGAGATATTTTGAAAATGGCGGCATACTCCCAGGCACTACTCCTCCAATATCGGCATGATGTCCTCTGCTTGCTACCCAAAAAAGCACTTTACCATCTTTAATACAAGGCGTTGCAACTGTAATATCAGGTAGATGTGAACCACCTTCATAAGGTACATTAGTAATATAGCTTGCATCTTCTATTTTGGGAAATTTTTTTATTATTGCTTTAATAACCGAACTCATACTACCAAGATGCACAGGAATATGAGGAGCATTTGTTACTAAGTTGCCATCTTTGTCAAATATGGCACAAGAGTAATCTTTTCGTTCTTTGATGTTTGCAGAGATTGCAACTTTAGTTAAAATATCTCCCATTTTAGAAGCAATAAAATGCATTCTATTACTATATAAAGCAACTTTTGCTGCTTCAAGCATCTCTTGTTTTTTACTCTCTTCTAAATAAATTGTAATATCTCCATATTCATTAACAACTGCTTTACTTTTGCTATCAAGCACAATGGTTGAACTCTCTTGCAAAATTAAAGCTGGTCCTAAAACCTCTTGAAATGCACCAAGCTCTTTGTATACTTTTGCTTCATGCCAAGCTCCATCAATATATATTTTGCATAGTTTTATTGGGGCAAACTCTTTTTGCTCAATTTTTTCTCGCACAATATTTGAACCTTTAATAACTTGTTCAACTTTTATTCTCTCAACAATCAACTCTTCATCTTGTAAAAAGCCAAAAACCCTTACAAACTCTTTTTCAAAAGCCGCTTTAATATTGTCGCACTCTTTTATTTCAAAGCTTGTATTAGTGCCTTTATATTTGATAAAATAGCTACGATTGCCTTGAGGTAAATCGCTCCAGTCCTGCTCATTTAATTTTGCAAGCGGTAATTCAATGACTTTAAAAAAACTTTTTGTAATATTGGCATTGGCAATTCCAACTGTACTTAAAATGCCACTATTTTTATGTATAAAAATCTCTCCTATCCCAAGCTTTCTTGCAACTCCAACTGCATGCTGTCCTCCAGCACCTCCAAAAGCACAAAGTATATGCTCTTTAACATCAAATCCTTTTTTTATGGTTATCTCTTTTATAGCATTTGCCATTTGTTCATTTGCTACATCCAAAAAGGCCTCAGCAACTGCTTCAATTGAAGCATTAAGTTTTTTAGCAATTGGCTCAAATCCTTTTCTTGAGAGCTCTTTATTTAAAGGCTCTTTACCACTTTTGCCAAAAATAGCTGGTATGCTTTCAATATCTAAGCGATTTAACACCAAATTTGCATCTGTTACACTCAAATAGCCATCCTTGCCATAACAAAGCGGTCCAGGATTACTCCCACTACTCTCAGGCCCCACAACAAACATCTCATTTTTATAAAAGAGTCTGCTTCCTCCACCAGCTGCTACTGTATAAATATCAACCATTGGAGCTACAATTGTGCTTGATGCAAGCTCTTTTTCATAAGCAAGCTCAATCTTACCATCAAATCTACTTACATCTGTGCTTGTCCCTCCCATATCAAAACCAATCAAAGGCTTTCCATTATAAATTGAACTAAGTGCTACCACTCCTCCAGCAGGTCCACTTAAAATTGCATTAGAACCTCTAAATTCATCTATTTTGCAAAGTCCTCCATCAGATTTGATAAAAAAGATTTTCTCCATTCCGCCTTTAAGATTTTTAACAATTTTTTGAGAATACTCTTGCAATATGGGTGTTAAATAAGCATCAATAACTGTCGTATAGGCTCTATTAATGGCTCCCAAACTTGGAGCCACTTCACTTGAGATAGCAACATATTCAAAGCCTTTTGCTCTTTTTGCTATCTCTTTTTCATGAGAACTATTTTTATAGCTATGCAAAAGCACAATTGCTAAAGCTTCTTTACCATTTGCTTGAATGATGCAATCTTTTAAAGGTTCAATTTCTATAACTTCACCTTTTTGTGGCAAAAGTCTCTCATCAATCTCTATAACTCGATCAAAAAGCGGCTTTGGCTTTTTTATTTTAAGCGCAAACAAATCACTTCTACTTTGATAGCCAATATTGAGCAAATCTTTAAACCCTTTCGTAACAGCCAAAGCAACCTTTGCACCCTTCCCTTCAAGCAACGCATTAGTTGCAACAGTAGTGCCTAAACGAATCTCTTTAATGATGTTTAAATCAACCTCTTTTATCTCTTTTTGAAAAATCTCTTCTAAAATAACTTTTATAGCTTGCGTATTTGCATCTTCATAAAAGCTACTTTCACTCAAAATCTTTTTGGTATAGACTTTGCCTTTATAAAATGCATAAATATCTGTAAATGTTCCACCTCTATCAATTGCAATTTTTAACATTGCTCTATCCTTGATTTAACTTCACTTACTATTGCTTCATCATTTGCCAAATCCAAAAATTCAAATACTCTTCCACTTTGTATTGTTCCATCAAGCAAATCGCCACTCTCTCTTAAAGCCAAATCTAATCTTGCAATCTCAAAACCATCATTAATTTTGCAAAATTCAATTAATCGCTTTGGAATTTGACTCATATTAGTATATAAAAAACAAAAACTTTTTAATCCATAGCGCCCAACTCTTCCTCGAAGCTGATGCAGTGTTGCAAGTCCAAAGCGCTCAGCTCCAACAATTACAATTGTTGTAAGACGCGGCAATGAGATGCCAACTTCAATAACAGTAGTTGAGAGTAAAATTTTACCCTTTTGCCTAAACTCTAATAATACCTCTTGCTTTTTTGTATCTTTTCCATGAGTAATATAAACACCATCAAAATGCTTTTGCCAAAAGCTTGAAGCTTCACTTAATGATTGATAAGGCATCTCATCACTTGGCTCTACCAGTGGATAGACAATTAATACTTGATGATTTTTAGCAATCTCTTTTTTAATATGAGCAAAAAGTTTTTTAAAATCTTTTTTTTGCACTACTTGGGTTGTAATCTCTTTTTTAAAAGGAAGCTGTTTTATAAGCGAAATATCAATTGCACCAGATTCAAGCATTGCTTGAGTTCTTGGAATTGGTGTAGCACTAAATTGTAAAAAATGCGGATGTTTTGAACCTTCTTGTACCAAACGACTCAAAAGTGCTCTTTGATTAGTGCCAAATCGATGCTGTTCATCAACCATGACAAGTGCAGCTTTTGGTAACTTTTCTTGATAAAGCAAAGCATGGGTTCCAATAATAAAATCAGCCTCTTCTAATTTACCAATTTGCTCTTTTTGGGTTAAAAGTGCAATTGTTAAAAAAGGACGCAAAAACTTTTGTGCCTCTTCAAAAAGCTGATTTGCTAAAAGCGAAGTTGGTGCCATAAGAATTGATTTTTCTTTTCCTGCAATAAAAGCTGCTGCTAAAATCACCATTGTTTTACCGCTTCCAACATCACCAATAATAAGACGCCTTGCAGCTTTTTTAGAAGAAGCTAAATCTTTTTGAATATCTTTAATTGCTTTTAATTGATCATTCGTTAAGTTAAAAGGAAGTGCATTTATAAATGGCGCTATATCTTTTTTTAAAGCCTTTATTGGAAGAAAGCTTTGTCTTTTTTTGCGAAGTTTTAATAAAAAATTTATTGCCTCAACTTTTTTAAGATGAAAAATAATCTCTTCTTTTAGCTTGCCATCTTTTTTAATCTCATCTAAACTTTTTGGAAAGTGAAGCTTTAAAATCGCTTCAATCTCTTCTTCTTTCAAACAAAATTTTTCTAAATTCTCAATTGTTAAATATTTAGAAATTAAATCTTTAATTTGCGACTCTTTTAAAGCACTTTTATATTTTGGCTCAATCATTCCATAATTTTTGAGTGACTTTGGTTGAGATATTTGTAAAAATCCATTAAAAATACTTACTCTTCCACTAATTATATGTTCACTATTGAGTCTAAAAGTTTTTTGATGATAAGGAGTCGTTTTAAAAAAAACTCCCATAATCTCTTTATTAAAAAAAGGCAAAAAAAAGCGAACATAAAGCTTACCATTTCTTAAAAAATGCTCTTTCACAATCGCTCTTGTCGTTAAATTCTCATTAACTTTTATTTCGTTTGAAAGGGTGGTATCTATGTAGTTTCTTGGCAGCATCAATGCCAAATCAAGCAAACTCTTCTTTTTTAATTTGACTAAGAGCTGCTTATCTTCTTGGCTAAACATTACTTTTTAGTAACAATACTAAAGCTTAAATTTTTAATCTCTTGATGCTTTTTAATAAAGTTATTTATCTCATCTAATGTTACACTTTTAATAATCTCAAGCTGCTCTTTATTAAAATTTAATCCTAAACCATCATAATACTCTCTAAAAGCTCTGCCAACTCTTTGAGAAAGCGTTTCATTTCTTAATGGTTCAGATCCAATAAAAAATCTCTTAGCACTCTCAAGCTCTTCTTTGCTCACACCTTTTGCAAGAAAATCATTAATAACTTCTTTAACAACCTTAATTGCCTCTTTTTGAGACTCAACTTTTGTTTGCAAATAACCAAAAAAGTAGCTATTTGTTTTATTTACAATAAAGCGCGAATAAGCTGAATAAGCAAGCCCTCTTTTTACTCTTACTTCTTCCATTAAACGGCTGCCAAAGCCTCCACCTCCAAGAATAAAAGAAGCAAGCTTTCCTATTACAAGTGCCCTTTTATTGCTAAAATCCATATTATAAGGAGCACCAAAGTAGATGTAAGCTTGTTTTGTCTCTTTAAAAATCTCCTTTGTTTTTGGTGTAGCATTCGTTTGAAATTTAGGAAGCTCTGGAACCTTGCCTTTTGGCAAAATAGCAGCTACTTTTTTTGCAATCTCTTTTGCTTCCTCGCTGCCAAAATCCCCACCAACTACAATAATTAAATTATTTTTCTTTAAATGCTCTTTAATAAACTTTTTAATCTCTTCTAAAGATATTGTTTTAATTGATTCAATCGTTCCAAGACGTGGCAAGGCTAAAGGAGTATTGGCAAAAAGAAGCTCTTTTAAATGAATATTTGCAATGTAATCGTTATCGTCAGCCTTTCTTGCAAGCACTCCAAGTCGTTTGGTTTTGATTTTACTAAGTGTTTCTTGCGTGTAATTTGGATCTTGTAAAAGTTCAATGAGTTTTTGCAGCGCAAAAGCAAACTGCTCTTTTAGTGCATCAATACTAAAAACTAAAGTCTCATTACCTACATTTACACTTAATTCAATTGCTCTATCTTCAAGCTCTTTAGAAAATTCAAGCGCACCTTTACTTTTTGTTCCTTCATTTAATAAATCTGCTGCCAAACTTGCAAGCCCGCCCTTTTTACTTGCAAGTGCACCAGCATTTGTAAAAACAAACTCCACTGAAGCAATTGGCAAATTGTTATCTTGTTCAAAAATTACAGGAATCTTTACTCCATCACTTTCTATATGCATCAATACTGCTGCCATTATATACCCTTGTAATAAGAAAAATAGAAAAACTTTTCGCATCTGCTTCCTTTGCTTTTATGCATAAAAACCATACAATTTAAACATTTTAAAAATAGGTTTCTAAAATCTCATAAGCTGTATTTCTTTTTGCTGGCTTTTCTCCAATATCCTTAATTAGTTCAATCATTTGCGCTTGATTCATCGAGTTTTTTGCTCCAGCTGCAGCAACAACATTTTCTTCCATCATAGTACTTCCTAAATCATTTGCGCCAAAAAGCAGTGCCATTTGTCCAATATAGCTTCCTTGTGTAACCCAAGAGCTTTGAATATTTTTTACATTATCTAAAAAGAGTCTTGCAATTGCTAAAAGTCGTAAATATCGGTTTGAACTCTGTTTTTGAATCTCAGGATATTTTTGCACTAATGCAGTATTTTTGCCTTGAAAACTCCACATAATAAAAGCTCGAAAACCTTGCGTTTTATCTTGCAAATTACGCACAGCTTCAAGGTGTTCTAAAATCTCTTCATCTGTTTCTAAGGTTCCATACATCATTGTTGCAGTTGATTTTATACCAAGTTTGTGTGCCTCTTCATGCACTTTAAGCCACACATCTTTATCAATTTTTTTTGGCGAAATCAAATCTCTTACACGATCACTCAAAATTTCAGCTCCAGCTCCAGGAATTGAACTAAGCCCTTTGGCTTTAAGACGCTCTAAAACCTCTTTGATAGAAATTTTAGAGCGTCTTGCAATATAATCAATCTCAATTGCACTAAAGCCATGAATAGTAATTTGAGGATATTTTTTATGAATATGTTCAACCAAATCCTCATACCACTCTATCGTTAATTTGGGATGTACTCCACCTTGAAAAAGAATTTGCGTTCCTCCAATTGCTAAGAGCTCTTCAATTTTTTGATCAATCTCTTCATAACTTAAAATATAGGCATCTTCATCTTTTTCATGACGATAAAAGGCACAAAAATCACAATCAACCCAGCAAATATTAGTATAATTGATATTTCTATCAACAACAAAAGTAGTAATGCCTTTTGGATGGAGCTCTTTTTTCTTTTCATATGCCATCTTGCCAAGCTCTAAAAGCTCAGCATTTTGTAACAAATCAAGTGCCTCTTCTTTTGAGAGCCGTTTATCGAGTCTAATCCTTTTTGTCATCTTTTTGCTCCTCTTTGCCAATAGCATCTAAAACACCATTAATAAATTGGGGCGATTTTTCATCTGCAAGTTGCTTGGCAAGCTCTATTGCTTCATTAATTGCTACGGCTCTATCTAAATTTTCATACAAAATCTCATAAGCTCCAAGACGCAAAATTGCTTTTTCAATTCGTCCAAGCTCATCAAAACCCCACCCTTTAAGATGCTTCTTAATCTCTTCATCAATGGTTTGTAAATTTTTAATTGCTCCATTAAAAAGCTTGGCACTAAATTCTCTTTGCTTATTACGAATTTTTCGCTCTTCTAAAATATCTTCAAAAAACTTTCCAATCTCTTCATTGCCTAAATCATAGGCATACAAAAGCCCAACAACTGCAGCTCTTGCTTGGCGTCTTGTTGCCATTACATTTCCTCAAATAAATTTAACATTTCAATCAAACTACCCATTGCCTCTGCCCCTTTATTACCTGCTTTGGTTCCAGCGCGTTCAATTGCTTGCTCAATTGTATCAACGGTTAATACTCCAAAACTTACTGGTTTACCATGTTTTAGAGCACTATTTGCAATCCCTTTTGTAGCTTCTGCTGCAACATAATCAAAATGTGGTGTAGCACCGCGAATTACAGCTCCAAGACAACAGATACCGTCATATTTTTGCAATGCTTTATTTAAAGCAAAAGGAATCTCAAATGCTCCAGGAACTAAAATCAAATCTAAGTCCTCTTCTTTTCCGCCATGTCTTACATAAAAATCTTTTGCACCTTCAATGAGTCTGTCAGTAATAAAGTGATTAAATCTTGCACTAATAATTGCTATTTTTTTATTGGGATTTACTTGTAAATTTCCTTCAATTATATTCATAATACTCCTTTTTATTTTAATTTGCAATTTCAGCAATTGCTTTTAATTTTGGAAGTAAGCTTTTTAATTGCTCTAATTTAATCATATTTGGTCCATCACTTAGCGCAATTGATGGGTTAAAATGCGTTTCAAAGAAAAAGCCATCAACTCCAACAGCAGCTGCACCTTTTGCTAAATATGGAACAAAACGGCTATCGCCTCCACTGCTGCTACTACCACTTGCTGGCATTTGTACTGAATGCGTTGCATCAAAAATAACTGGCGCTACTTCTTTCATAATAACAAAACTTCTCATATCAACAACTAAATTTCCATAACCAAATGTGCTGCCTCGCTCTGTAAGCCACACTTTAGCCTTTTTAGAAATTTCATAATTTGGCTCTTTATCAATTCCTCTTGTTTTAAGCACCTTTGTTACTGAATGCTTCATAGCCTCAGGCGCTAAAAATTGCCCCTTTTTAATATTGATAATTGCATTCGTTTTTGCAGCTGCAACTAAAAGATCTGTTTGACGACATAAAAAGGCTGGAATTTGTAAAACATCAGCTACCTCGCTAACTGGCTTTGCCTGATATGATTCATGAATATCGGTTAATATTTTATAACCAAACTCTTTTTTAACCTCTTGCAAAATTTTTAATCCCTCTTCTAAACCTGGACCTCTGTAACTTTCAATTGAAGTTCTGTTTGCTTTATCAAAACTTGCTTTAAAATAAAATTCAATCCAAGGCTCTTTTACAAATTCGCTTAAACTTTTAGCTATTGTAAAAACATTTTCTCTACTTTCAATCACACACGGTCCAGCAATTATAATCAATCTAAATTCCTTTTAAAAAATTTTTTTTATTATACTCAAAATTGCTTAGCGCTCTAATATAGCATCAATATGTGATACAAAAGGAATGTCAACAACTCTTACCACATCAGCAATGCCATCACGATTTACTGCAAAGATAACTTTTCCGCTTTTGCTTCCTAAAATCTTTTTATGGGTGTAAAGGTAAAAAATAAAATCATTTTTGTTTGCTCCAAGCTCTTTTGCCACTTTTTGGGCTTGACTTTTTGGCAAAACTTCAATTAGCAGTGTCCCTCCAAAATTTTCCATTCCTGCAACCAAAACTTTATATGTTCCAGCTCTTTTCTTTGATAAAGTAGCTACTATATTGTGATAAATTGAAACAAAATCATTATAAGTAAAAAATTTTAAAGGATGTTTGTAACTCTTTTGCAATTTGTTATTTTTCCATGCTTTTTTAATTTTATAAACTCTTTTATTGTTGTAATCAAAAAGATATTCAGTATGCCCTTTTTTATTAGAAAAGCTATAATCTTGCACAAAATGTTTGGCTTTATAGATATTTCTTACAATAAAGCCATTTGCATTGTAGCTTTCTATTCTATTTTTTGAAAGTTTTTTAGCTAAGCCTATGGTAGTTAAACGCATTGAAACATTATAGTGGTTTGAATTTATATTATAGTTTATATACAAATCCCCTTCTTTGCCAAAAAGTGGTGCTTTTAATATATAATGCAAAGAGTGAGCCTTTAAAAAAACAATAAAAAAAAGAAAAACAATAAATCGTTTCATGAAAAAGCCTTTTTTCTTTGAATTATAATCAATTAACTGTTTACCCTATGTTAACTTTTGTTATAATTTGCAAAATTTTTTTAAGGTAGTCTATGAAAAAGGTTGCAATAATTGGCAAACCAAATGTCGGTAAAAGCTCACTTTTTAATCGATTAGCAAAAAAACGCGATGCAATTACATCTGAAGTAAGCGGCACAACAAGAGATATTAAAAAAACAATTATTTCACTTGAAGATAGAGAGTTTGAGCTCTTAGATACTGGCGGAATAGAAAAAAAAGATGAACTTTTTGATAAGGTTGCAACAAAAGCTTTAGAAGCAGCAAAAAAAGCCGATATTATTCTTTATATGGTTGATGGCAAAAGTATCCCACAAGATGATGATAAAGAGCTTTTTTGGCAACTTCAAGCACTCAACAAACCAATTGCGCTCATTGTTAATAAAATTGATAACGATAAAGAAAAAGATGAAAAGTTTTGGGAATTTAGCGAGTTTGGCGCACAAGATATTTTTGCCATTTCGGTAAGTCACAATAGAGGTTTAAGAGCACTTTATGAGTGGCTTTTTCAACATATTGAACCAACAAAAAGTATAGAAATTGTTGATGATGATATACCGCTTGAGATGCTTTTAGAAGAAGAGCCAAAAGAAGATAAAAACATTAAAGTTGCCATAATTGGGCGTGTAAATACTGGTAAAAGCTCACTTTTAAATGCTCTTTTAAATGAAGAGCGCGTTATTGTAAGTGACGTTGCAGGAACTACCATTGACCCAATAGATGAAACAATTATTTATAACGACTATACAATTACTTTTGTTGATACTGCTGGAATTAGAAGACGCAGTAAAATTTTAGGAATTGAAAAATATGCTCTTATACGCACTGAAAAGATGCTTCAAGAAGCTGATATTGCAATTTTAGTAATTGATGCCACCGAAGGTGTAACTGAACTTGATGAAAAGATAGCTGGCTTTATAGACAAATATAAACTTGGTGCATTAATCGTTGTAAATAAATGGGATATCCGCGGAGAAAAAGAGTATAAAGAAGCAATTGAAGATGTAAGAGATAACTTAAAATTTTTACATTTCGCTCCAATTTTAACAGTTTCAGCCAAAACTAAACAAAGAGTACACAAGATCTTAGATAAAGTAATAGAGATTTATCAACGCTATATCCAAAGAATTCCAACTTCTAAACTTAATGAAGTAATTAAAATGGCAATTAGACGCCATCAAATTCCAAGCCATCATGGACAAGTTGTTAATATCAAATATGCAACGCAGTTTGATATTAAGCCTCCTCGCATTGCTTTAATTGCCAATAAGCCTCATTTGATTCATTTTAGCTATTTGCGCTATTTGAGCAACTTTTTGCGAGAGCAGTTTGATTTTGAAGGGGTACCAATAGAATTAATTCCAAGAAAAAGTAGTGACAGATTTGATAAAGGAGAAAAGAAGTGAGAGTATTAACAGGAATTCAGCCATCAGGCAAACTCCATATAGGCAACTATTTTGGGGCTATTAAAAAAATGGTAGAGTTACAAGAAGAACATGAACTTTTTGCATTTGTTGCTAACTATCATGCTCTAAGTGGTGGAGCAAACCCAAAAGAGTTGCCTCAAAACACAATTGATATAGCAATTGATTATTTAGCTTTGGGAATTGATCCAAACAAAACTACGCTTTGGATTCAAAGCCATGTTAAAGAAGTGCTTGAACTTTATTGGATTTTATCAAAATATACACCAGTTGGACTACTTGAGCGCGCACACAGCTATAAAGATAAAATTGCTAAAGGAATAGCTCCAAGCCATGCTCTTTTTAGCTATCCAGTTTTAATGGCAGCAGATATTTTACTTTTTGATGCCCAGCTTATTCCAGTTGGCAAAGATCAAATCCAACATCTTGAAATGACACGCGACATTGCTCAAAAGTTTAATAATGATAATGGCGAAATTTTTATTTTACCTCAAGCTTTAGTTGATGAAAATGTTGCAACGGTTCCTGGAATTGATGGCGCAAAAATGAGTAAAAGTTATAACAATACAATTGAAATTTTTTACGAAACGCAAAAACAGCTTCAAAAACGCTGCAACAAAATCATAACTGATTCAACTCCTCTTGGCGAGCCACTTGAGTGGGAAGGCAATAATGTTTTTGCTCTACTTAAACTTTTTAGCACGCAAGAAGAGATAGAAGAGTTAAAAAAAGATTATAAAAGTGGTCAATATGGACATGGGCACTTCAAAAAGCTTTTAACACAAAAAATGTGGAATTATTTTGAAAAGGCAAGAGAAAAAAGAGCCTACTATCAAGAACATTTAGACGAAGTAAAAGAGATTTTAAACGAAGGTGCTAAAAAAGCGCGCCAAATTGCACAAGAGAAAATGAAAGTAGTAAGAGAAGCTGTTGGAATTATTTAAGCCTCTTTTTAAAAATCGTAACTTATTCCAGCTGTGAGGGCTGAAGATTTTGTGCTTCCTCTATTGGCTTTATAAAGGGCTGAGCCATCTTTGCCCATATAAATATAATCAGCAAAAATTTTAAAATTATCTTTTAATTTATAATTTGCCCCAATACCAACTTGCACACCTGAATGTTTCATATTAATTCTTTTATCATCAATACCAACTGCTTTAAAGCTTCCATAGCCAATTAAAGAATAAAGGTCAATATTTTTATATATCTCATATTTTGGTTTCAAAAAAAGCCCCCAACTATGATAATCAACACCATTATCATAACCAATAGAAAGCAATACTCTTCCTTCTGCATCTAAATACTCATTAATGTTATATCCACTAATAACGGCTAAATCTAACATATAGTTTTTATTTTCCATCAATGAGCTATCAAAATGAAGCAAACCTTGTGCTAAGCCAAGTCCTGCATAAAAACCACTTTTTTGATTGCCTTTTGCAATAATATCTGGAGCATAAATCATTTTTTCTTCTGGACTTAGGCTCTTATTTGCATCTTCTTGAGCATAAAGAAATGAAAATAATAAAAGAAAAACCAAAAGTATCTTTTTCATTGTGAATCCTTCTTGTGAGGCCATTTTTAATATTATAACATATAAATGCAAATTTTATCTTAAATAATATGAAAAGTTATTGAGAAAGCCATTTTTTTGCAATAGTGCGAAGATTTTTTACATTATCAGAAGCATATATTTGCATAGAAGGAGTTTTAGGAAGTTTTTTATAACCAAGAGAAAGTAAATACTCTACAATTGCTTCTCCAGAATGAATTAAAATTGGCTTATTGTGAAAAAAGTTTTTTATCGATTTTGCAATTAAAGGAAAATGTGTACATCCCAAAATTATTGCATCTGGGGTTGCAATATCTTTAAAATAATACTCAAGCATTGCTTCAAGCACTTTTCCTTCGAAGATTCCTTCTTCTACTATTGGAACAAGCATTCCAGTTTGTAAAGCCATAATATTTTTAAAGCCTTTTTTTGCAATTTCAATTTGATAGCGCTTAGAATTAATTGTAGCTCTTGTTGCAATAATTAAAATATTAGCATCTTTATTTATACCTTTTTTTTCAAGCGCCCAAATTCCAGGCTCTATCACCCCATAAACTGGATATGAAGCAACTTCACGCATATCATTTAAAGCATAAGCACTTACCGTATTACAAGCTGTAATTAATAAATCAATATCAAAGTTATTAAAAAATTCTATTGCTTCTAAGCCATACCGAATGATTGTATTAGAATCTTTTATTCCATAAGGAACTCGCGCAGTATCACCATAATAGATTATCTCATCAAAAAGTGGGGTTTGCAAAAGCGATTTTGCAACAGTTAAGCCCCCTGCCCCTGAATCAAAAACGCCAACGCGCATTAAGCCCCGTTATTCATAATTGAGAGAAAATCTTTATTGCTTTTTGTATCAAGCATCTTTTTATAAAGAAATCTTAATCCCTCTACTTCTTCCATTCCTTGCATTGCATTTCTTAGAGCCCAAACTTTATGCAATACATCTGGTTCTAATAAAAGTTCTTCTTTTCTTGTTCCAGATTTTGTAATATCAATTGCTGGATAGACTCTTCTATCAGCAATATAGCGGCTAAGCACAATTTCTGAGTTTCCTGTTCCTTTAAACTCTTCAAAAATTACCTCATCCATTTTTGAACCAGTCTCAATAAGTGCAGTTGCAACAATAGTTAAACTACCGCCATTTTCAATATTTCTTGCCGCACCAAAAAAGCGCTTTGGTTTATGCAATGCATTAGCATCAACTCCACCCGACAAAACTTTTCCAGAACTTGGAGTTACAGTATTATAAGCTCTTGCCAAACGCGTAATAGAATCAAGTAAAATAACAACATCTTCACCAAGCTCTACCCTTCTTTTTGCCCGCTCAATAACCATCTCTGCTGTTCGAACATGGTTTTGTGCTGGCATATCAAAAGTAGAACTATAAACTTCTCCTTTTACGGAGCGCTGCATATCAGTAACCTCTTCTGGTCGCTCATCAATTAAAAGCACCATCAAGGTAACTTCTGGGTTATTATGTGTAATTCCATGTGCAATCTCTTTTAAAAGCTCCGTTTTTCCTGTTCTTGGAGGTGCAACAATTAAAGAACGCTGACCTTTACCAATTGGAACAAATAAATCAATAACGCGCCCTGTTAATTTTACTGGATTATATTCAAGCTTTAATTGCTCTTGAGGATATAATGGAGTTAAGTTATCAAAAAGTGGGCGCTCTTTGGCTTGCTCTGGCGGCATATAGTTAATGGCTTCAATTTTTAAAAGTGCATAATACTTTTCTTGATCTTTTGGCTCTCTTACTTGCCCAGTGATTATATCTCCATTTCTTAGAGCAAAGCGCTTAATTTGTGTAGAGCTTACATATGTATCGTTAATTGAGTTAGCAAAGTTGCCATCAATTGAGCGTAAAAATCCATAACCATCTGGCATAATCTCTAATATACCAGTATATAAAATATAGCCGCCTTGACTTACTTGGGACTTTAAAATCTCAAAAATTAAATCTTTTCTTTGAAATTCATTTGGGTTATTAACATTTAGCTCTTGCGCTATTTTTACCAACTCTTCAAGTGGCTTTTCTTGAAGTTCTTCTAAGGTATACCCTTCTACCGGGATATGGGTTCTTTGATGCTGTTTCTTCCCATTAGTAGTTGTTTTTTGTTTTGTTGTTGTATCGCTCATGCATCCTCTTATAAAATTTGGAGATTTTAACTTATTTTAGAAGTAAGCTAAATCTTGCTTTGTAGTGAGCTAATTTTACTCTTTTTACTCTTAAAAAAAAATTAGAAAAGCCTCATTTGAGGCTATGAAGTTTTTCTAAAACCTTTTTTGCATTTTTAATAATAAGTTTTCTTTTCTCTTTGGCAATAATACCCTCATTTTCCAAATCTTTTAAGTGTCTATCAACAATATGGCGCACTGTTCCAATTAAATTGGCAATTTCGGCATGGGAGAGTTTATCTAAAAGTGAAACTCCTCTTGCTTCTAAACTCTCTAAATTTTTTAAAAGCAGTTTAAGGAGTCTTGTTTTTGTATCATAAAGCGATAAATCAATAGCTAAATTTTCAACACTTCGCATTTGATTAGCCATATATTTATAGATAAGATTTTCAAATGATGGAAAACGATTAATCCACTCTCTAACTTTCTCTAAAGGAAATTGTACTGCTTTGCCATTTTCTAAAACATCAACTGCAAGTTCATGGGGTTTATTATCAAGTAAAGGCACAACATCAAACATATCTCCAGTTGTAAGGAGATAAAGCACTTGCTCACGCCCCGTTTCAAAATTGATATCATAGACTTTTAACTTACCACTTAAAATAACATAAAAATATTTTAATGTCGTTTCACTATCAATTGGATTGTTTTCTTTACTAAAATCTATAATATTTCCATATTGTGAAAACTCTTGCTGCAATTTTTCATTAGCAACATCAAAATTTTTAAGTAACTGGGGTGTTTGCATATTGATTCCTTAAAAAAATTTAATGAATTGTATCATAATTTATTGGCCGAATGCAAAGAAATTTATTAAGAGGAAAAGGGGTTTTTCTATATTGAATATTTGTAAAGAAAATATTAACGGTATTGCCTAAATTATCTTTATAGGCAATTTGCGTTACTTGCCCTTTCTTGTTAACTACAATCGTGTAATATTTTCCTTTATATTTTGTAACATACGTATTACCTTTATATTGTTTGGCTTTTGCTAAAATTTTTGCTAAATTTACTCCTTTTTCTATCGTATAATACTCAGCTTGCTCTAAGTCGTGATCAATAATTACTAACTTTCCATCACTACTACAAACTTCTTTTTTAGTTGGAGAGTTATAATACCATTTTGTCGTATCTGGAGCATTAAAATAGATAACTCCTCTGTAACGAATAATTTTTCCCTTTGGATTTTTGATTTGTTGCATAAAATTGGCTTTAAACGCTTCTGGAATAATTATAGGATTTGCTAAAACAAATAAAGTTGCTAAAAGAAAAAAAAGTATTTTTTTCATTGATAACCTTTCCAAAAAATTTTTATCATTGTAGCTTTTTTTTGTAAACAAAGTGTAAAAGTAGTACAATTTCAAATTATTATCCTTAATATAATTTTAGATAAAATAAGAAAAACTAACATAAAAGGTAAGAGAATAGATGCTACAAGTATTCACAAAAGTTTTTGGAACTGCAAATGATCGAATGATTAAAAAATATAAAAAAAGAGTAGCAATTATTAACTCTTTAGAGAAAAAGTATGAAAAATTAAGCGATAGTGAGCTTCAAAAAGCCTTTTTAGAGCTTAAAGAGGGTGTAAAAAGCGGCGAAAAAAGTTTAGATGATGTGCTTTATGATTCTTTTGCAATCACCAGAGAAGCAAGTAAAAGAGTCTTAGGAATGCGCCATTTTGATGTGCAACTTATTGGTGGAATGGTATTGCATGAGGGTAAAATTGCTGAGATGAAAACAGGTGAAGGGAAAACCCTTGTTGCAACTTTAGCTGTTGCCCTTAATGCAATGCTTGGCAAAGGTGTTCATGTTGTTACTGTTAATGATTATTTAGCAAAAAGAGATGCAACTGATATGGGAAAACTTTATGAGTTTTTAGGATATAGCACAGGTTGTGTTACAAGTGAAATTTATGATGATTTTGAACGTAAAAAACAATATGAATGTGATATTACATATGGAACTAATAATGAATTTGGTTTTGATTATTTACGTGATAATATGAAAACTTCAAAAGAAGAAAAGGTTCAAAGAGGCCACTATTATGCAATCGTTGATGAAGTTGACTCTATCTTAATTGATGAAGCAAGAACGCCTTTAATAATTTCAGGACCTACCACTAGAGACCAAAGTCACTACTTAAAAGCAAATGAAGTAGCTTTGCAACTTGAAAAAGGCGAAGAGATTCCACCAAACAAGCCAGGGGAAGAAAAAAAAGTAACGGGTGATTTTATTGTAGATGAAAAAAATCGACAAGTAATCCTTACTGAGCAAGGATTAAAAAAAGCTGAAAAACTCTTTGGCGTTGATAACTTATATAAATTAGAAAATGCCATTTTAGCCCACCATTTAGAACAAGCTCTAAAAGCACACTATCTTTTTGAAAAAGATGTGCATTATGTTGTAAAAGATGGAGAAATCATAATTGTAGATGAATTTACAGGACGCCTTAGTGAGGGAAGAAGATTTAGCGAAGGCTTGCATCAAGCCTTAGAAGCTAAAGAAGGCGTTGAGATTAAAGAAGAGTCACAAACCTTAGCCGAAATTACTTATCAAAATTACTTTAGAATGTATGAAAAATTAGCAGGAATGACAGGAACTGCGCAAACTGAAGCAACTGAATTTTCAGAAATTTATGGACTTGATGTTGTCTCAATTCCAACAAACAAACCAGTAAGAAGAATTGATAAAAATGATTTAATTTTCAATACCGAAGAAGAAAAACTTGATGCTGTCATTGCAAAAGTAAAAGAGTATCACGCCAAAGGACAACCTGTATTAATTGGAACTGCTTCAATTGAAAAGAGTGAATTAATTCACGAGCGTCTTAAAAAAGAAAAAATCCCTCACAACGTCTTAAATGCTAAAAACCACGAGCAAGAAGCAGAAATTATTAAAAAAGCTGGAGCAAAAGGAGCCGTAACTGTTGCAACGAACATGGCTGGACGCGGGGTTGATATTAAAATTGATGATGAAGTAAGAGCACTTGGAGGCTTAGCAATTATTGGAACTGAAAGACATGAAAGTAGAAGAATCGATAACCAATTAAGAGGACGCTCAGGACGCCAAGGAGATCCAGGAGAGAGCCAATTTTTCTTAAGTTTAGACGATAATTTACTTAGAATTTTTGGTGGTGAAAAAATTAGAAATATTATGCGAAAAATTGGCGTTAAAAAAGGTGAATATATCGATTCTAAACTTGTTACAAGAAGCGTTGAAAGTGCCCAAAAAAAAGTTGAAACAATGCATTATGAAGCTAGAAAAAATCTTTTAGAGTATGATGACGTTGCCAACTATCAAAGAAAAACGATTTATAGTTTTAGAGACCAACTTTTAGAGCCAGATTTTGATATAGAAGCTAAAATTAAAGAAAATAGAGCTGAAGTAATTAACTTTTTAATGCAAGATTGCGAAATACTTGAAGGGCTCCCTCAAGAAGATTACAATTTAGATTGTCTTATTAAAGCTTTAATAGAAGTTACTGGAATAGAATTTCCAAAAGAGCTTTTAGAGAAAAAAGATGCAAAAGAGATAAAAGAGTTTTTACTTGAGACTTTAGAAAAACTCTACGAAGAAAAAATGTCTATATTTGACGACAAACAGAGAAGAGAGATAGAAAAACTCATTTACCTTCAAACGCTCGATAATTTATGGCGCGATCACTTATATGAAATGGATACACTAAAAACTGGAATTCATTTACGAGGATACAACCAAAAAGATCCATTGACTGAATATAAACAAGAGAGTTTCCACCTTTTTGAAAATCTTATTCGACGAATCAAAATAGAATCAATCAAACTTATACATAGAGTAGAATTTAATTTTGAAGCTTTAGAGCAAAATCAAAACCAAATGCAAGAAGAGACACAACAAAATCAAATTTCTAAACAAAATAATAATCAAAGCCAAACAAAGGAAGGGAAAAAACCTCTTCTTGGGAAAAAACCTAAAAGAAACGAACCATGCCCATGCGGAAGTGGAAAAAAATATAAACATTGCTGTGGCAAAAGTGGACCTAAAAAAGGAATTCTTGCTTAATGAATGATAGTTATAGTTTTGCTTTTATTAAAAAATTTATAAAACATTATTTAAAATATGATAAAGATAATCCATTTATCTTTATATCTGCAATGTTAGCCCTCCTTGGCATTGCCATGGGTGTAATGGTTTTAATGGTGGCAATGGGGGTTACAAATGGAACACAAAAAGAGTTTAAAAAGCGTCTTTTTGTCATGAATTATCCTTTAACATTAGTCTCTTACGATACCAATGGAATTTCTCAAGCTCTTATTGATAAAATTCATCAAAAATTTCCAGATCTTATAATGAGCCCATATTTTGTAACACAAGTTATCGCTAAAAATGCCGATAGTGTCAATGGTGCAATTTTATATGGCGTTGATTTTAAACAAGAAGCAAAAATAAATTCTATTTTTAAAAAAGCTTATCAAGAAATAAAAGATAAAAACTACTCTAAATTTAGCATTATTACAGGAGATGATTTATTAACAGCTTTAGGGGCAAAAAGAGGAGAAAAAGTTACACTTTTTTTCTCACAAAATCAAGCAAGTGGTTTTGGAACGTTACCTTTGCAAAAACGCTTTCAAGTTATTAGCACTTTTGATTCAGGCTTAACAGCTTATGATAAAGGAATTATTTATACAACAAAGCAAGCTTTTGTTAAAATTTTTAAAAAAAGCCCTACAACTTTTGATGGAGTGCACATTTTTAGCAAGAAACCTATGCAAATAATTGATAAAATTAAAGCAATTTTACCAAGTAATGTTGGAATTGAGGGATGGTGGCAGCAAAATGGCGGTTTTTTTAGGGCAATGCAAATGGAAAAAAAAGCTCTTTTTTTAGTTTTACTTTTAATTATTTTAGTTGCCTCACTTAATATTATCTCTTCTCTTTTAATGACCGTTATGAGTCGAAGAAGCGAAATTGCCCTTATGCGAACGCTTGGAGCAACAAAACAAGAGGTAAAAAATATTTTTTTCTATCTTGGAATTATTTTAGGTGGAGTTGGAATTATAATTGGAACAATTTTAGGACTCTTTTTAATTTGGCTTTTAACACACTATAACATCATTACTTTACCAGCTGACGTATATGGAACTTCTAAATTGCCAATTGATTTGCCAATAAGCGATTATTTAAAAATTATTAGTGGAACTGCAATTATTGTTTTATTATCATCTCTTTATCCAGCCATTAAAGCGGCAAAAACTGATATTTTAAAAGTATTACGCAACGAATGATGAAAAGAATTCTCTTTTTTCTTTCATTTTTCTTTTTGCTTTTTACTTTACTTATTGGCTATTTTCTTTTGCCTCTTTCAACTAAAAAAAATCTTTATATCTCTTCTACAAATCCATCAAAAATTATAAAAGAGCTTCAAAAAGAAAATATTTCGCTTAGCTTTTTAGATAAACTCTATTTAACTTATATCAAAAAAACCCAAACAAAAGGATGGGTCTATATTTACAAAAAACGATTACCTCGTTATCAATTTTTAAATATCATTAGCAATAAAAATAACTTTTACTATCCTTTTACCATCATTCCAGGAGAGACAAGCTATTTTATCTTACGCTCTTTAAGTGCTAAAATGCATTTTAATTTAACTAAACTACAAATTGCTTATAAAAGAATTACCCCTTTTAAAGATGGCAATTTCCTTGCCAATACCTTCCATATTCCATACTACTTTAACGAAACTGATACAATTTCTTATCTTTACAAAAAAAGCTTTATTGTCTTTAAAAAGACAATTTTACGATATAAAGGCTCTTTTTCGATGAAAGAGTTAAAAAAATATCTAATAATTGCTTCAATTATTCAAAAAGAAGCTGGAAATGAAAAAGAGATGAAACTGATTGCTTCAGTCATTTACAATAGACTTCAAAAAAAGATGCGTTTACAAATGGATGGAACGCTCAATTACGGAAAATACTCCCACACCAAAGTAACTCCCAAAAGAATCAAAGAAGATAAAAGCTTTTACAACACTTATAGACACAAAGGTTTACCAAAAGAACCAATTTGTAATGTCTCATTACAAGCCCTCAAAGCAGCTTTAAATCCAGTTAAAACAGAGTTTTTATATTTTACAAAAAAAGATAAAAATTCCCATTTTTTTAGCAAAGATTTTAATACGCATAAAAAAAACATTCAAAAAAGAAAAGAAATTTTAAAAAAAGAGCATTAAATTCCAAGTATTCTTAATCCTTTCTCTACTACCGGAACTAATCCTTTTTGTAAAAGTGCATTTAATTGATAAGGTTTTAATAGCATTTTTATAGCCATATTATAAGGATAATATTTTTTAGCAAATTTTCGTAAATTCTTTTTATATGCTAAAAAATCTTCCTCTTTACATTCAATGTCATTTAATACTTCAAACACACTTTCAAAAGCAATTTTAACATCTTCAC
>JALVTH010000069.1 GCA_027036015.1 Campylobacteraceae bacterium
TATTAATAGAGCCTTACAATTTTAAAAACCTCTTTTTCGTAGGTATTGTTACTAAACTTCTCAATTAAACCATTAATAAGATCTTCTTTTTGAAAAGGATCTAATTTATAATCTTGGATTGAGGCTTCTTTCATTTTTTTCTCTAATAAATAAGCTCTTTTTTTAAAAAGTAAGAGATCACTTTGTGCTAAATAATCATAGTCGCAACTTTTTATATCATAATAATAGTTAGCATTTACATAACAATTAAAAGTTTCTTGTTGTAAATATTTTAAAATTGGAACAATAAGCACACGAATCTTTTTATCGATATCAGCTCCCGTTTTTTTATCATTTTTTGCTTGCGCCTCAAAGCGCTCTTTTCTTAGCTTCATAAACTCTTGCATTCTTTGTGGAAACTCTTTAAATAAATCGCAACTAAAAGTTTCTATTCCTTCTGCATCTTGAGGTGGAATAACTTTTGCGGCTGGACACATTGCAAGATATTCATCATAACTTTTATTTAAAGTATCATTTTGGCTTAAGTTTTGCAATTTTTCTAAAAGTAGTTTATATTTTTTCTCATGTGTTAATAAAAAAAGCCGTTTTGCGGCTAAAATAGCATACTCAATTTCTTTTTTATTACCATTTTTTACATTTAATAAAGCCTCCTTTATAGTTAATTGATAAAGTTTTATGGCTTTTTTTCTATCTTTGATAGTGCCTACTCCTTTTTCTACAAAAAGCGCTACCATAAAAAGAGCTTTTGCATGTTTCATTTTTGCAGCTTGAGTAAAAAGAGAAAAAGCAAGAGTAAATTTGTGTTGTTTATATGCCTCAAAAGCCCTATCTTCAAGACTTTGAGCATTAAGGAAAAAGAATAAAGAAAATATCACAATAGCTCTTTTTACAAAAAGCATTTATTATCCTTTAATTTTATGTATAAAAAATATCTATTGACATCATATTACAAAATCAAAATTTTAATCAAAAATATGACAAATTGCAAAGAAATTGATATTTTGGTTATATTTTAGTGATATTTTTTAAAGTTTTAAAAAAATTTTTTGCTCGTTTAGTAAATTTTGGGTATAATCACGATTATTTCATCTTACAGGAATAAAGATGTTAGTAGCTCCAAGCATTTTAAGCGCAGATTTTGGGAATTTAGCAAAAGAGGTAGAAGCAATTTGTAAAGCAGAATGCGATTTTGTGCATGTTGATGTGATGGATGGACATTTTGTTCCCAACTTAACCATTGGTCCAGTAGTGGTAGAAGCTGTGGCAAAAAGTGCTACTAAACCTCTTGATATCCATTTAATGGTTGAAGATAATAACTTTTTTGTTGATTTGTTTGCACCACTTAAACCCCATTTTATCTCTTTTCATATTGAAAGTGAGCGCCATCCAAATCGCCTTGCTCAAAAAATAAAAAATTTAGGAATCCACCCAGCAATTGTGCTTAATCCTCATACTTCACCAAGCCAAATTGAGTATCTTTTAGAATATGTTGATATGGTTTTACTTATGAGTGTTAATCCAGGCTTTGGAGGTCAAAAATTTATTCCAAATGTATTAGAAAAAGCTATGGTGCTTAAAGAGTTTATTTTAAAACGTAATCCAAACTGCCTTATTGAAATTGATGGTGGAGTAAGCAATAAAAATATTTATGCAATTAAAAATGCTGGTGTTGATATTGCAGTTGCTGGAAGTTATATATTTAAACACCCTAAAGGCGTTAAAGAAGCTATTAATTCTTTAAAGGTATAGAGTGAAAGTTAAAATTTGTGGAATAACAAATTATGATGATGCTATGTATGCAGCTGAAGCGGGAGCTGATGCGCTTGGGTTTGTTTTTTATCCAAACTCACCTCGCTATATCTCGTATGAGGAGTGCGCTACAATTATTGAAAAACTCCCCCCATTTGTTACAAAAGTAGGACTTTTTGTTAATAACACAAAAGAAGAAATTGAAGAAGGTTTTAAAAAAAGTGGCATTGATATTGCTCAAATTCATTTTGATGTAAGCGAAGAGTTTTTACAAAGTTTAGAGGTAAAATTTTTACCAGTTATTCGCGCAAAAGAGCCTCAAGCAATTGATAAATTTCACTCTTTTTATCGAATTATTGATGCTTTTAGCCCACAATATGGTGGAAGCGGTAAGAGACTCAATTTAGAATGGTTTAAAAATAAAGATTGTTCTAAAATAATTCTTGCTGGAGGCCTCACATCTCAAAATCTTTACGAGCTTAAAGGCTTTAACTTTTATGGAGTTGATGTGAGTAGTGGGGTAGAAGCTTACAAGGGTAAAAAAGATTTTATGAAAGTGAAACAATTTATAAAAAATGCAAAAAATTTATGATTACTTAACGATAGCTTTTCGAAAAAATAGAGGATTTTTAAGTTTTGATAAATTTAATACCATTATTCATAAACATTGTGAAATAAAAGAGGATACCTCTTTAATTGCTGAACTTCTTATTGCAAGTGGCTATCCTATTGAAGAAAAATTAACAGGCTTTCTTTATAAACCCTATTTTACCCCTTTTTACAAACAAGAATATGCTGTAATTGATATTGAAACAAATGGTTCAAAGCCAGGATATTCACAAGTTATAGAAATTGGAGGCGTTAAAATTAAAGAAGGTAAAATTATTGATAGGCTTGAGACTTTTGTTAAATGCGTTTATATTCCAGATTCTATTATTGAATTAACCGGAATTAAACCAATTGATTTAATAGATGCTCCAAGTAGAAAAGAAGCTCTTTTGATGTTAAGAGAGTTTTTAGGTGATGCTATTTTTGTAGCACACAATGTAGCCTTTGATTATACTTTTTTAACTGCTTCTTTTAAACGATTTGGGCTTGGAAGCATTGGAAATATGCGGCTTTGTTCACTTGAATTAGCAAAAAAAACTTTGCAAAGTCCAAAATATGGGCTTGCAACACTTTGTGAAACACTCAATATTCCAATGGCTTCACACCATAGAGCCTATAGTGATGCTAAATGTGCAGCTGATATTTTACTTAAATCTTTTCAAAAGCTGCCAAGTTATATTCAAAGCACAGATGATTTGCTTCGTTTTGCCCAAGAAAATCCAAAAAAATTACAAAAAGAAAAAAACAAAGAAAAACTAAAGCAAAATAAGATATAATACCCCGCATTTTCTATCTCTAATTTATATTAAAGGATTTTTTATGCCAAAGATGAAAAGTGTTCGCGGAGCGGTAAAGCGCTTTAAAGTAAAAAAGAGTGGTAAAATTAAAAGAGGAACTGCGTTTAGAAGCCACATCTTAACAAAAGTTGATGGAAAACACCACAGACATATGAGAAAAGCAAAATATGTAAGCAAAGTTGATAAAAATCGCGTTAAAGAAATGATTGTTTTATAATAAACTCCCCAAAATTGGGCAAGTTCAGCAAAAGCTGACACCTAAAAAGGTAAAGAAGAAAGGAAGATAAATGAGAGTAAAAACTGGAGTTGTAAGAAGAAGAAGACATAAAAAAATTTTAAAATTAGCTAAAGGTTTTTATAGCGGAAGAAGAAAACACTTTAGAAAAGCAAAAGAGCAAGTAGAACACTCTTTAGTATATGCTTATAGAGATAGAAAGCAAAAAAAGAGAGATTTTAGAAAACTTTGGATTATGAGAATCAATGCCGCGGCAAGATTAAATGATATCTCATATTCAAGATTAATGCATGGACTTAAACTTGCAAATATTGAGCTTGATAGAAAAATTTTAGCAGATATGGCAATGAATGAGCCAGAGAATTTTGCTAAAATTGCTCAAATTGCCAAAGAGGCTTTAAGTAAATAATCTCCCCCCCTCTTTGGGGTTATTTTGAATTATTTAACTCCTTAGCTAAACTTTTTGCCGCTTTTTCAAACTCTTTTGCAATTGAGTTTAAAAATTTTTGTGTTTTATTTACTTCGATAATAATTTTATCTTTATTTATTTTTATTCCTGTTGCACTTTTTTTCACTTTTGAAGTAATATTTTTTGTTTCTTCTTCCATTTTTTTAGCAATGTTTTCCATAAATTTTTTTGTTTTATTTGTATCGATAATTATTTTTTCATTATTTACTTCAATTCCCATTTTTTTCAATACTGGATTACTCTTTTTTTCTTTTTTTACAATTTGAGTAGCCCCATTTTTTGTGTTACTTTTTGTAAAATTAGACTCCTTTTCTCCACTTTTCTCGTTTTTACAT
>JALVTH010000070.1 GCA_027036015.1 Campylobacteraceae bacterium
GGTAACATTTCTCGCTAAAAAAAGAGAATTATTTGTCATCTTTTAAAATTCTTGGCAAAGTAATGCCTTGTTGTTTTTGGTATTTTCCTTTTCTATCAGCATAAGTTGTTTCGCATTGTTCATCACCTTCAAAAAATAGCACTTGTGCAATGCCTTCATTTGCATAAATTTTTGCTGGAAGAGGCGTAGTGTTACTAATTTCTATAGTAATGTGGCCTTCAAAGCCCGGTTCAAATGGCGTAACATTTACAATAATGCCGCATCTTGCATAGGTGCTTTTTCCAACACATACAGCTAAAACATTTGGTGGCATTTTAAAATACTCAACTGTTCGAGCTAAGGCAAAAGAGTTTGGAGGAATAATACAAACATCGCCTTTAAAATCAACAACATTATTTTTATCAAAATCTTTTGGATCAATTACAGTGGAATTTACATTGGTAAAAATTTTAAATTCATCACTCACTCTTATATCGTAACCATAAGAGCTAAGTCCATAACTAATAACGCCTTTTGCTACTAATCCTTCACAAAATGGTGTTATCATTCCCTTTTTTGCTGCTTCTCTGATCCATTTATCTGATTTTAAACCCATGTTCCCTCTTTTTTCTTTATATTGATTATGGTATTATATCTAAAAAATTTTACCTTAGGGGACACAATGACTTTAGATGAGATTAAAGAATTAATTAGAGTGTTTGGAAGAAGCAAGTTAGAAAAACTACAAATTAAAGATGGTGATTTTGAAATTTTAATGAAAAAAGAGGGGGCAACTCAAGTTACTGCTGCGCCAGTAGCACAAGTAACTTCTACACCTGAAGTGGCTGCTGCGTCTTTGCCAGTTCCAACAGCTGAGCCAATTGTAAAAGAAGAATCAAGCAAAAAGATTGAAGGTGAACTTATTACTTCTCCAATGGTTGGAACTTTTTATACATCGCCTTCGCCTGATTCTCCTCCATTTGTAAACGTTGGTGATGTTGTAAGAAAAGGACAAACGCTTTGTATTTTAGAAGCAATGAAAATTATGAATGAGCTTGAGGCTGAGTTTGATTGCAAAATTTTAGAAGTGCTTGTGCAAGATGGTCAGCCAGTTGAATATGATACACCACTTTTTAGAGTAGAGAGATTGTGATGGCTAAAGAGTTAAAAAGAATTTTAATTGCAAATAGAGGTGAAATTGCCCTAAGAGCACTTCGAACAATTAAGCAAATGGGTAAAGAGGCTGTTATTGTTTATTCTAAAGGCGATGAGAATGCGGCATATTTAGACTTGGCTGATGTAGCAGTATGTATTGGACCAGAAAAAAGTAGTGAGAGTTATTTAAACATTCCAGCAGTAATTTCTGCCGCAGAATTAACCCAAAGTGATGCCATTTTTCCTGGCTATGGTTTTTTGAGCGAAAATCAAAATTTTGTTGAAATTTGTAAATACCATGACATTAAATTTATTGGACCTTCAGTTGAAGTAATGCAGCTTATGGCCGATAAATCAAAAGCAAAACAAGTGATGGCAAAAGCTGGAGTGCCAACAATTACTGGAAGTGATGGCGCATTAAAAGATATTGAGCATGCTAAAAAGATTGCAAAAGAGATAGGCTACCCTGTTATTATTAAAGCTGCAGCTGGTGGTGGCGGAAGAGGAATGCGAATTGTTGAAGATGAAAGTTATATCGAAAATGCTTTTTTAGCATGTGAAAGTGAAGCAATAAGTGCATTTGGTGATGGAACACTTTATATGGAAAAATATATTAAATCTCCACGCCATGTAGAAGTGCAAATTCTTGGAGATAGCTTTGGTAATGCTATTCATCTTGGTGAGAGAGATTGTTCACTTCAAAGACGCCACCAAAAGCTTATCGAAGAATCACCTGCCATTATTTTAGATGAAAAACAGCGTCAAAAACTTTTAGATGTAGCTGTTAAGGCAGCAAAGTTTTTAGGATATGAAGGGGCTGGAACATTTGAGTTTTTAGTTGATGAGAATAAGAATTTTTATTTTATGGAGATGAATACAAGGCTTCAAGTTGAGCATTGTGTAAGTGAAATGGTAAGTGGGATTGATATTATTGAACAAATGATTAGAGTAGCTGAGGGTAAGCCACTTCCAAAACAAGAAGAAATTACTTTAAGAGGACACGCCATTGAGTGTAGAATTACGGCTGAAGATCCAGTCAGTTTCTTACCAAGTCCTGGAAAGATTCAAAAATGGATTGCTCCAGGAGGTAAAGATGTTCGTTTAGATACACATGCTTATTGTAACTACATTATTCCACCATATTATGATTCTATGATTGGAAAGCTCATTGTTTGGGGAGAAAATCGCCAAAGAGCAATTGCTAAAATGCGTCAAGCTTTGGATGAATTTGAAGTAAGTGGAGTTAAAACAACAATTGAGTTTCATCGAAAAATGATGCGTAATGAAGATTTTATCAATAATAACTACGATACGAAATATTTAGAAAATTATAAAGGTTAAGTATGGTTGTAACGCGTTTTGCACCAAGTCCAACAGGTTATTTACATATTGGAGGCTTAAGAACTGCTCTATTTAACTGGCTTTGGGCAAGAAAAAATAATGGTCAATTTAGATTGCGTATTGAAGATACTGATTTAAGCAGAAATTCTGAAGAAGCCCTAAAAGCTATTTTAGAAGCGTTTGATTGGGTTGGGCTAAATTACGATGGAGAAGTAGTTTATCAATCAAAACGTTTTTATATTTATAAAGAATATATTCAAAAGCTTTTAGATGAAGGAAAAGCTTATTATTGCTATATGAGTAAAGAAGAGTTAGATAAACTGCGCCAAGAGCAAATGGCAAGAGGAGAGCGTCCAAGATATAATGGATTGTGGAGACCAGAAGAAGGAAAAAAACTTCCTCCAATTCCAGAAGGTATTAAGCCAGTTGTAAGAATCAAAGCGCCCAAAGAAGGTTTTATAGAGTTTGTTGATGGTATTAAGGGTTCAATTAAGATTGCAGCAAGCGAGGTGGATGATTTTATTATTGCAAGAAGTGATGGAACGCCAACTTATAATTTTGTTGTTGCAATTGATGATTATTTAATGGGATTAACCCATGTTATTAGAGGAGATGATCATCTATATAACACACCAAAACAATTAGTTGTGTATGAGGCACTTGGCTTTACTCCACCAAAGTTTTATCACGTGCCTTTAATTCATAACGAACAAGGCAAAAAACTTAGCAAAAGAGATGGAGCTTTAGATGTAATGGAATATAAAAAGATGGGGTATTTGCCCCAAGCTTTGCTTAATTTTCTTGTTCGTCTTGGTTGGAGTCATGGCGATCAAGAGATTTTTTCAATTGAAGAGATGTTAGAGCTTTTTGATCCAAAAGATATTAATAAAAGTGCTTCAAGCTATAATTTAGATAAACTCAATTGGCTCAATAGTTATTACATTAAAAATAGCTCTCATGAGAGATTAGTTGAGTTATTGAAAGATTTTGGAGTTGATTTGAGCAATTGTGATAAAATCGATTTAATATTTGATGCAACAAAACAAAAAGCCAAAACATTGATTGATTTGGCAAATGAAATTAATAAAGTTATGAATGATCCAAGTGATTATGATGCAAAAGCGATAAAAAAAGCAATCAAAGGTGAGGCAAAAGAGCTTTTGCAAGAGTTTGCTAAAAAATTACAAGAAAAAGAGCCTCAAAGTAAAGAAGAATTCCATAAAGTTTTGGAAGATTTTGTTAATGAAAAAGCAATTGGATTTGGAAAAATTGGAATGCCGCTTCGTGTTGCTTTAATTGGTAATTTAAGTGGACCAGGGCTTGATGAAGCAATGGCAATTATTGGAAAAGAAAAAACATTGCAAAGAATTCAAAATTTATTACAATATTTAGGGGAGAAGGAAGGTTAAATGTGTGGAATTGTTGGATATGTAGGGGAGAGTGAGAAGAGACAAATTTTGCTTGAAGGGCTCAAAGAGCTAGAATATAGAGGATATGATTCAGCTGGAATTGCAGTAATATCAAAAGATATATTGCAAAGCTTTAAAGCTGTTGGAAAATTAAAAAATTTAGAAGAAAAAACCAAAAATTTTAGTGCAAATGGTTTTGGTGTAGCAATTGGGCATACGCGCTGGGCAACACATGGCAAACCAACTGAACTTAATGCTCATCCACATCTAGGAAAAGAATCTTATGTTGTGCATAATGGAATTATAGAAAACTATCAAGAGTTAAAAAAGCGCCTTTTACAAAAAGGGGTGAACTTTTTAAGTCAAACTGATACAGAAGTTATTGTGCATCTTTTTGAAGATTATCTTTCTTTGTTAAAAGATTCTTTTAAAGCATTTGAAAAAACAATTCAAGAGTTAGAAGGTGCTTATGCTATTTTGCTTATTACTAAAATTGAGCCAGATACTATCTTTTTTGCAAAAAATGGTTCACCACTTTTAATTGCAAAAGGTGATGATGGAATCTATTTTGCTTCATCTGATACTGCTGTAATTGGTAAAGCAAAAAGAGCATACTATTTAGAAGATGGCGAATGGGGTTATGTAAAAAAAGATGAAATTACTCTTTTTGATAAAGAAGGCAATAAAAAAGAGCTTGAATTTAAAGATTTACCAAGCGATAAACTCTCAGCTCAAAAAGATGGATATCGCTTTTTTATGGAAAAAGAGATTTATGAGCAATCAAGTGTTGTTGTTGATACAATGATGGGGCGTGTTTTAGAAGATGATATTCATTTGGATGAGATTAAAGAGGGTTTTTTAGATGGAATTAATGCTATAAAAATTTGTGCTTGTGGAACAAGTTTTCATAGTGCAATGGCTGCAAGCTATCTTTTTGAGCGAATTGCAAAAATAAGATGTGATGTTGAAATTGCAAGTGAATTTCGCTATAAAGAACCACTTTTAAGCAAAGATACACTTTTTATTACCATATCTCAAAGTGGAGAAACAGCTGATACTTTAGAAGCTCTTAAGATGGCTAAAAGAGCAGGACTAAAAAGTTTAACAATATGCAATGTTGATAACTCTTCAATTGTAAGAGAGAGTGATGTTGCTTTACTTACACGCGCTGGAATTGAAAAAGGGGTAGCAAGCACAAAAGCATTTGCAACGCAAACACTGCTTCTTTGGATATTTGTGCTTTTTTTGGCTAAAAAAAGAGGAGTAGTTTCGAAAGAATTTTTGGTAAATGAAATTAAAGCAATGCAAATGCTTCCAAGAGTTTTAGAAGTGAGTGATAAATTACACGAGAAGATTCATCGCCTCTCAAAACGCTATTTACATGGACATGGATTCTTTTTTATTGGAAGGGATATCTTTTATCCTTTAGCACTTGAAGGAGCTTTAAAATTAAAAGAGATTAGCTATTTACATGCAGAAGGTTATCCTGCAGGAGAGATGAAACATGGTCCAATTGCACTTGCTGATAGCAATTTATTTACAATTGCTCTAATGCCAAAAACTATGCTTTATGATAAAATAAAATCAAATGTAGAAGAGCTCAGTGCTAGAGATGCAACAATTTTAGCAATTTCTCCGATTGAATTTGAGCTTGCAGATGATTTTATAAAAACAAATTTTAGTTCTCATCCAATGATTGAGTTTTTTGAAATGATGGTTATTTTGCAACTTTTAGCTTTAGAAATTGCTATTAGACTTGGAAATGATGTTGATATGCCACGAAATTTGGCAAAGTCTGTTACTGTTGAATAAGGTGAGAGTTTGAAGTAGGAAGTTTAAAGTTTTGTATTATAATAATTTGACGTATTTCACATACTTTACAATTAGTTAAGCAAAAAGTTAAATAACTTTTTATTGTATCTTAAAACTGAAAACTTTTACTTCTTTTCAAAGGAAAGTTTTGAAATATAAAATTCGTATTAATCAGAAAAAATGGCAAGAGTTAAAGAATCAGCTTAAACCTGGACAGAGTTGGTGGGCTTTAGTAGGCATTATTCTTTTTTTCTTTGTTCCTGAAATTATTGCTTTTTTTTGGGGAGATGCAATAAAAAAATATTTTCAAATGCAAGAGCAAATAAGTAGTAGCTTATTTTATAAAAAGCTTTACCATGAGTTACAATCTTTAGGGGAGAATAGTTGGTTTAATATTATTTTAGGAGTTATTTTTGTCGTGTGGTTTTTTTATGAGAAAAGAACTTCTAAGAGCTAAAAAAGCTCTTAGAAGTTATATTGTAAACCAGCACTAACAGTATCAACTGTAATTTTTTTACTACCAGTTTTATGAAGTGGTCTTAGATATTCTAAGTAAACACCCCAACCTTTTTTCTTACCTTCAATTCTCTCACCAAAATTATATGATGCTCCAACGCCCCAACCAAAACTATTTTCATTTTTTGGAAGAGTTTCGCAATCAGTTTTTCCATATCCTAAAAGAGCATAAAGGTCTAATTTTTCACTCACAGGATATGAAGGTTTAAGATAAATTCCATAATGCTTCATTGTTTTATCAGTATCACCCCATGGCGTATAAAGATATCTTGCTTCTAATCCAATAAATGGATTAAATTCATATCCTCCTCTTAAATTAAAACCTTCAGTGTGACTTTTGCTTGTTGGAGTATAAGTGCCATTTTGTGTTGTAATAGGAGCACATTGACATTTGTTGTAAGCATATGTAAAACCACCACCCAAATATAACCCAATTGGAGGAGTAATACTTGGTTTTGTAGGTGTTACTGGAATGGGAGCTGGTGGCTCAATTGCTGGAGCAACATCTTTGCCAGCAAAAAGCGACGTAGCACACAAAGCAATAACCCCTAAACTAAGAGTTATTTGTTTCATTTTTCACCCTTTTTAAAAATTTTGATATAATTAAAAGGGTATCTTTTTTAAAGATACCGAGGTTCAACTTTATTCCCAAAAAGTTAGAGTAAGAGCGTGGCCGCGCTCTTACATTTTTTAATATGGGAATACCATATTGTATAATATTAAAGTTTTAAAAAAACTTAAATTGTTAATCTTTCATTAATTTTTATCTTTTTCTTATCTTTAGTAACAATTTTTTCATATTAAAATAAAATATGCTTTCTTAAAACTCATCCTAATAGAATTTTGGGTATAATCGGACGATTTTTTTATGAAGGATGTAGATGATGTTACTTTTTACTCCTGGGCCTACTCCGGTTTTAGAAGAAGTAAGACTTGCTATGGCAGCTCCAACAATTCATCATAGAACTCCAGAATTTGAAGCTATTTTTCAAAAAGCAAGAGAAGCACTTTTCCAATTATTACCAATGAAAGAGGTTCTTTTTTTAGCAAGCACTGGAACAGGTGCAATGGAAGCAGCCATTACCAATATTGCAAAGAAAAAAGTTCTTACAATTAATGCTGGTAAATTTGGTGATAGATTTAGTAAAATTGTAAAGGCTTTTAATTTAGAGCTTGTTGAACTTAAATACGAATGGAATATTCCAGCAAGTGTTGAAGATGTAAAAAAAGCACTTAAAGATCATTCAGATATTGATACGATAGCTTTGCAAATTTGTGAAAGTGCAGGAGGGCTTCGCCATCCAGTAGAAGAGATTGCAAAAGCTGCAAAAGAATTTAATAGTGAAATTGCAATTATTGCTGATGGAATTACTGCAGTTGGAGTTGAGCCAATTGATGTAACTAATATTGATGTGTTAATAACTGGTAGTCAAAAAGCTTTAATGCTTCCGCCAGGCTTGGCAATGCTTGGATTGAGTGAACATGCGCTTAATCGTATTGATAATGGAAAGGGATTTTATTTTAATTTAGCAAGTGAGTTAAAAAAACAGCGTCAAAACACAACTGCTTATACTGCGGCAACGACACTTATTATTGGTTTTAGTAAAATGATGGAAATTATTGAACAAAATGGTGGCTTAAAAGTGCTTTTTGAAAAAACTAAAAAACGACATAACGCTTTATTAGAAAGCCTTAGAGCCATTGGTTTAACCATCTATCCAAAATCTCCTGCTTTAGCAATGGCAACGATAATTGACGAAAAAAATGCAAACGAAATTAGAAATCTTTTAAAAACAAAATATAAAATCAACATTGCTGGTGGACAAGATCATTTAAAAGGAAAAATTTTTAGAATTAACAACATGGGGCTTATTGAAACTTATCAAATGGCTTGGGTTGTAAATAGTATTGAACTTGCTTTAAATGATTTAGGGCTAAGAGAATATAATGGCGATGCAGTTAGAATTTTTAGCAAAATGATGGAGAGTGAATGATATTTGAACATGAAATTCCAGCAAAATCAAAGCTCTATTTTGGAAAAAGTGCAAAAATAAAACGACAAATAGAGATGCTTGCAGCCTCTTTTTTGGAAGAAAAAGGTTTTGAAGAGATTATTACACCTCTTTTTTCTTACCATCAGCAAGAGGTATTTGACGATATAAAACGCCTTATTCGAATTAATGATGTTCAAAATCATTTAGTAAGCCTAAGAGCTGATTCAACAATTGATGTTGTTCGAATCGTTACAAGAAGACTTAGTCGAAGCAATGCAAATAAAAGATGGTTTTATATTCAGCCAGTTTTTAGTTATCCAACAAATGAGCAATATCAAGTAGGAGCCGAAATTATTGAAGGTTCATTAGAAGAGGTAGCAACATTAGCGCTTGAATTAATGCAAAAACTTCAAATAGAGGCTCATTTTCAAATTGCAAACATAACAATTGCTAAAATTTTAGAAAAGAATTACGATATTGCAATTGATGATTTAAAAAATATTCGATTAGAAAAAATTTTACAAAGTAAACATCCTTGGATAAAAGCTTTAGTAAAAATTAATCATCTAAAAGATTTAGACGATCTCTCAATTTATCCTCAAGATATTGCAAAAGAGCTTGAAAAAATTAAAAATTTAGCTAAACATATTAAATACAAAAAAATTTTAATCTCTCCACTTTTTTATACTCCAATGCGCTATTACGATTCGCTCATTTTTCGCATTTTTGAAGGAGAAAGACTTTTTATGACTGCAGGAGAATATACGATAAAAGAAGTTAGTGGAGCTGGTTTTGCACTCTATGTTGATAGCGTTATAGAAAAAAAGATATAAAGGAAAATAATGAAGGCAGATTTAATCGTAGGTTTGCAATGGGGCGATGAAGGAAAAGGTAAAATTGTTGATTTTTTAGCTAAAGAGTATGACTTTGTATGTCGTTTTGGAGGAGGGCACAATGCAGGACACACCATCGTAGTTGATAATAAAAAATATGCGCTTCATTTAGTTCCATCTGGCATTTTAAACGAAAAAGCTATAAATATTGTTGGTAATGGAGTTGTACTCTCACCAAAAGATTTTATTAAAGAGTTAGAACAATTTGATAATGTTAAAGGAAGAATTTATATTTCAGATAAAGCACATTTGCTTTTGCCCTATCATGCAAAAATTGATCAAGCAAAAGAGCGCTTAAAGGGTGATAAAGCAATTGGAACAACTGGTAAAGGAATTGGTCCAGCATATGGAGATAAAATTACAAGAGTAGGACATAGGGTTGGAGAGCTTTTGCATCCTAAAAAGCTTACAAAAGATATTATGGAGTATTTTAAAATTCAAAAGCCAATTTTTGATGCACTCCAAATTGAAGCACCTAATGAAAAAGAGCTTTTAGAAGAACTTACCTTTTATAAAGAAAAGTTACAAGATTATATTACAGATACAACTCTTTTGGTTTGGGAAGCACTTGAGAGTTCTAAAAAAGTGTTAGTAGAGGGTGCACAAGGAACGATGCTTGATATTGACCATGGAACCTATCCTTACGTTACAAGTTCAACAACAATTAGTGCTGGAGCTTGTAGTGGGCTTGGCATTGCTCCACAAAAAATAGGAAAAGTTATTGGAATTGCTAAAGCTTATTGCACGAGAGTTGGAAATGGTCCTTTTCCAAGTGAAGATTTTGGCGAAGATGGAGAGTATTTAAGAAAGATGGGCCATGAGTTTGGAACAACGACTGGCCGCCCAAGACGATGTGGTTGGTTTGATGCCGTTGCAATGCGCCATGCAATAAAGCTTAATGGTGTAGATAGAGTTGCTTTAATGAAACTTGATGTTTTAGATGGTTTAAAAAGAGTAAAAGTGTGCGTTGGATATGAGTTTGAAGGAAAAACAATAGATTATGTTCCTTATACCCTTGAAGGAGTAAAACCGATATATCAAGAGTTTCAAGGATGGGATGGTTCTAAAGGAGTAAGAGAATTTGAAAAGTTACCAAAAGAGGCAAAAGAGTACATTCAAAATTTAGAAGAATTAATTGGAGCCAAAATTGGTATAATATCAACCTCTCCTAATAGAGAAGATACGATTTTTAGAACTTAAGGAGTTACAATGAGAATAAAGCCAAAGCAAAGTCGCTACATTGCAAATAAAATTGCCATAGATTTAATTAATGCTCCTTTTGTTAAATTATTAAAAGGAAAAGAGGCAGTAGTTGAAGCGGCAAAAAAAATTATTGATGAAAATTTAGAAAAAGAAAAAGAGCTTGATAGCAAAGTAGCTGAAATTATAGATGAACATTATGATGATATTGAAATGCAACAAGCAGATGAGAGACAGCTTTTTTTTATGATTAAAAAGCGTCTGGCACCAGAATTTGGTATTATTATGAATTATGATGATCGATATAGTGATCTTTCGCATAAAATTTTGGATGAACTTTATGAAGAGTATTTGATTGAATATGATGTTAGCGATAATCAGGTAAAAAATGTTATTTTTAAGGCATTTAAAGATTTTATAAAAGCCTATGAAGAGATAGATGATATTGTGTATGAAAAAATAAGACGAATGAAAAAAGATGTTTTACCAGGTAGCAGTGAATATGAACTGCTTTATGAGAGACTCTTTCAAGAAGAACTCTTAAAAAGAGGAATGCTATAGGAGAGATGATGCAAAAAGTTTGGCTCTATTTTGAAAATGGTTTATTTGTAGAAGCTCAAAGTTTTGGAGCAAGTGGAACTGCGTATGGAGAAGTTGTTTTTAATACTTCCCTAACCGGGTATCAAGAAATTATAACTGACCCAAGCTATGCAGGACAATTTATTACCTTTACAATGCCAGAGATTGGCAATGTTGGAATAAATGAAGAAG
This sequence comes from Campylobacteraceae bacterium, assembly GCA_027036015.1. Lineage (GTDB taxonomy): Bacteria > Campylobacterota > Campylobacteria > Campylobacterales > Sulfurovaceae > JAADEQ01. The sequence continues at coordinate 11,071 of JALVTH010000070.1, forward strand.
ATTTTGAAAATTTGCAAGGTAAAGTGTTTTGCAAAGGAGTTATCGTTCGCTCTTATCAAGAGAGATTTTCTAATTTTAGAGGGCAAAAGAGTTTATCAACGCTTTTAAAAGAAAACAATATTTTAGGAATAACAAATATCGATACTAGATTTTTAACAAAGATGCTTCGAGATGAAGGGGCAATGGAAATGATTGCCTCAACCCAGATAAGTGATAAAAAAGAGCTTAAAAAACTTTTAGAACAAGCTCCAAAAATTAGTGAAATTAATTATATTGAAAAAGTAACCACTCCAAAAAGCTATATTCACAAAACTGGTAAATATGATGCCACAAAGTTTTGTTATACTACACCAAAAACGACAAAAAAAATCATTGCATATGATTTTGGTATAAAAAGAAATATTTTAAATGAGCTTATTAGTGCAGGATTGAGCGTAGAAGTAGTTCCTGCAAATACTCCAGCTTCCGTAGTATTGCAAAAATATGAAAAGAAAGAAATTGGAGGGGTATTTTTATCAAATGGTCCTGGAGATCCTTTGGTTTTGCAAGAGCAAAAAGCAATTATTCAAGAGCTTTTAAAAAGCGATATTCCAATTTTTGCAATTTGTCTAGGTCATCAGATGCTCTCAATTGCTCATGGCTTTAATACCTACAAATTAAAATTTGGACATCATGGAGGCAATCACCCAGTAAAAAATAAAGAAGGCAAAGTAGAAATTACTGCTCAAAATCATAATTATAATGTTCCAGAAGAGATTACTCAAATTGCTGAGGTGACACATAGAAACCTTTTTGATGGAACAATTGAAGGAGTAAAATATAAAAATAAAGATGTTTTTTCCGTCCAACACCATCCAGAAGCAAGCCCAGGACCCCATGAGAGTAGCTATGTATTTAAAGAATTTGCAAAAAGAGTAAAAAATACAAAGGAAGAATAGATGAAATTTGCCGTAATTTTTGGAGGTTCAAGTTTTGAACATGAAATTAGTATTGTTAGTGCTATAACAGTAAAAAAAGTAATTAAAAAACATCAATTACAATTTATTTTTGTTGATAGCAATAGAGAGTTTTATTTAATTGAGCCCCAAAATATGAAATCAAAATATTTTTCTTCTTATGAATATAAAAAAGCTCCTAAACTTACATTAAAAAAAGGTGGATTTTTTTATAAAAGTTTTTTAAAAGAGAAAAAGCTTGATTTTGATGTTGCTATCAATTTAATTCATGGAAGAGATGGTGAAGATGGTAAAATGGCTTCGCTTTTAGAATTTTTCTCTATCCCTTATATAGGTCCAAGAATTGAAGGAAGTGTCATTAGTTATAATAAACTTTTTACTAAACTTTTTGCAAAAGAGCTTGGAGTTGAAGTTATTGATTATATAACTTTAAAACAAGATGAAAAAAAAGCAATTCCTTTTGAGTTTCCTATTATTATAAAGCCTCTTCGACTTGGAAGTTCCATTGGAGTTAGTGTTGTAAAAAGTAAAGAAGAACTTTCCTATGCGCTTGATGTAGCATTTGAATTTGATAATGAAGTTTTAATAGAACCATTTATTGAAGGTATAAAAGAATATAACTTAGCAGGAGCTAAAGGAAGTTCTTGGCATCTTTCTATTATTGAAGAGCCGCAAAAAGAGGAGTTTTTAGATTTTGAAAAAAAATATTTAGACTTTTCAAGAGATGAACAAGTAATGGCAGCGAATGTAGAAGAAACTTTAAAAGAAAAAATAGAAAATAATTTTAAGAAAATTTATGAAGCACTTTTTATGGGAGCCCTTATTAGATGTGATTTTTTTGTCAAAGATAATAAAGTTTATTTAAATGAAATAAACCCAATTCCTGGCTCTCTTGCTAATTATCTTTTTAGTGATTTTGATCAAATTTTACAAGATATTGCTACAAATTTACACAGTGAAAAAAATATCAAAATTGATTATCTTTATATTAATAATATTCAAAAAGCGAAGGGCAAAGCGTAAGAGAGCCCTTAGTTTACTTTATTTTAGCTTCATTTTATCACTCTAAAATCTCTCTTGCTTTCTAATCTTAATATTTTCTTAATAAAAAAAACTAAAAAAAAATATAATTTTTTTAAGCTAAGTTATAGAAAAGCTATCATATAATCATAATGTATTGTTACGCACGTAGCAAAAAACAAATTTAGGAGGGCTAAATGCAATCAAATGCAGCTTTGGAATATGATTATTCCATTGTCAAGTTGTTTATGTGGACAACAGTGATTTTTGGTATTGTAGGTATGGCAATTGGGGTTTTAATTGCATCTCAGTTGGCATTTCCAGATTTAAACTACTTAATGGGTGAGTATGGAACTTTTAGTAGATTAAGACCATTACACACCAATGTAGTAATTTATGGTTTTACTCTTAGTGGTATTTGGGCAAGTATGTATTATGTTGGTCAAAGAGTATTAAAAGTTTCTTTGCTTGAGTCTGGATTTTTAAGATTTATGAGCAAATTACACTTTTTACTTTATATGATTGTAGCAGCTTTAATGGTGGTAACTCTTGCGCTTGGTATTACTGCAAGCAAAGAGTATGCACAAATGGAGTGGCCACTTGATATTTTAGTTGTTTTAACATGGGTTGTTTCTGGAATTGCTCTTTTTGGTATGATTGGACTTCGCCGTGAAAAAACATTATATATTTCTATGTGGTATTACATTGCATTTTTCCTTGCTGTTGCAATGTTATATCTATTTAACAATATGGAAGTTCCAACATACTTTTTCTCAGGCGGACTTGGTGCATGGTATCATTCTGTATCAATGTATGCTGGTACAAATGATGCATTAGTTCAATGGTGGTGGGGACACAATGCAGTTGCATTTGTATTTACAGTTCCTATTATTGCAATGATTTATTACTTCTTGCCAAAAGAATCCGGTCAAGCAGTTTATTCTTATAAATTATCACTTCTATCTTTCTGGGGATTAATGTTTGTTTATCTTTGGGCTGGTGGTCACCACTTAATTTGGTCAACAGTTCCAGATTGGATGCAAACAATGGGTTCAGTTTTCTCAGTAGTTTTAATTTTGCCTTCTTGGGGTAGTGCAATTAATATGCTTTTAACAATGAAAGGTGAGTGGAATCAATTAACTGAAAACCCATTAATTAAGTTTATGATTCTTGCATCAACTTTCTATATGTTAAGTACGCTTGAAGGTCCAATTCAATCAGTTAAATCAGTAAATGCAATTGCTCACTTTACAGATTGGATTATAGGTCACGTTCATGATGGTGTTCTTGGTTGGGTTGCATTTATGGTTTTTGCAGCAGTAATGCACATGGCTCCAAGAGTATTTAAAAGAGAAATTTATTCTAAATCACTCCTTGAAGCACAATTTTGGATTCAAACAATTGGGGTAGTACTTTACTTCTCATCAATGTGGATTGCAGGAATTACTCAAGGTATGATGTGGAGAGCTGTTGATGAGTATGGAAACTTAGTATATAGCTTTATTGATACTGTATCAGTATTGCATCCATACTATACAATTAGAGCATTTGGTGGATTATTATATTTAATTGGTGTATTTATGTTTGCTTGGAACTTCTTTAAAACTGCAACAGCAGGTAGAAGACTTGAGCAAGAGCCAAGATATAAATCACCTATGGCATAAAAAGGAGGTAGGATTATGTTTCATTGGTTAGAAAAACACCCATTCTTCTTTGCAGTGGGAGTATTTGTTGTTATTGCTTATGCAGGTCTTATTGAAGTTTTACCAAACTTTATGGAAAAGGCTCGCCCTATTAAAGGGCTTAAGCCTTATACTGTTTTAGAGCTTGCAGGGAAAGAAGTGTATAAAAAAGATAACTGTATTGCATGTCATTCACAACTTATTAGACCATTTAAAGCTGAGACTGATAGATATGGGCAATATTCAATGTCTGGTGAATATGCTTATGATAGACCATTCCTTTGGGGTTCAAAAAGAACTGGTCCAGATTTACACCGTGTAGGTAGATATAGAACTCCAGATTGGCATGCAAACCATATGTGGAATCCAAAATCTGTTGTTCCAGATTCAATTATGCCTGCATATAAGCATCAATTTACAAATGTAGCAGATTTAGAAACTGCTTATGCTGAAGCTGTAACAGTTAAAAAAGTTTTTAATACTCCATATGGAGATGATATAAAACCTGGTAAAGCAGCTTTTGAAAAATATAAAAAAGAAAAAATCTTACCAGAAGCTTTAAAAATTGCTAAAGCTATGAAAAGAGATGACTTAGTAAAAATGGTTGAATCTGGAAAAGTTCCAGAAGTTGTAGCGTTAGTAGCTTATCTTGAAAGATTAAAATAAAAGGATAAATAGTGTCTGATGTTGCGATGGAGATAGAGAAATATCGAATCTATATGTTTTTAATAGGAACTGGACTTGCGGTAGTAATTTTTTATTACTACATTATCTATCTCTATCGTAGTGAGAAAAAAGGCAAAAAAAATTATGAAAAATATGGTAGATTGGCTCTTGATGATGAGTTAGATAGTGAAATTTTAGAAAAGAATCCAAAATCAGAAGAGAAGAAAAAAGGAGAGGACAAATGAATGGCATGGTTGTCAAAGGTCTTGTTTTAGCGGGTGTTTTAATTGTTGCAATACTCGTTGTAGTAAAACAGATGCATATTGATTTGAGTGACCCAGTTAACATGATTACCTTCTTGGGTGCAATTGCAATTGCAGTACTTGCTTTTGGTGTTGCAGCTAAATATATGCAACAAATGAAAACAGATACTGCAACTGGTGAGCTTGCAGAAGATACATGGGATGGCATTGGTGAATATAAAAATGATTTACCAGCTGGATGGGCTTGGTCATTTGTAGGTGTTTCTATTTGGGCTGGATGGTATTTTCTTTTTGGTTATCCGCTTAATGCATACAGTCAAATTGGTGAATACAATGAAGAAGTAAAGGCATACAATGCAAAATTTGAAGCAAAGCATAAAAATGCAAGCCCAGAAGTATTAAAAGAGATGGGTGAGTCTATTTTCTTAGTTCAATGTGCACCTTGTCATGGTGAAACAGGTGATGGTATGGATGGTAAAGCACATGATTTAACTCATAGAATTGCAAAAGAGCAAGTGCTTTATGTTCTTAAAAATGGTTCACACAATTTTAAATACCCTCTTGGTGCAATGCCAGCTGGTTTAGCACAAGGCAAGGATGCAGAAGCAGTTGCTGAATATGTTGCAAATGGACTTAAAGGGAAAGCTCCAGCAGCATGGGCAACATGTGCAGGATGTCATGGACAAGATGGAACCGGAAATGGTGGACAAGCACCTAATTTAAAAGCATTTGATGCAACTTTAATTCATCAAGTATTAACTCATGGGAAAAAGGGTGTAATTGGTCAAATGCCATCATTTGTTAATAGATTCACTCCAGTTCAAGAAAAAGCGCTTGCTGAGTATATTAAAACTTTAAGTAGTGACAAGGAGTAGGATATGGCTGAAAATACAAGTAGAGGTTTGTTTAGTTTGCATGGAATTACTGGAATGCTTATTGCAACAGCACTTTTGCTTACAATTTTGTTTGTGTTGGTCAGTAAAGCAATTGTAATTGAAAGAGAAGCGGCAACAAAGCCATATGACCCAACTCCAGTAATTACTAACTTAGATGCGGTTAAAAAAATTAGTAAAGATAATGCAAAATATGATTTAACAAGAAGATAAGGGAAGGGGCGTATCATGGATAAATTAATTACACTTTTATTGGTTATTTTAGCAGCAATTACAGCTTGGTCAGTATTAACTCCAAATCACTTATATATTTCAGGATAAGTGATGGGAGCAAAAGTAAGGGGTGCCTTGCTTTTGCTTCTTTTATACTTTTTGCCTCTAAATGCTAATTATCTTTTAAATGATCATCTTATCTCACCAAAAGCAGCCGATTTTATAGAAAAAATAGGCAATGAACTTTATAATAAAACAAAAATCAAAGCTTATGTAATTACTACTCATGATAAGATAGAGCGAGGCGTTAGTATCTATGATTACATAAAAAAGTATGAAAGTAGCTTAAGCAAGCCATATGTTGCAATCGTTTTTGCACCAAATTCAAAACGAATTCATGTAATTGCATCGAGTAGTGAGCTTTTAAGTGGTTTAGATAAAAACAAAATTTTAGATTATGCAATTAATATTATTGCAAGTAAAGATAAAAACTCTTTACAATCAAAATATGATTTAGGTATTGTGCAAGCTTATTCGGAACTTGCTGATGAAATTGCCAAAACTAAAGGAGTTGCACTTAAAAATACAATTAAAGAGAGTGGGCACTGGGTAATAAAACTTTTAAATTTTATTGTAATTGGGGGAGCTTTAATAGTTTTTTGGATATATTTTATAGCTCCATTTTTGAATAAAGGAAAAAGATGAGTCAAAATAAAAAGAGTGGGAAATTTTGGCCTTATTTTATTTTAGGTTTTTTAGCTATTGGTATAACGCTTGGATATTGGACGATTAAAAACACAATTTCAATGCCAGTTAAAGAGGCAGAAACTTTTATGACAAAATATCAAAATGCTGAGAAAAACTACAACGAATATCAAGAAAAAGAGAAAAACTTTGATAATAATTTTACTCTAAGTTTTAGTGGTTTAAAAAAGAGTAATTTTAAACCAAAACACATCAAAAGAAAGCCACATCAATATTATACTTTAGAGCAAAATAGTTCATTAACAATAAGTGTTAAAAATAAAAATAATGTAGCTGTTAATGATGCAAATGTAACTGTGCTATTTACTTCTCCAGTGACAAATGCTTACGATAGGTATTTTAAAAATATTAAATGTCAAGGAGATGGGAAGTACATCATTTCTTCAATTACTCCACCAAAACCTGGACGCTATATTTTACGAGTTAGAGTTCAAATAGATAAAAATACGGAAAAATTTATTGACATTTACTGCTGGGCTCCTAAGAAGTAAAAATGTTAATACTCTATTCGACTAAGAGGGCAATTAGAGAGCAGCTTTCTCTTTTTAAAGGAGAAAGTGTTTTTCTTCCTAAAATGCTCTCTATTGCTGAGTTTGAAGCAATTGTTATTACTCCTAAAAAGCCTCTCATTGATAGCTTGCAAAGAAAGCTTTTTTTACAAGAAGCAAGCAATTTTAAAGAGTTTGATACATTAAAAATGAGTAAAAATTTTATTAAATTTTTTGCACATAGTGACGATATTTTTCGCTTTTTTGAAGAGTTGAGTTTTGAAAAAGTAACGATTGATGAACTTTTTTTGCAAGATATCTATGC
>JALVTH010000071.1 GCA_027036015.1 Campylobacteraceae bacterium
TACTAATAGAGTTGTTTGGAAAATTAATGGAAAAGTTAAAGATGATAAATTTGCATGGCTAAAAGTACAAAATGAATTAGATTATTTAAAAAAGATGCGATATTTTGGGAAAGTTAAAGTAGATACGTTTCTTTTCAAGAGCAATTATTTAAAAACACTCCTTCAAAATTTATCTGCAACTTATCAAGGAGATAGCAAGCAAATTAGTGCTAAATTTATTAGTAAAAATTTACATGGTTCTTTGCAATCACTAGATTATAAAAAAGGTATCGTAAAAATTTTTAATAAAGGAAAAGTTCCTCTATCGCTTCTTATCCCAAAACTTTCTAAAAAATATCAAATAAATAATTTAACCATTCAAAGTATTCTCTATTTTAAAAAGCTTTTTCCTATTAAAGGAAGTTTTACATTAGGAAGTAATTTATTTAACTCAAAAGGAAAATTTACTTACGATGATAACTTACTTTTAGAAGGGATGGCAAGTTTAGGCAAAATCGATAAATTTAAAAAAATCGTCTCAAAATATAAATTAAAAATAGATAAAAAAAGCATAGATGTAAAAAGTCAAATTGCAAACTTTTCTCTCAAAGCAAACTTGAACTTAGCAACGAATAATTTAGAGGCAAAACTTCAAAATAGTACTTTAAAAGCTTCAATTAAAGGATGGTTAGAACAGTTTCATTTCGATTTAACTTGTTCTTCAATTAAAAAAGCATTATTACAGATGAATAAAATTTATCCAATTGCAATGAAACAAAAAATTGATGGCTCTTTTGCTCTTAAAGGAACTCTACGAAATAACATCATAAACTTTAATTTACACTCTAAGAGTTTCATAGTAAACAAAACGAAAATAGAAAATCTTTTTATTTCAGCTTTTTTGCAAAACAATCAATTACAAATTAATCACTATGCCTTTAGTCTAAAAAATTATAAATTTTTTGCAAATAAAAGCTCTTTGATTGATTTAAATAAAAAAGTTATTAAAAATTTTTGGATTAACGATTCTTTGCAACTTAACGGGAAGTATCAATTATTGCCTTTTGGAGCAAGCTTGAGTGCAAAAGCTTCAAATTTCAAACTTGAAAATAGTGATGGAATACTTAATTTAGCATTAAATAATAAGATTGTGATAAATAAAGAAAAAATAAAAATTGATGGAAGTATCATAATTTTGGGAGGAGTTATTAGAAAAAATTTAAAAACGCTAAGCAGTGAAGATGAAGATATTATTATTTTACAGCGCCAAAGAGCAAAGGAGAGTACAAATTTTGCTAAAAATATTGCCCTAAACTTAAAAATAAAAACAAAAAAAGGAATTTTATATTCACAATCAAGTAGTCATTTTATATTATTGCCAGATTTGAAAATTAATAAAAACTATGGGAAACTTAGCAAAATTGAGGGAGTTATTTTGCTTGATAAAAAAAGCTATTATTTGTTAAAGGGTAAACGTCTTTCTTTAGTAAAGGGAAAAATTATTTTTAAAGGAAAAAGTACAACACCTTATTTAGATATCACTTTAAAATATGATGGAAGAGAGTATAAAATTTATGTTTCAATTTTAGGAACGGCTAATAGACCAATTTTAAATTTTCGCTCTTCACCTGTGCTTACAAAAGATCAAATTCTTGCTTATTTACTCTTTGATGACTCTTCGGCAGCTGGAACACATTCGCAAGAATCGATGGTTAATTTAATTGGAGGAACGCTTGCAAAATCTTTTTTGGGTTCTATTGGATTAAAAATTGATCATATTATATTAAGAGAAAATGGTTTTACGATTGGAAAAAATATTGGAAAACATGTAATTATTTATTATAATCAAGAAGGAGAGAAAGCTTCAATTAAAACTAGAATTGATATTACAAAGTCAGTGCATACCGAAATTGAAGTTGGCAAAGATTCTCAAAGTGCTGATATTATTTTTAGTAAAGAGTATTAAACCCTTTACTTTTTATCTTTAATATTGTATAATATAAATAAAGAAGTAAGAAAGGTAAAATATGAAAAAAGGGTTGATGTTTCTTTCGTTATTTAGCTTTTTAAGCGCCAATCCAACATTTCTTGGCGGAATAACTTTTAAATTGGGTAGTGATCTTTCAGGAGTGGGGGCTACAATTAAGGTTATTTCCAATGAAAAAGAAAAAAAGCCAGTAATTGCAGCAGGAGCTACTTATTATCCTTGGGGAAAAGATAAAAATAAGCAATTGGGAATTGATCTTAGCGCTGGATATAATATCAATAACCATACGACAGTAATGGGCGGATGGGACTTTTTACAAAATCAACCAAGTGTCTCTTTAGGAATTCATCCAGATAGTACTAACTCACATAAAGGAGAAGCAATCGATACCGAATCGATTAAACATTGCACGCATGCTAATGATAACTAATTTTGCCGTTTGGCAAAAAACTCTTTTTTAAACTCTTTAAAGTGATCTTGCACGATTGCCTCTCTTGCTTCTTTCATTAAATTTAAATAGTAATAAAGATTATGAATTGTTGCTAAACGATAGTAAGTAAGCTCTTTTGCACGAAAGAGATGATTTAAATAGGCTCTTGAATAGTTTTTGCAAACAATACAATTACAATTATTATCAATTGGATTTTCATCTTTTTTAAAGCGAGCAGCTTTAATATTTATTTTACCAAAGCTTGTAAAAAGGGTGCCATTTCTTGCATTTCTTGTTGGCATGACACAATCAAACATATCGACGCCTCTATCGATGTTTTCTATTAAATCTTCAGGCGTTCCAACACCCATTAAGTATCTTGGTTTCTCTTTTGGCATGAAGAGAGTGGTAAATTCGACAGTATCATACATTTGCTCATTACTTTCACCAACGCTTAAACCTCCAATAGCAAAACCATCAAAATCAAGTTCGCAAAGTTCGCTTGCTGAAATTTTTCTAAATTCAAAATCGACTCCACCTTGAATAATGGCAAAGATGTTATTGGTTAAATGTGGATTTTGTCTCTTCTTTTCTTTATGATATAGAATTGATTCTTTTGCCCATTTGGTTGTTCGTTTAATGCTTTGTAATAGGCGTTCTTTCGTTGCTGGTAGAGCAACTAAATCATCTAAAATCATCATAATGTCGCTATTTAAATTATATTGAATATCAAGCACCTTTTTTGGGGTAAATTTATGATAAGAGCCATCGATGTGACTTTTAAAGATAATACCATCTTCTTCGTGTTTAACGTTTTTATTTAAAGAAAAGGCTTGAAAACCTCCACTATCGGTTAGAAAGCTTTTAGGAAACTTAGTAAAGTTATGCAATCCTCCAAGCTCTTTTATAAGTTCGTCACCTGGTCTTAAATAAAGATGATAGGTATTTGCTAAAATAATTTGTGGATTAAGATAGTTTTGTAAATCCAATGTATCAAGAGCTTTGATAGATGCAGCTGTTCCAACTGGCATAAAAACGGGAGTTTTTATAATTGAGTGAGCTGTTTTTAAAATTCCAGCTCTTGCATTTTTTGAAGTTGCTTCTATTACAAATTCCATTATGTTATAATGCCTTTAAAGTTTTTTGAAATTTTACCTAAAAAGACTAAAGCATGAATAATATATTAGTTATTGCGCAAGGATTGGTTGCTAAAAGATTTGTAGAAATTATTGTAAATAGACAAGTAGCCAATTTAAAGTATTTTATCGTTTTTGATAAAGAGTATGAGTTAGAGATAAAAAAGAGTAATTCAATTCATTTTGAAATAGCAGATGCTACCAGTTTTTTACGATTAAAAAGTATTTTTAATAAAGAGAAATTTTTATCAGTATTTATCATAATGGAAAAGATGGAAGAAGCAAGAGAAGTTTATTTTAATATGCGAAGAATAGATAAAAAAATTCGAATTATATTGTTAGATCAAGAGAAAAGTTTTGAAACGATTGAAGATGCTTTTTTGCATATTGTAGATGCTATAGAGCTCTTGGCCAATAGAGTTTATGATCATTTGCCAAATGTTCCAGTTGTTGCTCAAACAATTGGATTAAATCAAGGCGAGGTTATGGAAGTAGTTGTTCCTTTTGGGAGTGCCTATGCTTTTAGACACGTTGGATCTATTCCACAAGTTAAATGGAAAATAGCAGCAATTTATAGGAATAATAAATTATTATTACCAAATAGTGCCACGA
>JALVTH010000072.1 GCA_027036015.1 Campylobacteraceae bacterium
AACAACTTCTATTTCAATTTTTAGCTTTTCTCCTGGAATTAAATGGCGATTACTCAAAGTAACATCAACCGTAGGTTTAAAAGCAAATGCAATATTTAAAAAGCTTATAAGCAATAAAATTTTTTTCATTTCTCTTCCTTACCACTGCTTTAAATTTATTTTTGGTCCATCTTCGATTTTATAAAAAATTACTGGCACTTTTTTAAAAGTAATTGAATCTTTTAAAAATCGTTTTAACTCTTTTTTCATTAAAAGATTTTTAAGTTCTTTTAACTCTTTTTTACTCATTTTTTGAGGTTTATTATCTTTTTTTGAACTATTTTTTTGATGTTTTGTCTTTTTTTTAGAAAAATTTTTTTGCTTTGGTTTATAATTTAGAGCTATCTTTAAATTATTGAGCGCATTAAGTGTTTTTTTTGCTCTTAAAGAAGCTTTATAAGCAATTACGGCTTCTTTTATTTTTTTTGCCCTAAAGTAAGCATTGCCTAAATTAAAAAGTCTTTGATACTCACTTACACCTTTGCCATAAGCTCTTTTATAATATTTTATCGCATCATCAAAATCTCCCATTTTATAATAAACATTGGCTTTATTAAAATTAACTTGAGCAGTATTTTTTAAATGATTTAATGCTTGTAGGGCACTTTCAAAATTTTTATTCTTATAAGCATTTTCAAACTTTTTAAGATAATAAAAATCAAATAATCCTGCATCTAAAGCAACACTTAAAAAGAGAAAAAAGATAAATTTTTTAATCATTTTGCCTCTTTCTTAAATTCAGGTATCGAAATTAATGCACTAAAAAAGAGAATAAAAGCTAAAATTAAAGGATAATAAAATAGCTCAATTTTTTTATGCACACTAATAGATTTTTTACTCACTAAGTCAGTAAATTTTGAATGCAATTCATTTACCAATTTCTTAATATCTTTATTGCCATAATTTGCTATAATATAATCTCCACCACTCTTTTTTGCAATTTCACCAAGCTTTAAGTTGAGTTTAGAGTTGATAACTTTAGAATTTTTTAAAACTGCATTTCCTTTTGCATCTAAAACGACTCCACCTTTTTTAGTTCCAACTAAAATGGCATAAAGTATGATACCTTCTTTTTTGATAATCTTTTCAAATTTTTTTAAATCTTCATTACTCTCACCACCATCACTTATAATAACAGCTATTTTTGGATCTTTCTTTTGTAAAATTTTACGAAGGGCTTTTCCTAATGTTTCAAAGCTGGTACTTTTTTGCAGATATTCTTTTCCAATTCCATCTATAATATTTTTTAACATCTCTTTATCTTGAGTAAATGGAGAAACTAAAAAAACGTCTTTTGCAAAGGTTATTAACATTATCTCTTCTTCTGGAAGCTCTTTTAAAAGCTCTTTTATTTTAATTTTCGCAAAATCAAATCGATTAGGATAGATATCTTTTGTGCGCATTGAACCAGAAATGTCTAAAGCAAGCACAGCATTTATTCCACTAAGATTTACTTTTACTCTTCCTTTATTTATATAAGGATGGGCAATGGCTACAATCATAAAAAATCCAGCTAAAAACAATATTACATTTCTTTCTTTATTACTTAAGCCTTTAGATCCTACTTTAATTTTTTCTAAAACTTTATAAGAAAATACGCGCTCTATCCCTTCTTTATTAGTTAATACTAAATAAGCAAAAATAATAAATGGAACTAAAAGCAAAACAAATAAATAAGGGTGCTCTAAACTCATTTCGCCACCCCTTTTACACTTTTAAAATAGATAAAAAGCATTAAAGATATTAAGGCAAAAATTAGCGGAAAATAATAATAATATTTATAAACAACAAAACTTTGTGCTTTTTGTTTAGAATATTCACTTGCATCTATTTGATTATAAACTCTAAATAAAGCATTTTTATCTTGAACCATAAAAAACTCACCATGACTTACGTTTGCTATTTTTTTTAGTCGATTAATATTTAAATCTTCTTTAGCACCAACTCCAATAACATAAACTTTTATACCACTTTTTTTAATAAAATTAAGCAACTTATCAAATTTTATTGTACTCATATTATCACTTCCATCGGTTAATAAAATTGCTACTTTACTTTTTGCTTTATCACTTTCTAAAAGATAGAGTGATTGTGCAAGTCCATCATAAATTGCAGTTCTACTTCCAAGTAAGCCTACTTGCTGTTTTTTTAAAATTTCTTTTAAATAATTTTTATCAAAAGTTAAAGGAGATGCAATAAAAGCACTACTTGCAAAACTAATAAGCCCTATTCTATCGTTGACTCTTTTATTAATAAAATCATTAACAACTTCTTTTACGGCATCAATTTTTCTTTTTTTGGGATGATCTAAATCAAAACCAATATCTTTCATCGAATCACTAATATCAAGTATTAGCATAATGTCTCTTGCATTCTTTTTTACATCATGATAAATAGTTTTTTTAACTGGTGAAGCAAGTGCGAATAAAAACATTATAAAGGTAAACCATTTAAAAACTTCAAGCCATAAACTTTTAAATTTCTCTCCACCAATTAAAATATGAATATAAGGAAAATAGATAGCTTCACTTTTTGGTGGACACTTTTTTTGACATATCCAAAACAGTGGTAATAATAAAAAGACATAAGGATATTCAAAATTAAAGTGACTCATCACACACCTGCTTAAAAAGGTTATAATAGTTAATTGCTTCTTGATCGATTGAGCTAACTTCTTTTTTATATTTATATTTATCAAGGCGGCTTTTCATTTGCAAAAAGATATCTTTTTTTCTTGCGTCATTTGCTAAAAATCTTCCATAATATGTTGCCCTGTAAGCTGCAACTTTTGGATTGCTCCAATCAATAGAGCTAAATTTTTGCAAAAAATATTTATAACAATTTATTTTGCAATGATTTTTGCTAAAAACAAATGCTTTTTGAAAAAGAAAGAATCCTAAAAATAATCCAAAAATAATAACAACTAAAAAAAGATAAAAAGAGTAATCAGTAATTGTTACTGGAGTATAAATATCTATAAATTTATTCATCCAAACCTCTTTATAAGTTGTTTGTATGGATCTTGATTGGTATAAAGTTTTGCAAATCTTATACCATTTTCTTTAAAATGTTTAAAAAGTTTTTTATCATTTTGTATTAACTTTTGCTGAAAAATTTGAATCGATTCTTCATCCACATTTCCACTAAATCGATCCAAAAAGGCTGGATCAACCAATGTTACTTCACCAAGTGGTTTTGGATGTTCAATAAAAAAATCTCGAACAACCAAAGCAATAACGTCATGTTTTTTTGCTAAAATTGATAAATTAATATCTCCTACAAAATCACCAATTAAAAAAAGCAAAGATTTTTGCCTAATTCTTTTTGTAAGCTCTTGCACCCAAAGCGTATAATTTGCTCTTTTCCCAAGAACATTAAAATTCATAGCATTTTCGACCTCTTTTTGCACAGCATAAATTTTTTTTGAAGGTTTAGATGCTCTATAGAGTTTATTAGCAAATAAAATATGGCTAAAATTATCTTTATTTCTAATTACGGCTAAGCCCAAAATTGCTAAAAGCTCAATTATATATTCTTTTTTTTGAATCTCCGTACCAAAATAAGTAGAGCCATTAAGCATAGTAGAGACTACAACATTGAGTTCGCGCTCTTCGTGATAAATTTTAACAAAAGGTTTCCCAAGTTTAGCACTCGTTTTCCAATCAATCTTTTTAACATCATCACCATAGCTATATTCTCTCAATTCGGCAAATTCAAATCCTTCTCCATGCAATGGAGAGATATGATTACCAGAGAGTGCTCCAAAAACGCGTTTTTTCGCTTTTAAAATAACTTTTAATGCTTCTTTTTTCATAGGTTATGGAATTGGTACCGTTGCTAAAACTTTTTCAATAATCATATCTTGAGTAATACCTTCAGCCTGAGCCTCATAGGTTAGAATAATTCTATGGCGCAGCACCTCTTTTGCAATATAAGCAATCTCAATAGGTGAGACAAAATCCTGCCCTTTAATATAAGCAATTGCTCTTGCAGCTTTATACATATCAATAGTAGCTCTTGGGCTTGCACCAAATTCAATATATTCGCTTAGTTTACTCAAGCCATATTTATGAGGCTCTCTCGTTGCAAAAATAAGTTCAACGATATATTTTTCTACCTCACTATCAATATGTACACTCATTGCTTCTTTTTGAACACGAAAGAGATCTTCTTTTGAAGCAACTTGCTTTGGTTCTTCAAAACTATAATTAGCTACTCTTCTTGCAATCTCAAGCTCTTCGGCTCTTGTATTATAGCCAACGACAACTTTCATCAAAAATCTATCAAGTTGCGCTTCTGGAAGTTCATAAGCCCCTTCTTGTTCAACTGGGTTTTGCGTTGCTAAAACTAAAAAAGGCAAATCCATTTTAAAAGTATGATCTCCGATGGTAACTTGACGCTCTTGCATAACTTCAAGCAAGGCACTTTGCACTTTTGCTGGGGCTCTGTTTATTTCATCGGCTAAGAGTAAATTGGTAAAAACTGGTCCTTTTTTAATTTTAAAACTATTTGAAGTTGGATCGTAAATTTCAGCTCCAATTATATCGTTTGGGAGTAAATCTGGGGTAAATTGTACTCTTTTAAAATCAAGGCCCAACGTTTTAGCCAATGCATTAATTGTTGTAGTTTTTGCAAGCCCTGGGACCCCTTCTAAAAGAATGTGCCCTTGACAAATAAGTCCAACGAGGAGGCTTTCTACCATTTTTTCTTGACCAACGACAATTTTGTGAACTTCGCGTTTTATTTTATTAATCGTATCCAATTTTTCCCTCTTTTTAGAAAAATTGTTATTATACTATCTTAAAAAGATTAATTAATCGTTAACATGAGGCTATTTAAGCACTTTTTTTCAAAAAATGGAAAAGTTTTATAAAGATTTTAAAAAGGAAAGCGTCGTTTGTAAAATATCGTCGCTATCTTTCGAAGGAGAAGTTAAGATTTTTCTTTCTTTTTCGTCAAAAAATTCTATAAAGATATTTTGATAATTGTTACTTATTTTTTTCACTCTCTTTTCTTTAGCCAATACTTTTATGGCAATTAAATCGATAAATTGTTTCGTGAATTTATCTAATTTGCCAAATCTATCTTCTATTTCTTCTTCTATTTCATAAAGTTCTTCTAAATCTTTCACTTGTGATAGTCTTCGATAAAGTTCAAGTCTTAATCTATCTTCGCAAATTAACTCTTCGTTTAAGTAGGCATTAACGTTAAGTTTTACTTCAGATTTTTCTTCTTCTTTTGGAGTATTGCTTAGCATTTTTATAGTATCTTCAAGCATTTTTAAATAAAGAGAGTATCCAATTTGTTTAATGTGTCCACTTTGAGCTTCTCCAACTAAATTCCCTCCCCCTCTAATTTCTAAATCGTGCATTGCCAAAATTGCTCCGCTACCAAGTTCACTATGGGATTCAAGTGCTAAAAGGCGTCTTTTTGCATTTTCATTTAATTTATCTCTATTATTTACAAAATAATAGCAATACCCTTCAACTCCTCCACGGCCTACTCTTCCTCGTAATTGATGTAAATCAGCAATTCCAAAATTTTGTGCTCCATCAATAATAATTGTATTAACGCGTGGCAAATGAATTCCAGACTCAACAATTGATGTGCTAAGCAATAAATCATATTCACCTTGCTCAAATTTAAGCATCTCTTTTTCGCTTTGAGCTGCACTTACTTTTGAATGTAAAGTCGTTATTCTTAAATTTGGAATCTCTTCTAAAAGTTGCTGCTTTTTTTGTTCAAGCATAGCAATAGAGTTATAAATATAAAATATCTGCCCTCCTCTTCTTAACTCTCTTCTAATTGCTTCTCCTACAGCTTTAATATCAAAATTTTTTACAAAAGTTCTAACAGCTGCTCTATTTGATGGTGGCGTAAAAATTTGGCTAAAGGATTTAATTTGAGATAGTGCCATATTAAGCGATCGTGGAATTGGCGTTGCAGACATACTTAAAAGATGCACATCAATAGTAAGCTTTTTAAGAGCTTCTTTTTGTTTGACGCCAAATTTATGCTCTTCATCTATTACTACTAAGCCCAAATTTTTAAATGATGCATTTAGCAAGGCGTGCGTTCCAACAACAACATCAATTGAACCATCTTTTAAACTCTCAAGCACTGCTTTTTTTTGTTTTGCACTTACAAAACGATCTAATTTTGTAACTTTTATTCCCCAAGGCTCTAACCGCTCTTTAAGTGTTTTGAAATGTTGCATACTCAAAAGTGTCGTTGGAGCAACAATAGCTGCTTGATAGCCATTTTTAACAACGGCAAAAATAGCATTCATAGCAACTTCTGTTTTTCCAAAACCAACGTCTGCACTAAGAAGCCTATCCATAATTTTACCAGAGCTTAAATCGTCTAAAATCTCTTCAATGGCTTTTATTTGATCTTGAGTATGCTTAAAAGGAGCTGCATGCAAAAAGGCTTCTTGTAATCCTCTATCGACTACAATTTTTTTCCCTTCTTTTAAAAGGCGTTTTGCCGATATTTCCATTAACTCTTTTGCTATAGCAAAAAGTTTTTCTTTTACTTTACCTTTTAATTTGGCAAAACTACCTTTTCCAAGTTTATCAATTGTTGGCAATGATCCACTTGGAGCAATATATCTATCAATTACTTCTAAATATTCAACTGGAACATAAAGCATATCTTCGTTAGCATACTCAATAGCAACAAAATCTTTAAAAGCACCCAAAACCTCTTTTTGAACGATTCCTCTAAAAATCCCTACACCATAATCTTGATGAACAACATACTCTCCTGGAGCAATTTCGTCTAAAATGAGAGTTGCTTTTTTTACTTTTCTTTTTTTCTCTTCTTTGTTAATAGAAAGAATTGCCTCTTTTGAATTTGCAATATTTAAAATACCATCAATGTATTTAAAATACAATTTTTCAAGATGCGGCAGGGAACTTGCTCTAATTTGCGTTTCATTTCGAGAAAGTATGGTAATTTTTTTTGAATCGATGTTATTTTGTATATATTTATTAATATCAATTACTTCAACTTCTCTATACTCTTTTGCTTTAGGTAAAATTTTGTTTGGAAAATCTTCTTTAGCTATAAGAGGAGGAGTAACTCTATTTAAATCATAAAATTCTTCTATCTCTTCAAGAGTTTGTGAAGTAGAAATTATTGCATCATACTCTTTTAAAAGTGAAATTCCAAACTCTCCTATTTCCCAAAGTCCAAGAGAATAGATATCTTTACTAAAAGTTTCATATTTTGAATTTTGCACTCTTTGTTGTAAAATTTCATAATTTTTTTCTTCTAAAGCTAAAAAGGCTGGATAAATTGTAATCTCTTCAAGCTCTTCTCCAACCCTTTTTTGACTCGTTACATCAAAATGATAAATTGTTTCAACTTCAATATCAAAAAGATTAATTCGAACTGGCTCTTTTGAATTTGGAGGGTAAATATCAATAATCTCTCCTCTAAAAGCAACCTCTCCTGGAGTAGTTACGACATCAACAAAGCTATACCCCCAATAAAGAAGTTTCTTTTTAAAAACAGTTAGATCAATTTCGTCTGCAAAAGAGATTGTTAAAGCATTTAAATATTTAATCTTTGGCATTAAAAGAGTAAGCGTTGCAAAAGGAGCAATAAGTGTTGCGTCATGATTTTTATAAAACTTTTGAAGTATTACAAATGCTTTGCTAATTTCACTCATGTAACTTCTTGTGTCATCACCTGGCAAAAGCCTAATATCTGGCATTACAAAAGCTTTTTTGCCTAAATATTCATATACACAAAGTGCCTTTTTTGCTTCTTTAATATTTTTTACTATTAATATTTTTGTTTTATTATTTTTTTTTAAAAATTCAAATAGTCTTGCTTGCATCTATACTCTTAACTCCTAATTTTTTTAAAAAACTTTCTACTACATAAAAAGAACCAAATACTAAATAGTTTTCCTCTTTTTTTAATTTTTGAAATTTACAATACTCAATTTTTAACTCGTCTAAAAGATTTTTTAAAAACTCAATCGAACTTGTACGCTGTGTTTGAATAGGAATTATTTCTACTCTTTTTATTTTTTCTTTTAAAGTTATTAAAACCTCTTTTGCATCTTTATCATCTAAAATATTAAAAATTAAAACCACTTTTTCTTTTAAAGCTTTCTTAATAGCTTTTGCAGCTAAAGCATTATGCCCAACATCTAAAATTATATTTTTTTTAAAGCGATAAAATCTTCCAAAAAGCTTTAAACTTTTTAAATCATTAAAATGAAAAGGAATTTGCAATTTCTTCATTGCAAAAAGTGCTGTTGCAATATTTTCTTTAATAAAAAAAGGCCAAGTATTATTTGGAATTTTTTGAAGGAAAGGAGTTAAATCTTTTTTTTTAAGAAGAAAAAGATCTAAGTTTTTCTCTTTTGCTAAATTTAATGCTATTTCTTGAACTCCTTTATATATTTGAGGAGCTAAAAAGTTTATTCCATCCATTGCCTTTAACTTTGTTGTCGCAATGGAATTGATAGTATCTCCTAAAAAGGGTTGATGATCAAACCCAATTGGAGTAAAAATCGTTGCATCATATTTTGCAACACTTGTTGCATCATACTCTCCACCAAGTCCAGCTTCGATTACTTGCAAATTACAATTTTCAAACAAAACAAAAGCCAAAAGAGTTTGATATTCAAAATAGCTTAAACTTTTTGCAACTTTTTCACCTAATAAGTTATAGAGTTTTTCGTGAGCTTCTTGTAATTCATTTTCATTAGCAAAAGTCCCATTTATCCAAAATCGTTCACTAAAATGCAAAATATGAGGAGAGCTAAAATGTCCAACACTAAAACCACTTTTATAAGCTAAATATGCAATTGTTCTGCCAGTACTTCCTTTACCATTAGTTCCTATTAAATGAATTCTTTTTGGATGTTTAATATTTTTTACTATTAATTGATAAGCCCCAACTATTCTATTTGGATCAAACTTTTTATAATAAATTGGCTTTGTATCTAAAAACTCCGCCAAAGGCGGTATCATCATTGATTTTGTCCTCTTTGAAATACTGCTAACACAAACTCATCAAGTGCTTTTTTAATGGCAAGTTTTGTAGCTTTTTCTTTTGCTTCATCATTAAGTTGTGATTTTGGTTTAACCGGAACATATTCATTAGTTACAATATTTTTACTCCAAAATCCTTTTTTATCTTTAACGGCAAATTCAACTGCAGCATTAACACTATATCGAATAACATTTCCTTCATTATCTTCATTAACTGGTGAGGTATTTACTACATAGCGATTAACTAAAATATAACTTTTTGCTTTATCAACATCTTTTGTAACAATTAAATCAAGTCTTTTAATAGCCATTTTAGTAATTTCATCTTCTAAATATTCTCCTACTTTTGGATCTTCGGGATCAATTGCTACTTTTACTAAAACTGGTTCATCAAAAATAGTTTTTGTAACCTTTTGCACCGGTTTATAACCACATCCAACAAGCATAAAAAACAAAAAAAACAAAACTGCCCTTCTCATTTACTCCCCTTATTTAACAACAAAATTAACCAACTTATTTGGAACAAAAATCGTTTTTATAATCTCTTTTCCTTCAAGCCATTTAACCCCTTTTTCTTTAGCAAGCTCTATAATTTCATCTTTGCTTAAACCAACATCTACTTCAATTTCGGCTCTTTTTTTACCACCTATGGTAATGACATAATTTTGCGTAGATTTATTAAATACTTCTTCTTTAATCTCAATTTTTCCTTTTAAATTTTTCAAATCAAAAAGTCTTTGACTCATCTCATAAGCAATGTGTGGAACGATTGGCTCTAAAACGTGTAGCAATACAAAAAGCCCCTCAGCCCAAATTTTTGGATTGTTTTGTTTATCAAGTGCATTTAGTGCTTCCATTGTAGCTGCAATTAAGGTATTAAAAGCAAACGTTTTTTCGTAAACTTCATATCCTTTTTTTAATGCTTCATAAACTTTAGCTCTTGCAAATTGCTCTTCTTTAGTTAATTCATTGTGATTAATATCACTAAATTCATTAGTAGTAACTTTTTCTTGTTTGCTCCAAAGACGATTTAAAAATCTAAAAGCACCTTCTACTTTACTATCATCCCACTCAAGCTCTTTTACTGGAGGAGCGGCAAAAAGAATAAATAATCTTGCAGTATCAGCTCCATATTTTTGAATAATTTCATCTGGATCTACAACATTTCCTTTTGATTTACTCATTTTTGCACCATCTTTTAGCACCATTCCTTGTGTTAAAAGATGTTCAAATGGCTCATCAACATTGCAATATCCTAAATCTCTTAAAGCTTTTGTAAAAAATCTTGCATAGAGTAAATGTAAAATTGCATGCTCAATTCCACCAATATATTGATCAACATTCATCCAGTATTTACAATCTTCTTTATCAAGTGGCATATCTTCCCATTTTTTAGGATCAAGTGTATAGCGCAATTGATACCAACTACTCTCAACAAAAGTATCCATTGTATCAGTTTCTCTTTGAGCTTCACCACCACATTTTGGACATTTTGTATATTTCCAAGTTGGATGTTTTTCTAACGGATTTCCCTCACCTGTAATTTCTACATCTTCTGGCAAAGTTACTGGAAGGTTTTCTAACTTTTCAGGCACAAGTCCACATTTTGGACAATGAATAAATGGAATTGGTGTACCCCAATATCGTTGACGACTAATCCCCCAATCGCGTAATTTATAATTAATTGCTCCTTTTCCAAGCCCTTTTTCTTCAAAGAGTTTAATAATTGCTTTTTGAGCCTCAAGATTATTCATTCCATCAAAGCCATCAGAGTTAATCAAAACTCCCTCACCTGTATATGGCAACTCTCCACCCTCAATAACTCTTATAATTGGCAAATTATATTTCTTTGCAAACTCAAAATCTCTCTCATCATGAGCTGGAACTGCCATCACAGCTCCACTTCCATAACTTGCCAAAACAAAATTCGCAACCCAAACTGGAACTTCTTTATTAGTTAATGGATGAATTACACTAATTCCAAGAGGAAAACCTTCTTTTTCTTGTTTTGCACGCTCTACTTCACTCATATTTTTAATAGCTTCTATTTTTTGAATGGTTGCTTCATCTAAAAGTTTCTTTTGAATTAAATAGCTCACAATTTCATGCTCTGGTGCTAATGCTGTATATGTTACTCCAAAAATAGTATCTGGGCGTGTCGTAAATACTTTAAAAGTTTTAAATTTATTATCAAGCTTTGCTTTTGATTCTTGGCTTAATTCAAATTCAAACTCCAAACCTTGCGATTTGCCAATCCAGTTTCTTTGCATTATTAAAACTTGATTTGGCCACTTGCCCTCAAGTTTGAAAGTTCCTTCAAGTAACTCTTTAGCATAATCTAAAATTTTTAAATAATATCCTGGCATCTCTTTAAGAACTACTTCATTATCACAGCGCCAACACTTGCCATCTTCTACTTGTTCATTTGCTAAAACAGTTTGACATGAGTTACACCAATTAACTTTACTGCTTTTTCGATAGAGCAAGCCTTTTTCATACAATTTAATAATAAATTCTTGCTCCCATTTGGTATAGAGTGGATCACAAGTTGCAAACTCTCTTGTTTTCGAAAATGAAAAACCAAGTCTTTTAAGCTCTCCTCGCATGTAATCAATATTTTCATAAGTCCACTTTTTTGGATGAAGTTTATGTTTTATTGCAGCATTTTCAGCAGGCATTCCAAAAGCGTCCCATCCAATTGGATGTAGCACATTATAGCCTTGTTTGCGATAATATCGTGCCAAAGCATCGCCAATTGAATAGTTTCTTACATGTCCCATATGAATACGACCACTTGGATAAGGAAACATACTTAAAATATATTTTTTTGGAAGCGAAAAGTCCTCTTTTGGCTCAAAGGCATTTTCTTTATCCCAAATTTTTTGCCATTTTATTTCTATTTCTTGTGGATTGTAACTCACGAAAAACTCCTCTTCAAATTTTTCAAATTATAGCAAAAGTGCTCTAAATTCTTATCCATCGATATCTTCAGCTGTTGAATCTGTCGTATAAACTCCAGTAAGTTTTTTCCAAAATATTGAGGCATTTAGTCCAAGCCAAATAATAAATCCTAAAACGAGTGTTGCCACCCAGCCAAGCTCTTTAGTATTAGTTACATCAACAATGTTATATTGTTGCAATCCCCAAATAAAAGCTATTACTACGGCTAAAGTAACGCCAAGGCCAAAGAATCCAAGACTCTGAAGCATCGCTTTTATGGCAAGTAGCCACAAAGCAAGCATTAAAAGAATAAAAAATGGAATAAAACCACTAAAAATGTGATCTAAATTTGAGGTAATAAAATGAATAAAGTTATATTTTGTTGGATTCCAAGTGCCAATTGCAAGAGCCATTGCTAAAACAAAAGTAACCCAGCCAGAAAGATAGGTAACCTTTTTCCCTGCTTTTGTTGTATAGCTTTTTGTAAAAATATTTTTCATTACTCCTCTCCTTTTAATCGAATTCTTACACTTTTTGCATGTGCATCAAGCCCTTCAATATCTGCAATTAAAGCACACTCTCTACCAATTTGTTCAATTCCTTCTTTACTCATTGCAATAATAGAGCTTTTTTTCAAGAAATGCTCAACACTTAAAGGAGAATAAAATTTCGCCGTGCCTCCAGTTGGCAAAGTATGATTTGGTCCTGCAATATAATCTCCAATTGGCTCAGGTGTATATTCACCTAAAAAGATAGCTCCAGCATGTTTTATTTTATCTAAAAGCTTAAAAGGCTCTTTTGTTACAACTTCAAGGTGTTCTGGAGCAATTTGATTCATAAGTTCAATTGCTTCATCAATATCTTTTGTAACTATTATTGCTCCTCGCTCATTAATTGATTTTCTTGCAATTTCTTGACGATTTAATGTTTTTAAAAACTCTTCTATTTTTAGAGCAACCTCTTTTGCCAATTCTTTGCTTGGCGTAATTAAAATTGAGCTTGCCATCTCATCATGCTCAGCTTGGCTTAAAAGATCAATTGCTAAATAATCTTTTCGAGCACTTTCATCGGCAATTATTCCAATTTCACTTGGACCTGCAATCATATCAATATTAACTTCTCCATAAACAAGTTTTTTTGCTGTTGCTACAAAGATATTTCCAGGACCTGTAATTACATCTACTTTTGGAATAGTTTTTGTTCCGTATGCCATTGCACCAATTGCACTAGCTCCTCCAACTTTAAAAACTTTTTTCAAATTACAAATATGGCAAGCTGCAAGCAAAAGTTCATTTAATTCATTATCTGGAGCTGGAGTACAAACAACAATTTCCTCAACTCCTGCAACGATTGCTGGAATAGCATTCATTAAAAGCGAACTTGGATATGCAGCTTTTCCCCCTGGAATGTAAAGCCCAGCTCTATCAACTGGAGCTACTTTTTGCCCTAAAATATTGCCATTTTCTTCCGTAAAGGTCCAAGTTTTTGGCATAAGTTTTTCATGATACGCTTTAATTCTATCATAAGCTAAATGGAGCGCTTTTTTCACCTTTTCATCTAAATTTTCATACGCTTTTTGCATTGCCTCTTGGCTCACTTCTAAATCGCTATCTCCTTTAGGCTCCCATCTATCAAAACGCGCAATTTGTCTTTTAAGTGCTTCATTTCCTTCTTGTTTAATTTCATCTAAAATCTCTTTAACAATATTGCTTACACTATCAATATCCATTTTACCGCGTTCAAGCAATTTATGAAATTCTTGCTTGAAACCAGCTTCAGAACTATTTAAAACTGTTATCATAATTGCTCCTTTATTTGCAAAAATACTTTATAACGCTTCTTCAATGTTTCATTTCCTAAAACTCCGCCTTGATGAATATAGACAAGATTTTTCTCATACAACTTATACTCCATCAAAGCAAGCCATCCTTTTGGATCGTAGAGTAAATCAAACTCAACTTTCGTTTCTTTTTGTAATTCTAACCAAATTTGATAAAACTCCTGATAGAGTCTACCAAAGTGATAGCGTTTTTTTGTATCAATAATTTTTGGATGATATATTGGATTACTCTCTAAATGAAAAAATTGCTCTTTTAAATAAGCACTATCACCAACACAAGGTGTTGTAACTACTTCAAAATTATTTACTTGAAGCATTTTAAATGCTTTTGATAAAAAAAGAGCCGTTGTTCCAGTGCCTGATGGCAAAAAAATAGTATATTCTTTTGCCGTTTCAAGCTGTTCAATTAGTTCTTTAGCTAAGAATTCAATTCCAAAATAGGCTTCTTTGTTGGCTATTCCTTCATTAATAAAAAGTTCATTTTCTTGGACCTTAATTTTTTCGTATCCTTCAATAAGCTCCATTCCATTTTTTAAAGCTGCCAGCAAATTTCCACTTGGCTTTTGTAAAAGATGCTTTGGAATATGATGAGCATAATATCGAAACTTTAATCCTTTTGCTTTTGCAAAAATAGATAAAGAATACATTGCATTGGATTGGATAGAGCCAAAGCTAATAATTGTATCAATTTTTTTAGGAAAATTGTGTAAATAGTAGTAAATTTTTCGTGCTTTATTACCACTAAAATCTTTATGGATTAAATCATCTCTTTTTAAAAGAAAAGAAAATTTTTTAAAGGTATGTTGTTCAAGAGGAGTTGGAGTTTTAAACTCAAAAAGCATTCAAGTTTCTTTAAACGGCGCTTTTAAGCGCCTTTAAAAATTATAATCTATTAATACAATTTAACTCTTCAAAAGCTTTTATAACGCGCTCTCTCATACTCTCTTCACCAGCTCTTAACCATTTTCTTGGATCGTAATATTTTTTATTTGGTTTATCTTCACCTTCTGGATTTCCAATTTGTGATTGTAAATAGTCATGATATTTAGTAGTATATTCTTTTACTCCACTCCAAAATGCCCATTGTGTATCAGTATCGATATTCATTTTTACTACACCATAATTTACGGCTTCTCTAATTTCTTCGAGGCTACTTCCACTTCCTCCATGGAAAACAAAGTTAACTGGCTTCTCTTCATTTAGTCCTAACTTATTCTTAATATACTCTTGCGAATTTTTCAAAATAATTGGCTCTAATTTTACATTTCCAGGTTTATATACACCATGTACATTCCCAAACGAAGCAGCAATGGTAAATCGTGGAGAAATTTTACTAAGTCTCTCATAAGCTTCACACACTTCTTCTGGCTGTGTATATAAAGCAGCATTATCAACACCACTATTATCTACACCATCTTCTTCACCACCGGTAATTCCAAGCTCAATTTCAAGTGTCATACCAAGAGCGTCTAACTCTTTTAAATAGGCTTCGCAAGTTGATAAATTCTCTTCAAGTGGTTCTTCCGAGAGATCAATCATATGAGAGCTAAAAAGTGGTCTTCCAGTTTGCGCTTTATATTCTTTACTTGCTTGAATTAAAGCATCAACCCAAGGTAAAAGCTTTCTTGCTGCATGATCTGTATGTAAAATTACTGGCACACCATACTCTTTAGCTAAAAGATGAACATGCTTTGCACCACTAATTGCACCAAGAACTGCTGCTTTGTCACTCTTTAAACCTTTTCCAGCATAAAAACTTGCACCACCATTACTAAATTGAATAATTACAGGCGAATTAACTTTAGCTGCTGCTTCTAAAACTGCATTTATTGAATTTGTTCCCACAACATTTACTGCTGGCAAGGCAAACTCATGCTCTTTAGCATATGCAAAAACTTTTTGAACATCATCACCCCATAATACGCCTGGCTTAATAAAGTCAGATAGCTTACTCACTTTGCAATCCTTACAATAGAAGTTTTTTTGAAGAAAAGAGGCCAAATGGCCTAAAAGTTACCCTTTAACAACAATTTTGGCTTTTTTCATTAATCGATCAATTACTTTTTTTTGTTTTAATTGAATTTTAATTAAATTTTTTACTTTTGAAAATGGTAAAATTTTTCCTTTTTTATCTTTAAAAAGTTTTTTGTTTTTTAAATAAACTTTTTTTGCTTCTGCATCACTTACTTTAATGTGTCTAATTTTTTTCGCCATCCAAGCATTTGCAATTACAAAATCTCTCTCTTTTTTACTTAAACTTCTATACGCTGTTCTAATTACAAGCTTATCAACAGCCAATCTTCTAACAATTGCTTCTTTATCTTTTGGCTTTAATTGAGCATATTTTACTTTACCATGGGTTAAAACTTTTAAAAGGTCATTTGCCTCTTTTTCGGTAATTTTAATTCCATTTACTGTTCCAATAACTTTTGCAGTTGCACCACTAAAACTTAAAGCTAAAATTGCTACAACTGCTACTAAAAATTTTTTCATAAAAATTCTCCTTAATCTAAAAATAAAATTATGTCGTTATTATATTCTAAAATTATAAACAAATCATAAATAATTACTATTTGCTACTATTTTTATCTTTGCTTTTAGCAAAATTATTAATAATTTTTGCCATTTTCTTTTGATTTTTAAGAATATCGTTAATTTTTTTGCTAAATTCTTTTTGACGAAGTTGCATTAAAATTAAATTTTTTACATCCTCAAATTTTCTTACACTTTCGTCTTTTTTATCTTCTACTAAGATAATATGGTAACCAAATTGTGTTTTAACAGGTTTAAGTGTAATTTGCCCAGGTTTGAGTTTAAATGCTGCTTCTTCAAAAGGTTTAACCATTTGTCCTTTTGTAAAATAACCTAAATCTCCACCATTTTTTCCGCTTGGCCCAATAGATTTTTCTTTTGCAAGTTCAATAAATTTTTTCTTTAGAGCATCTCCTTTTAAGTTTTTTAATTCATTAATAATTTTTTTAGCTTCATCTTCACTTTTTACTAAAATATGTCTTGCATGAACACTTGCTGGAATTTTAAATTGATTTTTATGATCTTCATAATATTTTTTTGCTTCAGACTCGCTTACAAGTGTTTTTTTGTATAAATCATCCATCCAAACTTTAATTAAAAGGTCTTTTTTATAATTTTCTAATGCTTTTTTATATTCATCACTTTTATCAATTCCTGCTTTTTTTGCAACTGAGGCTAAAAGTTCTCTCTCAATTAGTTTATTAACAATTTTTTCTTGTTGTTCTTTTGGTAGTTTATCAAAATCGATGCCTCGAGCTTTTAAAACACTTTGAATGTCACTTTTTTTAATTGCAACACCATTTACACTTGCTAAAACATCTGCTGCTTGTAACATACAAGCTGCAAAAAGAGAAGCAACAATTGCTTTTTTTAACACTTTCATCAAAACTCCTTGGTAAATTTTAAAATATTTAACGATAGTATACTAAGCAAAATTATAAGATTTCATTAAAAAGGATTAATTTTTGAAAAAAGTTTTAAATTATCCTAAACTTGCAACTAAAAAAGAGATTGAAGCTATTAAAGAAATTTTATTAAAACACTATCCAAATTCCACTACCGAACTTAATTACAAAAATTTGTATGAGCTTTTAGTTGCTGTTATGCTTTCTGCTCAATGCACCGATAAAAGAGTAAATATTATTACCCCTGCTTTTTTTCAAAAATATCCAAGCACAAAAGAGCTCTCAAAAGCAAATATTGAAGAAGTCAAAGAATTAATTAAAACTTGTTCCTTTTTTAATAATAAAGCCAAAAATTTAATTGCTATGGCAAAAATGGTAGAAGAAAAGTATAATGGAGAGATTCCTCTTAATCAAAAAGAGCTTATTAAGCTACCTGGCGTTGGGCAAAAAACCGCAAATGTTGTTTTAATTGAATATATTGGAGCAAATTTAATGGCTGTTGATACACATGTCTTTCGCGTTGCACATCGTTTGGGTCTTTCTCACGCCACTACAGCCAAAGGAACAGAAGAGGATTTAGTAAAAAAATTTAAAACCAATTTGCATCAACTCCATCAAGCAATGGTTCTTTTTGGACGCTACAAATGTAAAGCAATAAAGCCTGAGTGTAATGATTGCATTTTAAAAGAGTATTGCAAAAGTAAAGAGAGTTTTAAGGCAAGAGGTTAAGAGAGTTTTCTTAAAACCTCTTTAATAACATTAAAAGTATTTCCAATAGAAGGAATTTCTACATATTCTCTAAGTGAATGAGGATATTTAATCGTTGGACCAATAGAAGCCATTTTCATATATGGTAATTTTTCACTTAAAATCCCACATTCAAGTCCTGCATGAATTACCTTTAATTGAGCCTTTTGATAAACTTTTTCCATAGCCTTTTTTACAATATTGGTAAATTCATTTATTTCTGGTTTCCATCCTGGATATTTATCTTGTAAAATTACATTAAAACCTTTTTTACTAAACT
>JALVTH010000073.1 GCA_027036015.1 Campylobacteraceae bacterium
GGTTCTATCTTCCTGAATTTGAGAGGTGCTCTCTAGAATTTATACAGCAGGTTCTCGTTGGCTAAAAGTCTCTTCTGAGGTGTGACAAAGTGCCTCATGCCCCAGTTCCGACCTATCCTGAACTCTCCATGGACAAAATGTACGCCCAGGTTCAATTAGATCAAGAGATGATGAAATTTATTCCTGATCACAAGGCTGGATAAAAGTATGTCAATAAGAGCTTCTTCTGGTCAGTCTTAATGGCGGTCAGGCCCATGTACGTGAGAGCTCTCCTAACTGAGTGCCACAATTATCGAATAGAGTCACAGGCGAGGCAGCCTAAGCAGGATCTAGTTATTTAGGCTGACTGGATCTAAGAATTACTTCAACACCCCATGATAGAAAGTATGACTTTTTTGTTTTATAATAAATATAAAGGAGTTGGCAATGGGGCATAAAAAAAGAGGAATGAAAAAAATATCAATTGCTAAAGAAAAAAAAGAGATCAAAGAAGTAAGTCTTTCTTATCAAGGCTTAAGTGAAGAAGAAGCAAAAAAGCTTTTAGAAAAATATGGCTTAAATGAAATTAAAACAAAAGAGAAAAGGTGGTGGCAAAGGCTTTTTGAGAAGTTTTGGGGGCCTATTCCTTGGATGATAGAAACAGCTGCCATTCTTTCTGCCCTCATAAAACATTGGGAAGAATTTTACATTATTCTTGCGATGCTTTTAATTAATGCTCTTGTTGATTTTTATCAAGAATCAAAAGCAATAAGTGCTATTGAAGTATTACAAAAAAAATTAGCTAAAAAAGCATTAGTTTTAAGAGATGGTATTTGGAAGGTAATAGAAGCTAAATATTTAGTGCCAGGAGACATAATAAAAGTTAAAATTGGAGACATTGTTCCAGCTGATTGTAAGCTGATAGATGGAGATTTTTTGTTGGTTGATGAAGCAGCTTTAACAGGAGAATCCTTGCCGCGAAGTAAAACAAAAGGTGATGGCATTTATGCAAATTCTATCATTAAACAAGGCGAAATGATAGCTCGCGTTAAAGCAACGGGAGTAAATACCTATTTTGGAAAAACAGTTGGTTTAGTGGCAAAAGCACAAAATACACAAAGTAGCCATTTTCAAAAAATGGTTTTAAAAGTAGGAGACTTTTTAATTGTAGTTACAATTATAACAATTGCAATAATTGTTTTTGTTGGAATATATCGAAAAGAAAATTTTTTTGAACTTTTAACTTTTAGCCTTGTTTTAACCGTTTCTGCAATTCCAGTAGCACTTCCTGCAGTTTTAACTGTTACCATGGCTGCAGGTGCGTTGGAATTGGCAAAAAAACAAGCAATCGTTAGCCGTTTACCAGCAATTGAAGAGCTTGCTGGAATGGATGTTTTATGTAGTGATAAAACAGGAACTTTAACACAAAATAAAATGAGTTTAGCAAAACCCTTTACCTTAGAAAAATATAATGAAAAAGAGCTTTTAGTTTTTGCAGCGCTTGCTAGTAAAAAAGAAAATAACGATCCAATAGAAGAGCCAATTTTTGAATATATTCAAAAGTATCATTTAGAAGATGAACTTAAAAAATATACTTTAGAAAAATTTATTCCATTTGATCCAATAAGAAAAAGAACGGAAGCAATTTATAGTGCAAATGAGTGTTTTGTTTTTACAAAAGGAGCAGCTCAAGTTATTATTGAACAATCTTTTGCCAACGAATTTAGTAAAGAAGAGGCTTATAAAAAGGTAGAAGAATTTGCAAATAAAGGGTTTCGAACCTTAGCTGTTGCATTTAAAAAATGCAATGAAAAACTTTTTCATTTTGTAGGACTCATTCCTTTATATGA
This sequence comes from Campylobacteraceae bacterium, assembly GCA_027036015.1. GTDB lineage: Bacteria > Campylobacterota > Campylobacteria > Campylobacterales > Sulfurovaceae > JAADEQ01. The sequence continues at coordinate 1,830 of JALVTH010000073.1, forward strand.
CCCACCAAGAGAAGATAGTAAAGAAGCTATTAGACAGGCTAAAAACAATGGCGTAGAGGTTAAAATGGTAACTGGCGATAATATTGCCGTTGCCAAATACATTGCAAAACTTTTAGAAATTGGTGATGATATTAGAGATATTAAAGAATTAAAAGGTGAAAGTATTGATGATTATGTTTATCTTTCAAAAGTCTTAACAAAAGCAATGTTAGAAAAATTCTATCCTCAAAAAAGCGAAGATGAAATTACAAAAGAGGTCCAAGAGATTGTTCAAATAGTAAAAAAAGAGCTATTAAATATGCCGCTTCCAAAAGGGCATATTAAACGTTATGAATCTGAGATTATTCAAATTATTCAAAAAGCCAACGGTTTTGCACAAGTTTTTCCAGAAGATAAATATTTTATTGTTGAAGAGTTGCAAAAAAGCAATCATATTGTTGGAATGACGGGAGATGGAGTAAATGATGCTCCAGCTCTTAAAAAAGCTGATTGTGGTATAGCTGTAAAAGGAGCAACTGATGCAGCTCAAAGTGCGGCAGATATTGTTTTAACAGCTCCAGGATTAAAAGTAATTATTGATGCAATAAAGGTGGCACGAATTACTTTTGAGAGAATGAAAAGCTATACCATCTTTCGAATTGCCGAAACCATTCGCATCATCATTTTTATGGCACTTGCAATTATTGTTTTTCATTTTTATCCTTTAACAACTGTAATGATTATCGTTTTGGCTTTATTAAACGATATACCAATTTTAGCCATTGCTTATGATAATACAAAAATTAGAAAAAAGCCTGTTAGATGGGATATGAAAGAGATGTTGATTCTCTCTTCTTGGCTTGGAATTGCTGGAGTGCTTAGTTCTTTTTTAATTTTTTATATAACAATGGTTTATTTAAAAATGCATCCTGAAAATGCACTTTTTTTACCCGAAATTCCTAAATGGGTAAAGGTAAGTGATCAAAAAAGTTTTGAAGCTTTTGTGCAAGCTATCTTTTTTGCAAAAATGGTTATTGCTGGGCATGGAACGATTTATAATACCAGAATTGATGATTGGTTTTTTAAACGACCTTGGCCAAGTTGGATTTTGTTTGGTGCAACTTTTAGCACGCGAGTTATAGGAACGATTATTGCTGTTTATGGCTTTGGTTTAATGACACCAATTGGTTGGGAATGGGCACTTTTTATGTGGGCATATGCTCTAACTTGGTTTGTTTTTAACGATATTGTTAAAATGGCGGTATTAACTTATTATAAACGCAAAAAAATAGAAATTATTTAGCTAAAGGATGAAAAGATAAAAGGGTATTTTTGAGTTTTTCTTCTTTAATATGAGTATAAATTTGAGTTGTAATTAAAGAGCTATGCCCTAAAAGCTCTTGAACCACTCTTAAATCAGCACCACCTAAAATTAAAGCTGTTGCATAAGAGTGCCGAAGAACATGGGGTGAGATGCCTAAATATTTTTTGGTAATTTTAAAAACAGAAATACGACTTAGTGGTTTCTTTTGATAGTTAATAAATAACGTACTTTGCTTATCTTCTCTTGCTCTTAAATACTCTTCTAAAGTCTCTTTGGCTTTTTTTGCAATTGGAACGATTCGCTCTTTTGCTCCTTTAGCAAAACGCACCTTTACCCAGCCATCACTACTTATATCTTCTCTTTGCAAGGCAATAGCTTCGCTTACTCTCACTCCTGTTGCATATAAAAATAAAATCAAAGCCTTATCTCGTAAACTTAGCCAATTTTTTATCTTTATTGCATCAACAGCTTGCATTATTGTTTCATGCTCTAAAAAAAGTGGTAAAGAGGCTTGGACTTTGCTTGAAGGAATATTAATTTTTATTGAGCCAAAATCAAATTTTGCACAAAAATTATAAAAACTATTTAAAGAGGCTAATTTTCTATTTTTAGTTCTTGCATTGGCAAATTGTTCTAAAAAGTGTAAAAAATCTTCGGTTTTGGCTTCTAAAAGGCTTTTTTGCAAAAAGTGAGCAAAGCTTTTTATATCAAAGCAATAGGCTTTAATAGAGTTTTGACTTAAACCCTTATTTATTAAAAGATATTCACAAAAAGCCTCTATTAAATTTTCATTCATACTTTAGGGCACTTAAATCAAGCTTTCTATCATCAACATATAAGTAGTTGCCTGAGGCATAGCTATAATTTTTTGCCGCTTTTAAACTATAGACGCGATATTTTTGCATATTTTTATCCATTACAACCAATGAGCCACTTTTGGCAAATGCACAAATTTTATCTGGCAAAATGGCAATTGTAGCAAAGTCAGCGTAATTAAATTTTCTTGAGAGCACTTCATTTAAGTTACTATCAAGTTTTTTTACCCAACCATCGCGAGTAAGTAAATAGATAAAGCCATCTTTAATAGTAATATCAGCTACTTTTATCTCTTTTTCATGTTTTTCATTTGGACCAATGCTAAAGAGGCGGCTTGGGGTTGCTGCAATCATTTTATTATCAAGTGCTTTTAAAAAGATAATATTGCCATAGTTTTTATTTTCACCAATAGGAATTGCTCTTGGAACATCTGGTTTTATGCGGCTAATTAATACAAGTTTCCCATCAAGTGTTGGAATAGCAATAAAATTTTGCGCTACAATTGGATTTGCTAAGCGGTTATCAACAGCATAGCCTCCTTTTAATTGGCGCTCATAAGTAATTTTATTTCTAAAAGGATCATAAAGCCCTATATAATTGCCTGCAAGTAAATAGACAATTCCACCACTATAAGTTGCACCGCTTACAAGTGGGGCACGAAGTTTAGTCCTTGCAAGTTCTTCTCCATTTTCTTTTAAAACCATTATATTTCCATAATTATTGGATGCTAAAATTCTTCCGCCACTACTATTAACATAATAATATCCTTGAGGTAAAATTATATTTCCTTCACCCTCAGGTGTTATAAATGAGCCATCATTAAATGTAACTCCATCTCTTGTTACATTAATTGCATATTTTTTAAGTCTTTGAGTATAAGCAGCGGTGCTTAAGCCAGCTGGTTTTTTAAAGACATCAGGAACCAATTTATCTACATCAAATGAACATCCAGCAAGTAAAAGAGTAACAAGAAATGGAGTTATTTTTTTCATATTTTATCCTTATTGTGAAGTATAATGCATATAAAGCCTTGCTACTGGATATAAAGGTGATGTTTTGCTAATTGTTTGAAGCAACGCATGTGCATCTTTTTTCTTATTGGCTTTAATGAGCAAATAGGCTTTTTCAACAACTGCTAAATCGTGATAATAGATTGAATCTTTTGGCTTTTTAGTTATGACACCTTGATGATAAGCAATTAAATCGCTTAGCATTGCATCGTTTGAATGAAGTTCTAAGAGCTTTTTGTCTTGATGATTTGCTAAATGAGAATAGGTAAAGAGTTCATAAAGTTTTGGATTGTTTGCTTTTAAAATTTCAAGCGCTTTTGTATCATTTGGATTTTTTTGTAAGCTTAAAAGTGCACTATTGGCTTTACTTAGCTTATACTCTTGCCAAAAGTGATATCCTTTATAGCCAGCAATTGCAACAATAAGAGCAATTAAGACTGCAATAATTTTTGTTTTGTGTTTTTTGTAAAACTTTTCAAGTTCAAAAGCTTGAGCAAGCAATTTCTCATCACTGCTTAATTCTTCTTTGATTTCATTAAGATTTAATGCCATAATTTTCCTTTTTCTCTCCATTTTTCATTGTATTCTAACAAAAAATGGATAAAAGTAACTTAAGCCCTTTATAAAGGGTATTATACCCTAATTTCAATCCCTTCTTTTAAAATATGGACAGTTTGATATTTATCATATTCTACATTTGAAGCATAAGTAATTTTAACAAACTTGCGCCTTGTATAATCTACCTCATAATTTCCAGCCATCTTAGTAGAAAAATCCACACAGAGCTTTGCTGCAGCTTCAATTACTGCGGAAGGCAAGTTTTTTTTATCAGTTCGAATGATAAGATGACTTCCAGGAATATCTCTAACATGCATCCAAATATCATTTGCACGAGCTATTTTTAAAAGTTCAATGTTTTCTTTGGAGCTTCTGCCAACCATTACTTTATACCCTTCTATCCAAAAAATCTCTCCAACTTTATCTTTTTCTTTTTTTCGTTTAGCTTTTTGCTGTTTACTGGGATATAAAAGTTCTAATTCATACAAATCTTGAGATTGCAAGAGTGCTTCTTTTAGATTTTGATAAAAGTTGAGTTTTTGAGTGAGGTTTTCTTTTTCTATTTCGATATGTTTTGCTTTGTTTTTTGCTCTTCTTGCCAAATTGTAAAAATATTCTCCCATTCTTGTAACTGGCACCTTTTGAGGCAGAGGAATGGAGATTTTTTTGCCCTCAAAATCGATTGTTTCTAAAACTTTATCATAAGGTTTGATTTTATGTAAATTGGCTAAAACAATATTGGCATAGTTACTAAATTTTAGGGCTTCTTCTTGAAGTTTTTCTTTATTTGGCAACTCTTGCAAACTCTTTTGAAGTTTATCAATCTTTTTTTGAAGGTTATGCACTTTTTGTTTTTTATTGCGCTCTAAAAGAAGATTTACTCTTTTTTGATAATTTTCTTTTAAAAGCGCTTCGACATTTTCAACTTTGCCTTCAAATTTGCTTTTAAAAGGCTTAAGCTCTTTTAAAATAACGCCTGGTTTTACTTCGCGATAGCTTTTTGAACTATCAATATGACGAAGTGCTTCAAGCACTTTTTGATTTTTATCTACAATAATGCAATTGGTGTATTTGCCGGTTAATTCAAAGCGAACTTCTACTTCTAAATTTTTATATTGACTTTTTGGCTGCACTCTAAAAATAATAATTTTATCTTCTGGACAAATGACATCAAGCACTTTTGCATGGCTCATATTTTGATGCAACAATACATCAAAAGGAGCGTTAAAAAAGGTGGTTTTTGTTGTTTTTGGTGCTAAATAGATGGTGGAGTTGCCTCTTGTTAAATCAAAAAAAATTGATTCTTTATTGCCAAAATTAACTTCTATAACATTGTTTTCGACTCTTTTTGCATTTTTGATAAAGTGAAACTGTTTTAAATATTTAGCTACTGCTTTAATCTCATAAAGTTTCAATTTCTGCTCCAATTACTTTTAATGCATAATTTTACCTTGCTTTTGCTATAATCGCGCTAAGTTCTTACAAAGGCAAGTAATGGAGAAGAAACAAGATTTTTTAAGAAAAATCGTTCAAGAAGATTTAAAAAGTGGGAAGTATAAAGAAGTTGTAACACGCTTTCCGCCAGAGCCAAATGGCTATTTACATATTGGACATGCCAAATCAATTGCAATTAATTTTGGTATTGCAAAAGAGTTTGGAGGCAAATGCAATTTACGAATGGATGATACCAATCCAACAACTGAAGATATGGAATATGTCAAAGCGATTGAAGAAGCAGTACATTGGCTTGGCTTTGATTGGGATGGAGATATAAAGTATGCCTCAAATTACTTTGATAAGCTTTATGAATATGCTATTAGGCTTATAAAAATGGGTAAAGCTTATGTAGATAGTTTGAGTGAAGAAGAGATTAAAGAGTATCGAGGAACTGTTACAACACCTGGGAAAAGAAGTAAGTATGCAAATAGAACGATACAAGAGAATTTAGAACTTTTTGAACGAATGAAAAATGGTGAATTTAAAGATGGTGAACATGTACTTAGAGCCAAAATAGATATGAGCTCACCCAATATGAAGATGAGAGATCCCCTTTTGTATCGCATTCGCCATGCAACGCACTATCGAACAGGTAATAAGTGGGCAATCTATCCAATGTATGATTTTGCCCATCCGCTTTCTGATTATATCGAAGGAGTAACTCACTCTTTTTGCACGCTTGAATTTGAAAATAATAAAGAGTTGTATGATTGGATTTTAGATGCACTTAATCTTAAAGAGCCAAGACCGCATCAATATGAGTTTGCAAGACTTAATATGAGTTATACGGTTATGAGCAAACGAAAGCTTTTAGAACTTGTAAATAAAAAGCTTGTAAGTGGCTGGGATGATCCAAGAATGCCAACTTTAGCAGGGCTCAAAAGAAGAGGAGTGACTCCCCAAGCGATTTTAAACTTTTGTGAACAAATAGGAGTAGCAAAAGCAAATTCAGTTGTTGATGTAGCACAGTTTGAATTTGCAATAAGAGATGATTTAAATGCAAAAGCACCACGTGTTATGTGTGTAAAAGAGCCACTTGAAGTTGAAATTGTAAATTTTGAAGGAAGTGAGCAACTTGAAGCACCCCTCTTTCCAAGCGATATAGGCAAAGCAGGCAGTAGAAAGTTAAGCATTTCAAAAACAATTTATATTGAAAAAGAAGATTTTTCACTTAACCCTCCAAAAGGATATTACCGCCTAACACCAAATCAACCGGTTCGTTTGAAACATGCTTACATTATTGAATTTGTTGAAGCTATCAAAGATGAAAATGGCGAAGTTGTTAAAATTAAAGTTAAATATTATCCAAATTCAAAAAGCGGGCAAGATACAAGTGGCATAAAAACCAAAAGTGCAATTCAATGGGTCGATAGCAAAACGGCTTTAAAAGCTGAGCTTAGAATTTATGATAGATTGTTCCAGGTTGAAATGCCAAAAGGAATTGAAGATTTAAATCCAAACTCTTTAAAAATAGTTAAAGATGCACTTATTGAGCCTTGGATTGTAGAAACAAACGTTGAGCGATTTCAATTTGAGCGAATTGGATACTTTTTTAAAGAGCCAATTGATTATTCTAAAGAGCATCCAGTATTTAACCAAATTGTGCCTTTAAAAGATTCGTGGAGCAAAAAGAAAAGCAAAACGCCTCAAACAAAACAAAAAGAGCAAAAGATGCATGATGGAAGAAGTGGTGAATTGGCAAAATTAAGCAAAGAGCAAGAAGCGGCTTTTCAAAGCTTTTTAGAGCTTGGATTGAGCAAGCAAATTGCCAATATCTTTGCAAGAGAGGAAAAATTGGCTTCATTTTTTAAAGATGCTTTAAGCCTTTATGAAATTGGAGCAATTACTATAGCAAATCTTGTAGCAAATGAAGTAAATAAGGCATTCAAAGAGGGCAAAGAGATTAAAACAAAAGATATTGCTACTTTAGCTCAGTTGATTGATAAAGAGATTATTTCAAGTAAAATAGCAAAAGATGTGTTTAATTTGATGCTTAAAGAAAACAAAGACCCACAAAGCATTGTAAAAGAGCACAATTTAGAACAAATTAGCGACCCAAATCAAATTCAAGCTTTGATTGATGAAGTTATTGAGAAAAACAAAACGCAATTTGAAGCCTATAAAAGTGGAAATAAAAAACTTTTTGGCTTTTTTGTGGGGCAAGTTTTAAAAGCAAGCGGTGGAAAAGCAAATCCAAGATTGGTTAATGAATTACTACAAAAGAGTTTAAACTAATGCAAAAAAGGGCAAAGTTTAACCCATTTTTGCTATAATCGCCTCAATCAATTACGCTATAAAAGGTAAAAAATGGCAGGACTTACAATAACAGAAAAAATTTTTAGTGATCACGCTAAACGTGAAGTACAAGCTGGTGAAATTGTAAGAGTTCCTATTGATATGGTTATTGGTAATGATATTACGACTCCAATTTCTATTAAAGCATTTCGTGAAAGTGGCGCAAAAAAGTTGGCAAATCCAGATGGCTTTGCAATTGTTTTAGATCACTACATTCCACCAAAAGATATTGCAAGTGCAAATCAGGCAAAAATTAGCCGCGATTTTGCCTATGAACATAATTTAAAATATTTTTTTGATGAAAAAGATATGGGAATTGAGCATGCACTTTTGCCAGAAAAAGGGCTTGTTCTTCCTGGAGATGTTATAATTGGTGCTGATAGCCATACATGTACGCATGGAGCGCTCGGAGCTTTTAGTACCGGAATGGGAAGTACTGATATCTCATTTGCCATAATTACTGGAAGCAACTGGTTTAAAGTGCCAGAGTCTATAAAGGTAAATTTAGTTGGAAAACCGGGTAAACATGTATATGGAAAAGATATTATTTTAGAGCTTATTCGCAGAATTGGTGTTGATGGGGCACTTTATAAAGCACTTGAATTTATAGGTGAGGGCTTGCAATATCTTTCAATGGCTGATCGCTTTAGCATTTGTAATATGGCAATAGAAGCTGGGGCAAAAAATGGCATTATTGCAGTAGATGATATTACAAAAGAGTATTTAGCCAAAGTAGAAAAAGAAAACAATGGCTTAAGAGCTAAACCAAAATTTTTCTATTCAGACCCAGATGCAAACTATATTCAAGAAATTACCATTGAATTAGATAAACTCTCTCCAGTAGTAGCCTATCCATATTTGCCAGAAAATGGTAGAAGTATTGAAGAAGCAGTAAAAGATGATATCAAAATTGATCAAGTAATGATTGGAAGTTGTACAAATGGACGTTTGGAAGATCTTGAAATTGCAGCAAAAATCCTTAAAGGGAAAAAAGTTGCAAGACACACAAGAATGATTGTAACTCCTGCAACACAAAAAATCTTTTTAGAGGCACAAGAAAGAGGTTATATCAAAGATTTAATTGAAGCTGGAGCAGTAGTATCAAATCCAACTTGCGGGGCTTGCCTTGGCGGATATATGGGAATATTAGGAGAAGGTGAAAAGTGTGTCTCAACAACAAATAGAAACTTTGTAGGACGCATGGGAGCAAGAAGCAGTGAAATTTATTTAGCAAATTCTGCTGTAGCAGCTGCCAGTGCAATTGCTGGAAAAATTGCAGACCCAAGAGAGATAGAGTAACTAATTTACGCATATAGAAAATGTTAAAATTAAAAAATTGCAATTGTTATATGATTACGAAGTAAAAATGCGTAAATTATATGAGTAAGATTTAGTTCATTTTTTTTATATTTTTTAGGAAGAGAGGAAGATAATGAGTAGTTTAGTTACTCTTTGTAACACCTTTTCTTTCCTGCTTGTGATTTATTTGATACAAAATTACGCTTATATTTTGGAATAAAAAAAGCTTTTTTGGCTTCTAATGAGATTTTAACTACAATTTTGCTATACTCAGTACCATTATGGAAAAAAATGTTACAAAAATAAACTCCATTTTTTAAGGTAAGTAGATGCAAGAGATGATGAATAGTTTTAAAGATAACTGCGGATTTGGGCTTATTACTTCAATTGATAATAAAGCAACACATAAAAATGTAGAAGATGCTCTAAAAGCACTTTCACGTATGATGCACAGAGGTGCAATTGCGGCTGATGGAAAAAGTGGCGATGGTAGTGGAATTTTGTGTTCAATGCCAGTTGATTTTTTTAGAAAAGTTGCTCGCAACTTAGGATATGATCTGCCCCAAACATTTGGTGTTGGAGTTATTTTTACACCAAAAGATGATTACAAAGAGGTAGTAGAAGAGTATTGCCAAAAAAATGATTTAAAGGTGCTTTTTTGGAGAGAAGTACCAATTAATACTGAAGTTTTAGGTTCTTTAGCACTTAAAACTTTACCAAAAATTTATCACGCTTTTATTGTGCCAAACTCTATTATTGCGACAAAGCGTTTTGAAGCACTGCTTTATTTAACAAGAAAAGAGATTGAAAATGCAATTGAGGATAAAGAGTTTTATATTCCAACTTTCTCAAGTAAAAAGATAGCCTACAAAGGTTTATTAATGCCAAATCATATCAAAGATTTTTATCCAGATTTGGCTGATAGTGATTTTAAAATCTCTTTTGCCCTCTTTCATCAAAGATTTTCAACAAATACTTTACCAGAGTGGCGTCTTGCTCAGCCATTTCGTTTTATTGCCCACAATGGGGAAATTAACTCAGTTGAAGCAAATAGAATTAATACGCTAATAAAAACAGAATCAATCAAGTCTGAAGTTTTTAACGATGATGAATTAAAGCGCCTATTGCCAATAGTTCGATTTGATGAGAGTGATAGTAGTTCACTTGATAGAATGATTGAATTTTTAATAATGAATGGAATGGACTTTTTTAAAGCAGTGCGTGCTCTTATTCCAATGCCATGGCAAAATGCTCCTTCGCTTGATAGTGAATTGAAAGCTTTTTATGAATACTTCTCAACCCGCTTTGAAGCATGGGATGGACCAGCAGCTGTTAGTGTTACTGATGGACGCTATATTGGAGTAGTGCTTGATAGAAATGGACTTCGTCCGGCAAAATATGTCCGCACAAAAGATAATCGCTTACTGGTTGCAAGCGAATATGGAGTGTTGGATTTAGATGAAGATGAAATTCTTGAGCGCGGACGTTTACAATCTGGACAAATGATAGGAGTTGATACTAAATTTGGTATTGTTCTTAAAAATGAAGATATTGATGAGTATTTGAAAAAGAGTAACAACTATACCAAATGGCTTAATGAAAATATGGTTTATTTACAAGAGTATATTGAAAATCCTTATGCTATTGATGAGAGAATTGAAATTGAAAATTTTGATTTTAAGCAACGATATGCAGGAATTACAAAAGAGGTTATTAATCTTTTTATTAAACCTTTAGCAAGTGATGGAAAAGAGCCAACTGGTTCAATGGGAGATGACACGCCGCTTGCATGTTTTAGTGATTATCCATTTAGAAGCTTTAATGACTTTTTTAGACAAAAGTTTGCTCAAGTTACCAACCCTCCAATTGATAGTTTGAGAGAAAAAATTGTAATGAGTTTAAATACCGGTTTTGGAGAGATTCATAATATTTTAGATGAGGTGCCAGCACATGCAAAAAGAATTAAAGCAACTTCTCCAATTTTAACCCAAAGTAAATTAGAAGTGCTTAAAAGTTTTGGTGATGAACACTCTCCAAGATTTGAAAGTGATTATAAAAATAAAACATACTATACAACTTTTGAGAGTAATTTGAAAGAATCTTTGGAAAAATTAACAGATGAAATTGTAAAAGATGTAAAAGAAAATGGTATTAGACTCATCTTTTTAGACGATTGTAACATTGATGAAACAAAAAAAGCAATACCAATGGCAATGCTTATTGGTCGCCTTCATAAAAAACTTTTAGATAATAAAGTGCGCCATTTAACAAGTATTATTGCAATGACAAGCGAAGTTGTTACGCCTCATGATGCGGCAGTACTCATTGCATATGGAGCAAGTGCAATCTATCCATATATGCTTTTTAAAACTGTATGTAAAATTTGTACTGAAGAGGGTTGGGATAGAGATGAAGCTCTTTTTAAAACCCATTCTGCCCTTAATAAAGGGATATTAAAAATAATGTCAAAAATGGGAATTTCAACAGTAGCAAGTTATAGAAATTCAGGGCTATTTGATGTTATTGGGCTTAGCAAAGAGATGGTTAATGAGTGCTTTTTGGGCTCTAAAGTAATTTTAGATGGACTCACCTACGAAGATATTGAGCAAAAGATTAACCGCCGCCACGAAGAGGCTTTAAAAGCTGAAAAACTTATTGCTGGAGGGGTTTTTAAATATCGTAAAAATGAGGAATACCACGAGGTAACACCAGCTTTAACAAAAGCACTGATGCGGGCAATTGAGAGTGAAGATTCAAGTGAATATAAAAAATTTAAAGAACTTGTAGAAAATCGACGCCCAACCTACATAAGAGATTTTTTAGAAATTAAAAGTGATAAAGAACCTATTGATATTAATGAAGTTGAAAGTGAAACAGAAATTGTAAAACGCTTTGTAGGTGCGGCAATGAGTATTGGAGCACTTTCACCAGAAGCACATGAAGATTTAGCTGAAGCTCTCAATAGCCTTGGAGCCAAATCCAATTCAGGTGAGGGTGGTGAAGATAGAAGAAGAAATGGCACTATTAAAAGAAGTAAAATTCGCCAAGTTGCATCAGGGCGTTTTGGAGTTACGCCTGAGTATTTAGTAAATGCTGAAGAGATTCAAATTAAAGTAGCTCAAGGTGCAAAACCAGGAGAAGGTGGACAACTGCCAGGTTTTAAAGTAACAACTTATATTGCAAAACTTCGCCATACTACACCTGGTAAAACACTTATTTCGCCACCGCCTCATCATGATATCTATTCAATTGAAGATTTGGCTCAGCTTATTTTTGATTTAAAACAGATTAATCCAAAAGCAAAAATTAGTGTAAAACTTGTTTCAACACTTGGAGTTGGCACAATTGCCGCTGGTGTTGCAAAAGCATATTCAGATCATATTGTAATTTCAGGAAGTGAGGGAGGAACTGGAGCAGCGCCAATAACTTCGATTCGCCATGCAGGAAATCCTTGGGAACTTGGGCTTATTGAAGCACATAATGCCCTTAAAGCAAATCATTTAAGAGAGTATGTCTCACTTGAGACTGATGGGGCGCTAAAAGCTGGACGCGATATTATTTTTGCTGCTCTTTTTGGAGCTGAATATTATGCATTTGGAACTGCTTTGATGATGGCTGTTCGATGTATCTTTTGTAGAAGCTGTCAAACTAATAAGTGTCCAGTTGGAATTACGACTCAAGATAAAGAGTATCGCGCAAAATATAAAGGTGTGGTAGAAAAGGTTAGAAACTATCTTTTACATGTAGCAAGAGATGTAAGAGAGTATTTAGCTTCAATGGGGTATAGAAGCTTAGATGAAATTATTGGAAGAAACGATTTAATTAAAGTAAAAGATATTCCTTTGGCAAAAAAATTTGATTTTTCCCCACTATTTATGCAAGTTGAGGGTCCAAATAAAAAAGGAAAAGCAAATGATCCATTTGATAAGAATGAATTTGAGTTAGAGTTGCTTGAGAAGGTGAGAAAAACAATTAAAAATCCAAGTGAACGTTCAGTGATCAATGCTACAATTTGTAATTTAAACAGAAGTTTTGGAGCAAGAATTAGTGGTGAGATTGCAAAATATTATGGTGATGAAGGTTTAGAAGAAGGAAGTATTGTTTTTAATCTCAAAGGTACTGCAGGACAAAGCTTTGGAGTCTTTTTATGTAAGGGCATTACGCTTAATCTTGAAGGCGTGGCAAACGATTATGTTGGTAAAGGTATGGCTGGAGGCAAAATTGTTATTAAACCTGGTAAAGGAGCTGGGGCTGGAAATACATGTTTGTATGGGGCAACTGGCGGAAAGCTTTTTGTAGCAGGTGAGGTTGGAGAGCGTTTTGCAGTAAGAAACTCTGGAGCTGTTGCTATTGTTGAAGGAACGGGTGATCATCCTTGCGAATATATGACTGGTGGAGAAGTTATTATTTTAGGTAAAACTGGAATTAACTTTGGCGCTGGTATGACTGGGGGTGTTGCTTTTGTATATGATAAAGAGCATGATTTTGTAGATAAAATCAATCCAGAATTAATTGAGATTCGAAGAATTGATATTGATGAAAATGAAAAACCAAAAATCTATCTTAAAAAGAGATTACAAGAGTATCTCAATGCGACGGGATCAAAAGTGGCTGAATATATTTTGAGCCACTTTAGAAGTGAAGTAAGACACTTTTGGTTAGTAACTCCAAAAGATAATCGTCCTCCTCTTGATCCAAATGATATGGATTAAAAGCTTCTTTTGAAGCTTTTTTTCTTCTTTGCTATCTAAGTTGCAAAAATCTTGAGCCATTTTTTATAAACTTCTATCACTAAAATAAAAAAGGAGTGGTAGAGATGTTAGTTAAAAAAGATGGCGCCAAAATTTTATTAGCACTGCACAGAAGTGATGACAAAACAATTAATGTAGAAAAACTTAATAATGAAACAATAGAAGTGCTTAATTTAGGAGGTTTGATTCGTTTTCCAATTCCTGCAAAAATAGAACTCACTTTTGCTGGAAGTTTGGTAGCAGATATTTTAGATAGAATAAGTAAAAAAATTGATTTTGAAGCACTTGAGGATAATTTTAAAATCATTAGCTCAAAAGTTATTGCAATGATTGATGCTGCAGCAAAAAATAAAAATAAAACAACAAAAGTTACGCAAGAAGAGCTTTTTATAAGAGCTTTTGCAAATGAAGAGGGAAGTTTAACAAAAGAGGCACTTGATTTACTTGATGCGTATTATAAAAGCGAGCCAGAACTTGTAATTGATGCAAAATTGGCTGAATTTATTAGAAAAGCTCCAATGGGTCCGACTGAGGCACACTTTTTGGCTGATGAAGCAAACTATAAAGATTTACTTGAGGCAATGCGAATTATTTCTTATTCAATTCCTTATGGAGATTATTATACATTTAGCGAACTTGGACAAGCTATAAAAAATACTTTAACTTTTGGTGGATTTACAAATGAAGGAGCTGTATTAGATATTTCAATTTTAACAAACTTAGCTAATGTTGCTGATGGAGAAGAGCTTGAGCTTGATAGTTTAATTGAGCTTGAAAGTTTAGGTTACATCCAAGATACCAATACATTAACTACAGCTGGTGAATGGGCACTGGAAGTTTTAAGAATTTTTAGTGACAAAATTAATAAAGCACTTTCATCTTTTGCTCTTGAAAAAGAAGAGATTGAAACATTAAAAGCAATAGATAAAATTTGGAACGTTAATTTTGTAAGTAATCCTAAAGAGACTCCAAGTTTTGAAGAGATTAAAAAAGAGCTTGTTGATAGAAAGGTAAGAGAATATAAAAAAATTATTGAAAAGTATGGCAAACGCTTGAATGAATTACCAAAGAAAAAGCAAGAGATTGCACAAAAATTTGGTGAAATAAAAGATAATCTCAAGTGGTTTGAAGATAATTTTGATTTACGAAGCTATCTTTATGGACTTGAAGCGCTTGGACTTATACAAGAAGGGGTTGATGAAAGAGGAAAAGAGGTGTTTTATATTACGCAAAATGGAGAAAAAGTTTTAGCTGACCAAGAAAGAGATGAGCGAGCAATTCATTCAAGAAGTGTTAAAGCTTTAACAATTTCTAATAGTCTTTTTAGCTCTCCAAACAAAGAGTGGGTTGAAGAGGCAAGAAAAGAAAGATTATTAGGTAATTTTGAAGCAAGCAAATCAGGACTTTTATATGAAGAGTTGGCAAATGAGCCAAAACTTCCATATTTAAATAGATATCAAATGGAGGTGTTTAAACATATTCCAAGTGAAGGAATAGAAATTGATGCGTTACTTGAAGCATTTAGCGATGAAGAGAAAGAAAAAATTTTAGAAGCTTTGGATAAGTTGGAGGCAAAAGGCTTTATTGAGATTTTAGCTGATAATCATATTATTGAGAGTGAATATGGAAAGTTGATGGATGAAGCCCTCAGTGCGGTTCCAAGCGGATTTGGAGAACCAATTAACCCTATTATTTATCGTGTTGTAAAAGCAATTGCCGAGACTGGAAGTTTATATGTAAAAGAGCAAAAAGTAAGAATTTTGCCAAAAAATATGAAAGAGGCAATTAAAAAAAGTGGTTTAAGTGCTAAGAGTTTCCAAAAAGCCTATACTGCAGCTAAAGAAGCAAAATTTTTAGGACAAAACAGTGTAAATGAAGCTGGACTTAAAATGTTAAAAGCTGTTGAAGTATTAAATAAAAAATAACTTTTAGCCCCAATTGGGGCTAAATATTAAGCTAATTCTGGGATTCTAATAGTTTGACCAGGATAGATTAAATCTTCATTTTTAATAACTTCTAAATTGGCTTCAACAATAGCTTTATATTTATTACCATCGCCATAAAATTCTTGAGCAATACTCCAAAGAGAATCTCCATCTTTAATAGTGTAAAATCTTGGCTCAGGAACTTCGCGCTCATTGCTTGCTTCTATAATTTCAGGGCTTACTAGTTGATCAGCATTTACACTTTCAACACCTTCTACATTTCCAGCAAGTAAAATTGCTTTTTCTCTTGTTGCATTATCTTTTGCAACTCCAGCAAGTGTGACAACTCCATCATTAACTTCTACAACAAGTCCATCAATTGCTTCTTCACCAAGACTTGAAGTAATTTCATTTTTAATTGCTTCATCATCGTTGCCTTTGCCAAGTAACTTTTTACCTTTGTCTTTTAAAAAGCTAAAAAGACCCATTGAATTCTCCTTTAATAAATTGATATTTTATTGTAACATTTCTCGCTAAAAAAAGAGAATTATTTGTCATCTTTTAAAATTCTTGGCAAAGTAATGCCTTGTTGTTTTTGGTATTTTCCTTTTCTATCAGCATAAGTTGTTTCGCATTGTTCATCACC
>JALVTH010000074.1 GCA_027036015.1 Campylobacteraceae bacterium
TAGCGAAGTTAAAAAAGTTGATTGGGAAACTACATTTCATTACGAAATGACAGCAAGAATTAGAATTGTTACTTTTTATATATATTTAAAAAACGGTAAAAGGGTTAAAGGTAGATTTGATTTTGCAAAATGGCTTATTTATGCAAAGATTTTATATATTCATATGCGTGTTAATAATGAAAAAATAGGCACAGCAACAGGGCATAAAAAAGTAGCAAAAGCATTTAATAAAATTTTACAAGAGTTAGATAAAAATGGGTGTGAATCATTCTAAGAAATGAAAAAGTAAAAAGGGTCAAGCGTTGAAGTTATACTATTTTGCAATGCAAAGTAAATTTTCAACGCCCAACCCACCACAACTTTTACGCTTTGTTTATCTTTTCTAAAAGCTCCTCTTTTGGAAGCTTAACCAAATCTTTTTTTACAATTTTTACGATTTTATCTTGATTAATTCGCTCAAGCACAAAATTTGCAATCTCTTCATTAAGTGCTAAAAAGAGTTTTCGTGGTGCTTTTTGTTCTAATTCATTTACATCTTTAGCAATATCTTCTAATACTCTTTTTTCAATCTCTTCTTCAAGATTATGCTCTTCACCTCTACTTGCACCTTTTGTAGCATCACCTTTAAAACGCCCTGCTTCATCAGTTAGCATTTCGTGCAATTTTTTGTGCGTTGCAATATAATCTTTATCGCTAAGAAGTTCAAGTTTTACTTCGTCTTCTTTTAAACCAGCTTCTGCTTCAAGAGTTCTTGGTTTTGCTTCGTATGCTTTTAATTCCCCTTTATTTACTACAACGACCCAGTCTCCCACTTTTACTTTTTTCATTTTTTCCTCCTTTTTTAATTTTTATCAAAATCATCTACATAACAATTACTATCAAATAGTTTTGTTCCACCAACACTTAATCTCTCTAATAAATATAAATTACTCTCTTGGTCATATCGCACAATGTATAAATCCTCAATTACATTAGTTGGATCAAAATAACCTTCACTCTCTTCTACTTCATCGTCAATTACTTTTAGAGAATCGATATTGATACTATCACAAAGCACTTCGTTAATGTCTTCTTGCAAAACGTTAGCATAATTTGAGCAATCAATATAACTCAAAGTTACTTCCCCAGCAGTTAGCTCTTCTTTTTCATTCTCAAATACAAATTCACCCTCTCCTACTTCACGGCGTAAATAGATAATTTCACCATCGTATATATCTTCTAAATTAGCAAAAAGCTCTTGCAAATCTTGTGCTTCAAGGCTTATTGTATCCAAATCAAAGTCTTCTCCTTCAATCTCAACGACTACGTCGTCTTTAAATAAAATTCTCATTTGAAGCGAAGGAGAAATGGCATCAATTTCACCACTTTCAATTAATTCTAACACCCTTTCATAAAGCAGCTCTTGATCTTTTTTTGAGCTTAAATCATATTTACTCGTATCAATTGCCAAATCATCTCTTACCCTATAAATACTAAAAACTTCTCCTCTACCTCTTAAGGCTATTTGAGCCATAGCAACTCCTTTTTTTATAATTGTAATTAAAAAAAAAGATTTTTTTTGCAAATTAAGTAGCAAAAAATAAAAAATTAAAACTTTTTCCAAAATTCGCGACTAAATAAAATAATAAAAGTATAAAACTCTAATCTTCCTATAATCATAAAAATTGCTAAAACAATTTTGTCAAAATCGTTAAATATCGTAAAGTTATCAGCTGGTCCAACGTTTCCAAATCCAGGTCCAATATTTCCAATAACTGCAATTGCTGCACTCATTGAAGTTAAATAATCATACCCTCTTGCAAAAAGATAAAATGAAAGCAAGAGAGTAGAAAAAAGATAAACAAAAATAAAAGCACTCACATTACCAAGCGTTTTACCATCTACCTTTTTTTTATCAATAAAAACAGAAATCATTGCTTTTGGATGTAAAATTTGCTTAAATTGCACTCCAAGTGTTTTAAAAATAGCAATAAAACGAATAGTTTTAATTCCTCCAGCTGTACTTCCAGCATTTGCTCCCAAAAACATTGGAATAAAAATAATAGCAAGTGCTGCATGTGACCACTTGCCATAATCAGTTGAAGCAAAACCAGTTGTTGTAATAATTGAAGAGATGGTAAAAAATGAATGTGTGCTACTTTCAAGCAAACTTACATGAGCATTTTTCATATGCACGTAAGTTAGGACACTTGATAAAGCTATAAAAAGGATAAAAAACCACACCACCTCTTCGCTTAAATAACCTTTAAAATCACCCTTAAGAGCTCTTAAATGGGCAATAAAGTTTACGCCACTTAAAAACATAAAAATCGTTGTTACCCATAAAATAAAGTAGTTCCCACTCCAATAACCTAAGCTTGCATTTTTGGTCGAAAAACCTCCCGTAGAAATAGTTGAGAAGGCATGATTGATTGCATCAAACCAATTCATTCCTCCAACATATAAAAGTAAAGCATCGGCTACGGTTAAAAAAAGATAAGTTAGCCATAATCCTTTTGCCATATCTTTAATTTTTGGTGTTAATTTCTCAAGTGTAACTCCCGTCGATTCTGCTTTAAAAAGTGTAAGAGATCCTGTTGGATTAATAAAGGTAAGTAAACCAACACCTAAAACGATAATCCCCATTCCTCCAAGCCAATGAAAAAGACTTCGAAGAAGAAGCGTCATGTGCGAGAGAGATTCAATGTCGCTATAAATCGTAGCTCCTGTTGTTGTAAATCCGCTAATTGCTTCAAAAAAACCTTGCGCAAAGGTAATGTTAGAAGTTAAATAAAGCGCACTTCCTCCAGTTAGACCCAAAAGAATCCAAATAAGATTTACGGCTAAAATACCATCTTTAATACTCATTTTTACTTCATGTTTAATCAAAGCTAAAAAAATTACGAAATTGACAATAAAAAAAATGATATCAAATAAAATATACTCTTCTACAATTTTTTCGTTATAAATTACTCCAACAAATGCTACTAATGCTAAAAAAAGAGAAAAAACTATTCCAACGGTTGCAATAAATTTTGCAATGTTTTTTAAAGATCTTCCATCCATGCTTTTGCTTGCTCTTCTAAAAAGTTTGGAATAAATAAAACGATGGTATCGTTTGCTTGGAGAGAAATTTTATTTAAATGATCTAAATAAAAAATTTGCTCATTTCTCACGATTAAAGCAATGGCATTTTCTTCGTTTATTGCCTTTATCTCTTTACCAATAAGCTTCGAGTTTTCTTTTATTTTACGAAGCAAAATTGTTCCTTTCCCTCCACAATAGTGACGCTCTTGGATAAAACCACTTGAGGAGATCGTCTCTAAAATTTTGTAAAAGGTCGTCATTTTAGGACCTCGAACCGCAATAATACCAAGTTTATGCATTAGTTCATAAAAATTGACGTCATTATTAATGGCAACACTTTTTTTAACGCCATACTCCTTTGCCTCAAGACATCGTATAATGTTATCTTCATCATCACTACTTGTAGCAATAACCATGTCTGCACTACTTATATTTTCTTCTTCAAAAATGGTTCGCTCATGAAAACGGCTATTTATAATTGTTGCTTCATTTAAAAGCTCTTGTGAGGCTTTTTTACACTTTTTTTCATCTTTATCGATTATTTTTACACTTGCTCCCTTTTGTAAAAAGAGCTTTGCTACTTCAATTCCAAGTGTTCCTGCTCCAAAAATAGCTATCTTTTCAATCTCTTCTGGAGCCGAGGAATTTAGTTTTTGACACCACTGCCGTAAATCTTTTTCTCTTCCAAAAAGATAGATAATATCATCTTTTTTTATCATTTCATTTTCTCGTGGAATAAAAAATGCTTTTTCTCGCTCAATACCTGCTACCACTACGCTATCGGTATTTATCTCTTTTAGAGCAATCTCTTCTTCAAGTTCTACTGCTATTGAAATAAGCTTTGCATTCATTAAGGAACTAAATTCTTTAACGTTGTTTGCTTTTGGAAAATCTAAAAGCATGCCAATTGCTTTTGCACTAAAAGTAAATGGAAAGATTGCTTTATCAATTCCAAGACGAACTGCCATGGAACTTTTAGCAAAATAAGGGTTGCGAAGACGAATAATCTTTTTTTTCACTTCTATAATATCATCAACAATGAGTGTGGATAAAATATTTGCTTCGTCGCTATCGGTAACTGCTATAAAAATATCATACTCTTGCCCAATAAAAGGCTTATAAACGTCTGGATCTTCAATATGTCCTTCAATCGTCATAATATCAAGCATTTCAGAAATTGCTTGAAGTATTTGCCTATTTTTGTCAATCAAAATAACGTTATGCTTGGTTGAAAGCGTTTGGGCTAAGTTAAATCCTACCTGCCCAGCACCAGCAATTATTATATCCATTGAGTATCCGTTTTTTGGATTTCATAAGTGTAAGTATACTATAAAAATAGCACTTTTGAGAGAAAAAATTACAATTTTTTACAAAATATAAATTTACACTAAAAAGTTAAATTTATAGACTTTGCACAAAATAGCTCATATTTTCTAAGTAGTTTTTGCTTTTTTCTTTCGTTTTCTTCTTTCTGCTCTATCAATATATTTTCGTCTAATTTCAAAATTAATTGAGGTGATGTAACTAACCAAAATAACGCTAATTCCAGTTGCAACAACAACATTATAATCAAATGTAGTCTCAAGTGAAAGAACAACGGCAGTAAGTGGAAGTTTCATTAAAACTCCCATAAAAACTGCTGCTCCAATTGCAGCAAAATAAAAAGGCTCACTTGTTAAGTGATAAAAAGATAAGATATCGCCAAAACTAAAGCCAACTAATGCTCCAATACTCATTATTGGCAAAAAAAGCCCTCCAACAGCATTGGCATAAATTGAAACTGTCGTTCCAATAATACGTAATAAAACAATCGTAAAAATAAGTGCTAAAGGCATTGGACCTTTGTGGTTAATAAGATAAATTAAAACCTCTTTTCCAGAAAATGCCGCATGAGGCTCTAAAACTAAAATCGTTCCAACTACTCCTCCACCAATCAAAGCAAAAATATAATTTCTTAAATTGTGTACCTTCTTAAAAATCTCTAAATCAATTAAATGGAGCAATTTCTTTTTTAAAAAGAGATAAAAATAGATAAAAAAGGTTACATAAGGGATAAATAAAAAATTAATCAATATAAAACTTTTATCAAACTCTCGTCCAAGGGAGTGACGAAATATAATTGGCTCTAAAAAGTTATTGCTAATGGCAAATGCAGTTACTGAAGCAACGATTAAATAGCCCATATATTGCTTTAAAAATTTATGAGCAATATATTCAAAAGCAAACGAAATTCCAGTTAAAGGAGAAACGAAAATTGCTGCAATTGCACTACTTGCTCCAACGCTAATTAAAAGCTTCATAAACACTTTTGGCAATTTAAAAAATTTATGTACTTGATAAGCTAGCATTGCTCCAATTCCAGCACTTGGACCTTCTGTTCCAACCACAAAACCACTTGAAAGTGAAATAATAGAGCTAAAAATTTTTAAAAAGAGTGTTTTAAAATTTATTACCATTTTATTTTGAGCAATGGAGTCTGCAATATCGTTAATGGCATATTCTCTTGTATGCGGATATTTAGAAACAATAAAGTTAACAATTAATATAGCAACAGTTGGCAAAAGATACAAATACCAAATTGGAAGTTGAGGAATGTGCAAAAATGGATCTCCTCCAAAAAAGAAAGTTGTAAAAAAAATAAGAGTTAATTCATAACCCGTAATTAAAAACCCATTAACAATACCAACAAAAATTGATATTAAAATAAATTTTAATTGCACATTCTATCCATTTTAAAAGTTTTTTAAATTATAACGCTTAAGTAATAAGAAATGAGCAAAAGGAAAGTTAGAAAAATTTATAAATATAAAAAGATTACATTTTTTACACATTTACGCTCAAAAGAGCGCAAATGCTTAAATGTGCGTAGCAACGATAAGTTTTGTAATATAACTCATTAAAGGCTGAATGTAAAAAATTGAAGTTATTGTGACAAATGCTGCAAATCCAATTACTGTTTGAAGCGCTAAAGTTCTGTTTGCATAGACAATTTGTCCATCTTTTACAATCGCTGGTTTTAAGAACATATAAACAATAAGTTTTAAATAATAATATGCTGCAATAGCACTATTTAAAGCCATAATAAGAGCAACTGTATAATATCCTTTATCTACAATTGCACTAATTACATAAAGTTTACCCCAAAAGAGACTAAATGGAGGAACACCAGCTAAAGAGAGCATAAAAATTGCCATAATTACTGCTGCAATTGGTGCTTTATGAATCATACCAGCAAATTTTTCGTATGGATGATGATATCTTTCGTGAAATCTTGCTGTTTTTCTTCTACTAATCCAAAGCATTGCAAAAGCACCAAGATTTGTAAAAAGGAAAAGTCCATAATACATAAAAATCGACGCATACCCTTTTGTAGAATCAAGAGCAACTGCTACCATAATAAAACCAGCATGTGATATTGAGCTATAAGCAAGCATTCTTTTTACATCTTCTTGGACAAGTGCCATCATGTTTGAAACGGTTGTAGTAACGATTGCTAAAGCTATAATAACATATTTAATAAGTGTAATATTTAAATCAAAATATAAGCTAAAGACACGAATTGCAACAACCATCATTGCAATTTTTGGAACGATAGACATATATCCTGCCATTGGAGCTGGAGCACCCTCATATGCATCAGGCGTCCACATATGAAATGGAATAAGTGAAACTTTAAAGCCTATTGCAACAAGAAGCAATAATGCTGCTCCAGCTATAGGAATAATGCTTCCAGCCTCATGGATTCTTTCTTGAAAAACTTGAGCAATCGTATGTAGCTCTACTGAACCAGTTAGTCCATAAAGTGCAGCTGAACCCATAGCATAAAAGCCTGCTGCCATTGCACCCATTGTAAAGTATTTTACTGCTGCTTCAATTGAAGGCTTAGTATTATGCATTGCAATAAGTGGATAAAGAGCCAACGAAGCAGTCTCAAGCCCAACAAAAATTAAAATTAAATTATCACTACTTACCATAAATTGAAAACCAAAAATCATAAATAAAAACATTGCAAAAAATTCTGGATAGGAAAATTCATGAAATCGCTTTTTCGTTAATGCAAGTGGAATAAAAAGTATCGATCCAATTAAAATAATTAAATTCCCTAACACGGAAATTCCATCAATTAAAATTAAATCAAAAAGCCCTCTACTATTTAACTTTACACTCGTTGTTGCACCAAAAGCAATAAAAAGCGTTAAAATCGTTAAGGTAACATAAAGCGACTTATCCAAATTTGGCTTAATTAAATCAATAATTAAAATAAGCAATGCTCCAGCTAATGTAACAAGCATTGGTGCAAGCGTTACTAAATTAAGTGCATCATAATTTATTGCAATAGGCATCATTTTTTAATCTCCTTTAGCGCTTTACTTACATGTATCGTAGCCTTAGCCTCTTTTGTTTGAGCTTTTTTATGCATGAATGCAACTAAAGCCTTAGTAGATGTATTAATTGGCTCTAAGATAGGTTTTGGGTAAATACCTAACCAAATAACAATTGCCACAAGAGGAATAAGGGCAAATTTTTCTTTTAAATCTAAATCACTTAAGTGTTTGTTCTCTTCTTTTGTAATTGGGCCAAAGAAACTTTTTTTCAAAACGCTTAACATATAAACTGCACCTACAATAATTGAAGTTCCTCCAATTACAGTCAATATTGGAGATACTTTAAAAAATCCAGCTAAGGAGAGGTATTCGCCAATAAATCCAATTGTAAGTGGAAGTCCAACTGATGCCATCGTCATAATTCCAAAAATAGTTGCATATGTTGGCATAACACTTGCAAGCCCTCCAAATTCACTCATTAATTTTGTATGACGTCTATCATAAATGACTCCAACAAGCATAAAGAGTGCTCCAGATACAATTCCGTGAGAGAGCATCAAGAAAATTGAACCGCCAATTCCTTCTACATTCATTGCAAAAGTTCCAAGAATGATAACGCCCATATGTGAAATTGAACTATATGCAATAACTTGCTTCATATCCTTTTGTGCATAAGCAACCATTGCTGTATAAATAATCATAATAAGCGCAATAATAGCAATTGGTGTAATGTATGCCACTGCTGCATCTGGAAATAGTGGTAACGAAAATCTTACAAAACCATAAGTTCCCATTTTAAGTAAAACGGCAGCCAAGATTACCGAACCCACTGTTGGTGCCTGACCATGAGCGTAAGGAAGCCATGTATGGAATGGAAACATTGGAACTTTGATTGCAAAACCAAGGAAAAAAGCAATAAATAACCACTTTTGTAAATCAAGCGGTAATACCATCTTATACCAATCAGTTAACGCAAAGCTCCAATGACCTGTTGTTTTATAGTAAAGATATCCCATAAATAAAATACCAACAAGCATTACAAGTGAACCAGCAAAGGTATAAATAAAGAACTTAATTGCTGCATAAAGTCTCTTATCACCACCCCATGCACCAATAATATAAAGCATAGGAACAAGAGAAAACTCCCAAAAAATGTAAAATAAAATTACATCTAATGCAACAAAGACTCCAACCATCGCCACTTCTAAAAAGAGCAACGTAATAATCATATTTTTAAGATCTTTTTTTACGCTTAAACCAACGATTCCAAGAAGCGTCATAAGTGTTGTCATAACAATAATAAATAAACTAATACCATCAACACCCAAATAATAATTAATTCCAAAGCTTGGAATAAGTGGAATAAATTCTTGAAATTGCATTCCAGGATTACTTCCATCAAAACCAAACCAAAGCCAAAGCGAAAGTAAAAACTCTATCGTTGCCACTGCAATACCATAAACTCTAATACTCTTTTGGTTTATTAAAAAACCCAAAAGTCCCGCTACTAGAGGAAAAAAGATTAATATACTTAAAATGTGCGACATTCCCTCTCCTTATTTCACTACAACTGAAATTAGCGCAATTAGGCTAATAAATATTAAACCAAACGCCATCCACTTCAAATAAGTAGATAAGTTACCATTTTGTGCACGGCGACTCACGTCTCCTGTTACCTCAACAGCTTTTGCAATACCATCAACAGTTGCATCCACAATTTCTTGATCTATCTCTTTCCATGCAATATCTGATAGTTCTTTATATGGTTTAGCAAAAGCTTTTTCGTAAAAAATTGGTATGTAATATTGGTTAAAAAGTAATTTATATAAAAAGCTATTTTCAACTTTTGGATCTCTTCTAAGTCCATTGGCATATTTTTTATATGCAATGAAAATACCAGTTAAGGCAATACCCATAGTTACAATAATGAAAAACCAAACTAAATGTTCTGTATGCTCACTCATTTCATATGGAGGCAAGAATTTTGTAATGAATTCAACAAACTCTTCTTTAAAAAATCCAGCAATCACAGCAAGCACTGCTAAAGGAGCCATAGCCCAAAGAGCGTAAGGTTTTGCTTCGTGCGGATGAATGCCAAGTTCATGAAATCTTTCATCACCATGGAATACCAAGAATACTTGTCTAAAACTATAAAACGCGGTTAAACCAGCAGTAAACCAAAGCACAAACCAAATTCCATAAGTTTCTTCGTTAAATGCTACTTCTAAAATGGTATCTTTTGAGAAAAATCCAGCAAATGGATAAATACCAGAAAGGGCAAGCGATGCAATTCCCATCATTAAATAAGTTTTAGCCATATATTTTTTCAAGCCACCCATTTTAAACATATCAAGTTCATCATGCATTGCATGCATTACGTTACCAGCACTCAAAAATAAAAGTGCTTTAAAAAATGCATGTGCGGCTAAGTGAAAGAGAGCTACCCAATATGCACCAAGCCCAGCTGCTGCAAACATATAACCAAGTTGCGAAAGGGTTGAGTATGCAATAACACGTTTTAAATCTCTATTTACAAGCGCCATTGAAGCGGCAAAAATTGCTACAAAAGTTCCAAGAACTGCAATAAAATAACCAACTCCTGGAATTTGGCTATAGAGTGGATTTGCTCTAATAACTAAATATACCCCGGCAGTAACCATTGTAGCAGCATGAATAAGGGCTGATACTGGTGTTGGACCTTCCATTGCGTCAGCAAGCCAGGTATGGAGTGGAAATTGAGCCGATTTCCCCATTGCTCCAATAAAAAGTGCAATACCAATTGCTACTAATAAACCATGATTTAAATTTGGAATTGCTGCAAAAAAATCATTATATTTTAAGCTACCAACATTCCAAAAGATTAAGAAAATCCCAATTAAAAGCCCTAAATCCGCAATTCTATTCATAATAAAGGCTTCATTTGCTGCCCAAGATGGTGAGATTGATGGATTAACATCTCTTGTTTCATCTTTTTTATAATACCAAAAGCCAATAAGTAGCCAAGAACAAACCCCAACGCCTTCCCATCCAATAAATAGACCTAAAAAGCTATCACTCATAACAAGCACAAGCATTGAGAAGACGAATGCTGAAAGATAAGAGAAAAATCTATTAAAACTCTTATCGTGTTCCATATAATAGTTTGAATAGATATGAACAAGAGCTGAAACGAGTGTAACAACAACCATCATAACCGCCGTTACGTGATCGACTGTAAAGCCAAACTTAACGTTCATATCTCCAATAACAATCCAATCAAATAAAGTAGCATGCACTATCTTATTAGTTTGCATCAAATAAACAAGTAATTCAACCGATGCAAAGAAAGAAAGTGCAATAAGAATTGACGTAATAATCCCAACTAATTGAATCTTTTTTTGCTGCGCAAAAATTGCAGCAAAAAGCGAACTAACAAGCGGAGCAAATAGTGCTATATATAAGTAACTTTGCATGCCTTACCCTTTTAAGAGATTTAAATCGTCTAAATCTAAAGTGCCATACTTTTTGTAAACTAAAATCAAAAGCCCAAGTCCAACGGCAACTTCACTTGCTGCAATTGCAATGATAAATAGTGCAAACATTTGTCCCGTTAAATCGCCCATATAGCTCGAAAGTGCTGCTAAAGCCACATTTGCCGCATTTAGCATAATCTCTGTTGCAAAAAAGAGCATTAAAAGATTTTTTCTTCTAATAACCCCGGTTAATCCTATAACAAACAAAATAACTGCTAAAATTAGATACTCACTCAACCCTACACTCATTTTTGCTCCTTCATTTCATGCTCTTCTACCAAATAATCGTCACTCTCAGACAAACTAACTTCCATCTTTTTGCTTGCTAAAACAATTCCGGCAATCATTGCTACAAGAAGCATTACTGCAGCAACTTCAAATGGAATCAAATATTTTGTAAAAAGCACCGCCCCAATAGCGTGAGGATTATCCATTCCTTTTGGAGTGGCAAGTAACGCTCTTACGTTGTGTCCAATCTGCGGAGCTGCAAAAATAACAACTAAAATAAGAGCACTTAAACCGCTCAGTAAAAATACTGCCAATGGTGCTTGATTTTTCTCTTTAATGTCTCTTGTAGCATCAAAAAACATCATACCAAATGCATAAAGCGCCATTATCGCTCCAGAATATACGACAAGTTGCACCGCACCTAAAAAATCGGCTCCTAAAACAAAATAAAGCCCCGAAATTAAAACCATTCCAGCTGCTAGTGCACTCATAGCATAAAGAACGTTTTTACTAAATACCGTTACTAAAAAGAGTGCGGTAATTAAAATTCCAAAAACATAAAATGCAATCGCTTCCATCATCTCTCCCTTAATAAGCTAACGGCGTTTTTTTGATATTTTCGTCTGCATTTGGTGAAATAGCGCCAAATCCAGGATACTCTTTTTGCTCTTTGAGTTTATCTATTGGCGTTAACATATCTTCAAAGAGACTAAAACTTGCTCTTTGTTCACTTGCAGTCTCATAGCGTCCACCATGAGTAATTGCAAGCTCAGGACAAACTTCGGCACAATATCCGCAAAAGATACATCGCCCAAAATTAATAGTATATTCAACTACCTCTTTTCTTTGATTCTCATCGTATCGAGTATCCATTCGAATACAATCTGAAATACATATCTTTTCACAAAGCCCACATCCAATACAGCGATAATGGCCACTCTCAAGTAATCGCTTCATTTCATGAATTGCTCTATATCTTGGAGAGATAGGTAACTTTTCAAGTGGATATTTAACTGTATGCATCTCTCCCATAAAAAGAGCTTTAAACATCTCTCTAAAAGTAACTTTAAGTCCAACAAAGAGCTCTAATTTTACTGAGCGCTTTAATACTCTTTTAAATTTACCCCAAGCAGTGGTTGGGGTTGGCTCAAGCTCTATAAAACGATAATTTTGAACTCCAACTCTTTTTTTCTCACTCATTGCCACTCCTTATACCATCATCACAATACCAGTAATTAAAATATTAAGTACCGCAAGCGGCATTAATACCTTCCAACAAAGCCACATCAATTGATCAGGTCTAATATGAGGCCACGCTGCACGAATCCAAAGCATTAAGAAAAAGAAAAATGAAACTTTCAAAATAATTGCAATTCCTCCAGGAATAAATCCAAGTGGGTTAAATCCTCCAAGGAAAATAAGTGAAGCTAAAAATCCAATGGTAATCATATTTGTATACTCACCAATGAAAAACATACCCCATCTCAAACCACTATACTCAGTGGCATACCCAGAAATAATTTCTGCTTCATGTTCAAGTAAATCAAAAGGTGTTCTGTTTGTCTCAGCATAACCAGAGATTAAAAAGAGAATAAATGCTAAAGGCTGTTTCCATATAATCCAATGGCTAATGCCACCAGCTTGATAGTTGTTAAAATCAATTAACGAAAGTGATCCAACCATCATTATAGGAGCTAAAATCGATAAACCAGTTACAACTTCATAACTTAAAAATTGCACAGCGGTTCTTGCACTCCCTAAAAGCCCCCATTTATTCTCTTGCGCCATACCAGCAAGAAGTGGTCCATAAAGTCCAACTCCCATCATAGCAATAACAAAAAGCAAACCAATGTTTAAATCAGAAACAATTGGTCTAACTTTTATCCCAAAAATGGTAAATTCTGGTAAAAGTGGCACTGCAGCTAACGCAATAAATGCAGTTGCAGCCGTAATTGCTGGAGCAATCATAAAAATGATTCTATTTGCTCCTGCAGGAATAAAATCTTCTTTGGTAAATAGCTTAATACCATCGGCTAAAATTTGTAAAAGTCCATAAGGACCTACATGATATGGTCCAAGACGGCGTTGCATAAATGCAAGAACTTTTCTTTCAAGATATGTTCCAAATCCAGCTAACGCTGAGAGAATTAACAAAATCAAAACTGCTTTAATAATCGTTCCAATAATATATCCATCCATCGCTTACACCTTTGTTATTTTTACTTGAGCATATCTATTTTTGCCAAAGAGTGAGTATACATCCATCTCAGCCTTAAAATCAGGCACCTCAACAATATCGCCACTAAGTCTCTCATCCACTTCAACAGGCAATTCAAGCCCTTCACCATTTTCAAACTCAACTTTAACGAATTCTCCAAGCTCCTTTGCTTTCTCTGGCGATACATAAAGCGCAAATGGCTCAAAAATTTGATGCGCTTTATCGGTAAAATCGTTAAATTGTCGTTGCGGATTGCAGCGATATGCAATTTGGCCTTCAAGTTTGCTTTCACTAAACTCTTCTATTATAACTTCTTCTTTATCAACTGGCATATTTGCTAACACATAGCCTCGATGCTCACTCATATCATTTGCAAAATAGTTTGGTAAATCATCAAATTTTGCTACTTGATATCCTTTTTCAACTGGAAGAGCTTCAGTCCAATCAATCGTTAAATTTTTGCCAAGACCAAGTTCATTCATAATATCATTGAGTTCATATCCTTCATAATCTAATGCGGCATTTAATGGAACAACACGTTTATTCATATTAGTTGTTGTTCCTTCTTGCTGATTCATTGCTGGAATATCAAAATCTCCATCACCAAGTGCTGAGATTTTAAAATCACCCGGTTCATTATATCCTACAACAAAGCCCTCTTCATTCTCATCTAAATCGCAAATTAAAGCAACACCAAGTGCATTTGATTTTGGAGGAATAAAGGCAACTTTAAAATCTGTTGTTTCTTCAAACAGTGCTACAAGTTTTGCTAAATTTGCTGCTTTTGGATGGAAGTAAAAATCTTCCCCAACAATAAGAGCAAAATCTTCTTTTTTCTTTAATGCTTTTTCAAACTCTTCATTAAAGTTTTCTACATCACCACCAAGCTTTTCAACTAAAAGATTTGCTTCATATTCCACCTCTTTTTCTTCAAAACTTGGCACTTTTTTCTTCACCTCTTTTTCTTCGCCGCTTTCTTTATCAACAACTTTTTCTACTACCTCTTTCATTACTTTTTCTTTTACTTTTTTCACTCGTTTTTCTTTAAAAGAGGCTAATTTTTCTTTAATTTCACTTGGTAGTTTTTCTTTATCGGCAAATAAATCAAGCAATAAAAGCATTACATACTCTTCATCACCCACTTTATGGTTAAATACCGATACACTTTTACCAAAAGTTGGAACCAATGTATCACCAACAGGATGAAAATAAAATCCAGCACCTTTATTAATTTTTTGAATATTGTTAAAAAGATATCTGGCAGCTGGATTATCATTTCTTAATTTTGCTCCAACACTGACAATAAAATCGCTACTGCTCATATCTTTAAAACTATTACTATAGAGCATTTGCCCTTTTGCCTTGCCATAGACTTTGAGAAAATTTTGGAAAGGCTTTACTTCTTTATTCACAAGTTTAATGCCAAACTTTTCTTTAAGCGTTTGAAGCATGAGTGCTTCTTCGTTTGTAATCATTGAATTAAAGCGAATAGTTTTTGCTTTTTTAATTGCTTCAACAGCTCTTTTTAGAGCATTTGGGTCTTTTTTTACATTTCTATTTTCATAATCGTATCCAAAGCGCCCTGCTCCACAAAGAGATTGATAGTGGAATTCATTTTTAATTCTAAAAATTTTCTCACTTGGATCATCAATTGATGTAAATCGTGTTTCATAGTAGAGATGACAAGCGCTTGAACAGTGTGCACATGCACTTGGAACTTCTCTAAGCTCCCATGGATTTGCCTTGTAGATAAAATCTCTCTCAGTTAGTGCTCCAACTGGACAAACGGCCGTGCACTCTCCACAATCACTACAATTTGTATATTCAGTACCATTGCTTGGAACAATAATTGATTTTTGCAACTTATTCCACATTGCATAAGCATCTTTTGGCATTGTTTCTTTGTAAGACTTATCAAGCTTATCACCGCCTCTTGGTCCAGTTTTGAGTGCACTATCACCAATCATATCTTTGCAAACAGTAACACAGCGCTCACAAACAATACAAAGCCCTGCATCATAGTGTAACACACTACTCCAATTTTTTGTTTCACGCTTTGTATCAGCAATTGCGTAGTGTTGTTCATCAACTTCCATCTCAAGCGTGTAGTTTTGTAACTCACACTCACCATGCTGATCACAAACGCCACATTGTAATGGGTGGTTTACATCATAAACCTCCATAATTGCACGGCGCTCTTCTAAAATCTCTTCAGTTTGAGTTACAATATTCATGCCATCTTTTGCTTTGGCATTACAAGCATAAACTCTTTTACCATCAGCCTCAACTAAACACAAACGACAAGCAAGAGTAGGTGAACAACGAGTTAAATAACAAATTGCCGGAATAAAAATTCCATTTGCTCTGGCAATATTTAAAATATATTCACCCTCTTTTGCTTTGCATTCAATTCCATCTATTGTAATTGTTATCTCTTTACTCATCGCCACTACCCACTTTATTGATATTTACTTTTTTAAATCTATAAGAGGATACCCAAAAAGCACTTAAGCCCATATCAAATATTGGGTTTAGCGCTATGGTTCCTTTTAAAGATGTATCAATCCTAAACACTCTTGTTACCTTTTTACCATCCATCTCAAACTCCACCCTATCTCCATCGTTAATTTTTGCTGCAGTTGCAAACTGCTTTGAGCCAATAAGAGTAGCTTTGCTTTGTAATAAGTGGCTCTTATTGGTAAATGGATTTGGGTTTTGTGAAGGATTTACACAGTATACAATAGTTCCATCAAAACTCTCAAGATCCGCAACCTCTTCAAGTTCAAAATTAACTTCAACTGTTACATTTCTTAACTTATACCCTCTTAAATCTTCTCCATGAACGCTAAAAGCATTAGGAGAGAGTTCATCAAACTCAATTGACTCAAAACCTTTTTCTTTTGGTAACTCTTTTGTTAAATCAATTGTTAAATCACTTCCAACGCCAAGCTCTTTGGCAATATCATTTAAAATATAGCCATCATAAGGCAATGCAACATTGAGTGGAACAACTTGTTTATTAATGGTTGTAATTGTCCCTTCAATTTGATTAAAAGCTGGTAAATCAAAATCTCCATCACCTAAAGAGCTTAGAGTAAAGTCTCCTGGAGCATTTACTCCAACAACAAAGCCTTCTTTTTCTTTTTCTAAATCACAAATTAAGCTTACTCCCAAACTATTTGAAGCTGGAGGAATGACGATTAATTTAAAATTGGTGTATTTTTCAATTAAAGCAATGATTTTTGCAATATTTTCAACTCTTTCGTGATTGAAAATATCACTACCAATAATCAGGCTAAAACGCTTTCTCTTCCAAAAATCAAGTTTCAAACTCTCAATTTCTTCTTCTGAAACACTACTTTCAGCACTCAAATAACCAATATCAAGTTCATCAATAAAGGCTTTGATTTTGCTATCAAGCTCTTTATCTCTTGTTAAAAATTCAAGCAACATTGCAAGCACGCCTTCTTCGCTGCCTGCTTCATACTTAATAAACCTTGTAACCAAATTCTGAATTGTATAATCTTCAATTGGATGCATATAGATAACTCTTGCTTTATTGCGTTTAGAAGCCATTGCAATGTGATTTTTCACCATTGGGGCATCTTGCGCAATTTTGCCACCAAAGCTAATAATTACATCTGATGTGGCAATATCTTCTAATGTTCCATCCCAAAGCATCTTGCCACTGACACTTGAATAAGCTTTTAAAAATCGGCTTAGGCCATAACTATCGCTACAAACTAATTTTGCGCCAACTTTTTTTGCAATTTTACTTAAAAGCAAAGCCTCTTCATTGCTAATGTAAGAAGAAAAAGCAATAGTATCAGCCTTTTTAAAAGCTTTAATTGCTTCTTCTAACTTTCTTGAATCTTTAAAAGCTGTTTTATTTTCAAAATCAAATCCAAAGCGTCCTGCACCGCATAGGTTGCTAAATTCAAACTCATTTGTAACACGATAGATTTTTGGTTCAGGATTATCAATGCTTGTGTGTTTTACTTCATAATAGAGCTGGCATCCAGCACTACACATTGCACAAGCACTTGGAATCTTCTCAAGCTCCCAAGCATTTGAGCTATATTTAAAATCACTACTAACAAGTGCTCCAACTGGACAAACTGCCATACACTCACCACAACTTACACAATCATTGTCTGGTTTTGTATTAACAATTGTTGATTTATATCCACCAACACTAATTTGTAACTGTTCACTTCCTACAATTTCATTGCAAACTCTTACACACTTTTCACAAAGGATACAAAGTGATGGATCATAACTAATAAAGCCCCAATTTTGCACTGGTCGATGCATCTCTTTAGCCGTGAAATCTTGCTCGTCCACTTCAAATTCAAGCGTTTTATTTTGCAAATCACACTCACCACTCTTATCGCAAACCCCACACTCAAGTGGATGGTTTACATCATAAAGTTTCATAATGTTTTGGCGCTCGCGAAAGAGTGCTTGGCTATTTGTTGTAATTTTAGCCCCATCTACGGCTTTTTCTTGACAAGAGAGAACGAAGCCATCAACCCCTTCAACTTCTACAACACACATTCTGCAAGAAGCTATGGGTTCAACTTTGGTTAAATAACACATTGTTGGAATATAAATTCCATTCTCCCTTGCAATTTGTAAAATTGATTTGCCATATTCGGCTTGAATTTCTTTCCCATCAATTGTGATAGTAATTGTTTTTTTCGTTTCTTTTACCGCACTCATCTTACACCGCCACCATTGCAATATAGTAACAGCGCATACAGCGCTCAGCTTCAGCAATTGCTTGCTCACCTGTTAGACCTAAATTTACCTCTTTATTATTGGTAATTCTCTCACTAACACTTAATTTTTCGCTAACTTCTCTTGGTATTCCTGGCATCCAACCTTTGATTTTTTCATTTTTATTATAAACGCCAAGTTTTTTAAGATGATCTTCCATAATCTCTTCATCAGTTAAACTTACTTTGCCATCATAAATATAGCGGCTAATAACGCTTGCTGCTCTTTTTGCCTGACCAACAGCATTTACAATTGTCATTGGACCATATTCACAATCTCCAGCAGCAAATACGCCAGGTTTTGAGCTCATATAATCGCGTCCATTGGTTAAAATGGTATTCCAGCTGGTTAGCTCAATATTCCACTCTTCAGGCAAAATGCTTAAGTCCGCACTTTGTGAAACTGCTGGAATTAAGAAATCACACTCAATTTCAAAATCTGCCCCTTCAATTTTTACAAGTTGCGGACGCCCTCCATTTGGATCTGGCACTAACTCAAAGCGATTGACTTTAAGTTTTTTGAGTTGATCGTTTTCATCTGTGATAATTTCTTCAACAGCTGAGTAGAAAATAAATTCAACTCCTTCTTCTACAGCTTCATGATACTCTTCCCATGAAGTGTTTCGAATAATTGTCTTTTCATCACGGCGATAGAGCATTATTACTTTTTTTGCACCCTCTCTTACGGCACAGCGCACGACATCCATCGAAGTAAATCCACCACCAACACAAACAACAACTTTATCTTTTAACTCTTTACTTGCTGGTTCACCAATTTTATATTTGTGCCATAGGTTTACTCTATCAAGCATTGCTATAGCACCCCAATAACCTTTTATCTCTTCACGCTCATTTTTTGCACGAATTTTTTTAGAAAGTCTTGTTCCAAATGCAAGTAAAATAGCATCATACTCTTTTTCAAATTCTCTAAGCATATTGGCATCAACTCTTGTGTTGGTGTGCACATGCACTGTTGGAAGCGACGTTACAAGTTCAATATCTTTATTGTATTTTTCAATTGGCATACGATACTGCGGCACTCCAACAGCAACCTCACCTCCAAGCACTGGAAGCTCTTCAAAAATATGCACTTCAATACCTTCAAGCCCAAGATAGTATGCTGCAGTAAGTCCAGCTGGTCCACCACCTACAATTGCAACTTTTTTGCCATCATTTCTTGGAGGCTTAGGCTCTTTTGGATGAAACCAAGCAAGATTATGATCTGTTTCATAATCTGCGCCAAGACGTTTAAGCTCCATAATAGCAATTGGCTCATCAAGATTTGCTCTTCTACATGCATCTTCACAAGGGTGAGGACAAACTCTACCACAAGTGTGAGCTAAAGGCATCGTTTGGCGCGTTGCTTGAAGCGATGCACCAAATTCTAAGTCTCTAACGCCCTCAATGTAAGATGGAATATCAACGTGGGCTGGACACATATCCATACAAGGAGCAGTTACTTTAGCAATATAACTTGTATTGCTCTCATATTCGTGTGATTTTTTTTGCTCTAAAATACAAGCATCAAATTGCTCTTTATAGTGTTCCATCAAATCTAAAATTGGTTTTGGAACAGTTCTTCCAATCTCGCATTTGCTCGTTTCCATCATTGTGCGACTAACTTCTTGCAAATGCTCAATATCTTCAAAGTTTCCTTCGCCTCTTGCAATTTTATCTAATAAATCAAACAAAATTCTTCCACCCCATCTACCAGGCGCACAGCGACCGCAAGCTTCGGAGTATTTTTGATAGGTTGCTGCATATTCAGTGGCAAGCTTTACTGCATCTATATTTTCATCAAAAATTGCAACGCCATCCCATCCAATAAACGCACGGCTTGGCTTATCTTTGTTATATTCAAGTGGGAAGCTAAAGCTACTTTCTACCCACTCTTCTTGAGGCTTATTGCGATTGTCAATAAGCTCTCCACGCCAAGTCGAAAATACTACTTTAGACATTAGTTACCCTTTTTGCGAACTACTATTGTCCAATCAACTTCGTTAAATTTTAAAGAATTTAACAGCTCATGGCCATGTTCTTTGATAATATCAGCACTTTTTTGAATGGGAGAGAAATCACCAATTTCAAATAAGAAAATCCCAACTTCGTTTGGTCGTAAATCGGTATCGATTAATTCAATCATTCTATCGTAAAAATTTTCATGTAAATGTCTTAGATCATACCTTTTCATCTTCGCTCCTTTTAGCGGTCAACTTCACCAAATACAATATTTGTACTACCAATAATTGTTACAACATCAGCCAAATAAGTTCCCACTAATAAATCTTGCAATACTCCTGTATGAAAAAAGCTTGGGGCTCTCACTTTTAAACGATAAGCATATGGT
The DNA here is from genome assembly GCA_027036015.1 of Campylobacteraceae bacterium. GTDB lineage: Bacteria > Campylobacterota > Campylobacteria > Campylobacterales > Sulfurovaceae > JAADEQ01. The sequence goes on from JALVTH010000074.1 coordinate 20,475, forward strand.
TCACCCTCTGATTTAATGTAAAATCCAAGTTCACCTTTTGGAGATTCTGTTGGAACATAAACAGTTCCTTTTGGCGGACGCATACCTTGTGTTACAAGCACAAAATGCTGCATTAGGGCATAGTTTTGTGTCATAATCTCTTCTTTTGGAGCAGAAATGTATTTTGGAGCGTGTGCCATGAGTTTTGGTTCAGTTTTTGGATACATAGAAATAAGCTGTCGTAAAATCTTAATTGATTCGTAAATCTCTTCCATATAAAGGCGATATCTTCCATAGCTATCACATCTATCAGTTACTGGAACATCAAAATCAACTTCATCATAAAGTTCGTATGGCTCTTCTTTTCTTACATCATATTTAATACCAGAGCCTCTAAGCATAATACCAGTACAACCCCACTCAAGTGCCATCTCAGGAGGCAATATTCCAACATTTTCTAAGCGCATTTTCCAAATTCTGTTTTCTTTTAATAAATCATCGTAAAGTTTAATTTGATCTGGTAATTTATTTAAGTAGTTGCTTAAATTTTCAATCCATCCTGGTGGTAAATCAAGCGGCACACCTCCAATTCGAACGGCTGAGTGCGTCAATCTTGCCCCACAATAATCTTCCATTAAATCCATTGCAAATTCGCGCTCTCTAAAAGCATAAAGGAAAATCGACATCGCTCCAACATCGAGCGCGTGCGTTGCTAAGAAGAAAAGATGCGAAATAATTCTGTTAAGCTCAAGCAGCATCATACGAATTACTTTTGCACGTCTTGGCACTTTATCTTCAATTCCAAGAAGTCGCTCAACTGCTAAAGCAAAAGCATAGTTGTTTGAAGTTGCTGCAATATAATCAAGTCTATCTGTTGTTGGTAAAAACTCATTATAAATCATATTTTCAGCCATTTTTTCTACGCCACGGTGCAAATATCCAATATCTGGATATGCTTTTACAACCTGCTCTCCTTGTAATTCTAAAATTAAACGAAGCTGCCCGTGCGCTGAAGGATGTTGTGGCCCAAAGTTAATAACCATTGTATTATCATCACGCTCAAAATTAATATTTTCAAAAAATGGTCGTAATTTATTTACTTGTTGCTGCATGGCTTCTCCTATTTTCTATTCTCAAGCTGCTTAGACTCTTTGGTATAGTCTGTAAGGAAGGTTTTTGAATATCCATCTTCTATTGGTCTGATAGTAGAATCTACTAAGCTTGGATCTGCACCAAAAGGCACCTCGTGACCAACTCTTGCAAAGCGTTTTGTATCGTATCTATCTATTCTTGCTGGATCTCTATTTTCTGGTCCAATAATGTCGCGATACTCTTTTCCAAAAATTTTATCAACTTCATACCATTGTGCATGTTCATCACCATGCAATGGATAAGTTTTTCTAAGTGGATGTCCTACCCAATCATCAGGCATAAGAATACGTTTTAAGTTTGAATGGTTATTAACATAAATACCAAACATATCATACATTTCACGCTCTGCAAAGTTTGCCATTTTAAAAACTTTTTCAACGCTTTCAATTGCTTGGTTTTCTTTAATTCTGGTTTGAACTCTTACTCTTTTTGCTTCGTCTAAATTAAGCAAAAGATAAAAAATCTCAAATTCACCATCTTGAGCTAAATAATCTACTGCACTAAGCTCCGTGCACATTTTAAAACAACTTTTCTCTTTTAAATTTTTTAAAGCCGCAACATTTTGCTCTGGTAAAATTTCTACAACAAGCATTCCAAGTTCGATATAGCTTTTTAAAACCTCAACGCCATCTTCTTGCAAAGTTTTTACTACCTTATCATAAAAAGAGCCTTCTCCAACTGGCTCTTTTTTTGTTTCAGGTGCAACCCAAAATCTATCTGTATATTTTGCTTTTGCTTGAACGTTGTCTTTTGGTGTATATCGTCTCATTATATCAACCTTTGCAATTTATTTTTTTTCATATTTGCAGATTGGCGTCTAATTTTCTTTTGAAGCATCATCACTGCATATTGCAATGTCTCTGGACGCGGTGCACACCCTGGAAGATAGATATCAACTGGAACAATTCTATCTACCCCTTGCACAATTGAATAGGTATTAAACATACCACCAGTATTTGCACAAGAGCCCATACTAATAACCCATTTTGGTTCAGCCATTTGGTCATAAAGTCTTCTGGTAAATTCAGCATGTTTTTTCGTAAGAGTTCCAGCTAAAATCATTACATCTGCTTGTCTTGGCGAAGCTCTAAAAATAACACCCATTCTATCAAAATCATATCTACTTGCCCCACTTGCCATCATCTCAATTGCACAACAAGCCAAACCATACGTTAGAGGCCACAATGAGTTTGAACGCCCCCAATTGATAATATGATCTACTGTGGTTAATACAACCGGTAACCCGCCGCTTGAAGTATAATTTACTTGATGCTGTGCCATTCTAATGCTCCTTTAACCCATGCATAAATAAATCCAATTGCAAGTAATACAATAAATAAAATCATCTCTACAAAACCAAAAACACCAAGAGGCTTAAAATCAATTGCCCATGGAAACATAAACACAATCTCTACATCAAACAAAATAAAAAGTAATGCAAAAAGGTAAAACTGCACTGAAATACTGTTTGCTTGCTTGTTTGGTTCAGGACCACATTCATAAATTGCAAGCTTTAACTTTTCGGTATCGAGTCTTGCCAATTTTCTACTAATAAATCGCTGCAATACCAAAGTTGCAGGAAATGCAATTGCCGTTAAAGCAAATAAAACGAAAGCACCAAAATAAGGATGCTCGGTTACAATATGCGTCATACAAACCCCTTTTTTTTAATGTGCACAAAGCCAGTAGTGCCTAATACTACTAAGGTATCAAATATTAACAAAATATTGATTAATATGCTATAGGAAAAAGTCCCCTTTCAAGATAAAAAAATATAAGTGTAACTGCATGAAACATTTTAAATTTTTGTTAAAGAAAAAAAGAAATTCCTATTCAATTTTAATGAGCCAATTCTACTTTTTGTAACAATTTATCTTAATTAAAACTTTAATTAATGCTTCGTTAATAAAGTTACTATAAAATCTTTATGTAGCTTCAATAAAGGAGTCAAAATGAAAAAATTTTTTTTAACGATCGCGTTATTTTTACTCATAGGATGCGGCGGTGGCAATAGCAATTCACTTCCACTTACTCCAAAAGATTCTCAAATGGCTTCGTTAGAAAATATTGATACTAAGAAGGGAGCAAAAAGTGCATTTGATGCAATAAAAATTGAAGATAGCGCTACCTCTTTTCCATCTTTTAAAATCATTACTCCTTCTCAAAAGTTTTTAAAAAAAATTGGTTCTTTTTTTACCAAAAATTTTCGTCTTATTGATAAAAGCTATCTTTGCGAAAGTGGTTCGGCTAAAGTTGATTATTATTCAAATAATGATGTAATAGTCTATTTTGATAATTGTGAAGCTGATGGTATCTTATATGATGGCAAAGCTGAGATTATAAAACATAGTGATAACTCAAAAGAAGTAACGTTTCGAAACTTCTCAATACAAGATATGAATGGCTATAATTTAAAAATTGACTATAGTGTGTGGCTACTTCTAAATAGCTCTAATATTGCCATTAATCAACTTTATGCAACAGCAATTTGGCACAATCAAACCTTTAAATATCTCAATTTTTCCATGCATATTATCACTAACGAAACTATTACAAGCTTATTTAATGGCTATATTTATACAAATTGTTTAAATGGATTTGTAAAGGTTCAATCAAAAAATGGCTTAACTTATCAAGGACAAGATGTAAGTGGAGAAATGGAGCTTAGCTCAAAGGGTAAAAAAGTAACAATTGATTTTGCTAAAGATCCAAATGATGAGAATTCACCAACCTATGTTTACATTACCAATATTAATGGTGTTCAAGAGAGCCTCACTTTAGCTGCATTTAAACAGATAAAATGTAACTAAGCCCTTTGGGCTTAGCTATTTTTTACGATTGTCTCAATAGCTTGAACAATTGAAGGATCTTCTAAAGTAGAAGTATCTTGCTTAATCGCTTCTTTTTTTGCTATAGCTCTTAATAATCGTCGCATTACTTTTCCGCTTCTTGTTTTTGGTAAATCTGGAACAATAACTAAATTTTCTATATAAGCAATTGCTCCAATTTCTTCTTTGATAATTTCATTTACTTCTTTTAAAAGCTCTTCATTAGAGCTTTCTTGATTTTCTTTTAAAACAACAAAGGCAAATGGACTCTCACCTTTAATTTCATGTGGCTTTCCAACAACAGCAATTGCAGCAATTGCATCATGCTTTTTGGCAGCTCCCTCAATTTCTGCAGTTCCTAAGCGATGCCCACTTACATTTATTACATCATCAACGCGCCCAGTAATGGTAATATAGCCAAGTTCATCAACCATTGCTCCATCGCCACTAAAATAGACTGGTTTTCCTTCATAAACACACTCACCAAAATAGGAGTTTTTAAAGCGCTCATTATCATTCCAAATGGTTCGAATCATACTTGGCCATGGCTTAACAATACACAAATACCCCTTCTCACCAATTGGAGTAGGAGTTCCATCTTTTTCAATCACTTTGGCAAAAATTCCTGGAAGTGGCTTTGTTGCACTTGCTGGTTTAACAGGAGTTGCAGCTGGAAGTGGCGTAATCATATGTCCTCCCGTTTCTGTTTGCCACCATGTATCTACAATTGAGCATCTACCATTTCCTACTACTTCATAATACCATTTCCAAGCAGCTGGATCTATTGGCTCTCCAACAGTTCCAAGAATTCTTAGTGAACTTAAATCATACTTTTTAGGTTCATCAGCTCCTAATTTATGCAACATTCTAATTGCAGTGGGAGCAGTATAGAATTGATTAATTTGCAACTCTTCTATCATTTTCCATGCACGTCCAACATCTGGATAGGTTGGAACACCTTCAAACATTACTGTTGTTGCTCCAGCTGCAAGTGGTCCATAAACAATATATGTATGTCCTGTAATCCATCCAATATCGGCTGTACACCAAAATGTATCATTATCTTGAATATCAAAAGTCCACTCCATTGTCATTTGTGCCCATAAAATATATCCAGCTTGTGAGTGTTGCACTCCTTTTGGCTTGCCAGTACTACCACTGGTATAGAGTAAAAAGAGTGGATCCTCGCTATCCATAATTTCAGCTTCACATTCACTGCTTTGTTCTTTGATTAATTCATTATAGTTATAATCTCTTCCTTCAACCCAATTGATAGATTCATTATTTCGTTTTACAACCAATACAGCTTCAACACTTTCACATCCTTCTTCTAAAGCTTTGTCCACCGTTGGTTTAAGCAAATAAGGTTTTCCTTTTCTAAAAGCACCATCAGCTGTAATTATTAATTTTGCATTTGCATCAATAATTCTATCACGCAAGGCATCAGCCGAAAAGCCGCCAAAAACAACACTATGAATTGCTCCAATTCTTGCACAAGCAAGCATTGCAAAGGCAGCTTCTGGAATCATTGGCATATAAAGAACAACTCTATCACCTTTTTTAATATGAAACTTATTCTTTAACAAATTGGCAAAACGGTTGACACTTTTGTAAAGCTCTAAGTAAGTAATTACTTTACGCTCTCCATTATCTGCTTCCCAAATAATTGCCGCTTTATTTTTTTTGCTGTCTAAATGTCTGTCAATACATTGATATGCAACATTAATTTTGCCTCCAACAAACCATTTGTAAAATGGAGCGTTAGACTCATCCAACGTTTGCTCAAAATCTTTAAACCAATTGAGTTTTTCTCTTGCATATTTTGCCCAGGTTCCTTCATAGTCTTTTTCAAACTCTTGCACTAATGCTTCATATTCATCCATACTTTTTATTCTTGCATTTGGAAAAAGCTCCAAGTGGGGATAATATAGTTTTTCCATTTTAACTCCTACTACTTTTTTTCTCTATTATAGATAAAAGTTATGCTTTTGTATAAAAATATTGTTATTTTAAATAAAAAACAAAAATGCAGTTACCAATAGAAACAAGCAAAAAATTGCTTGTTATCGTGTAAAAAGAAGATAAGGCGTTGCAACAGCATTCACAGCACCAAGTAATGCAGAAAAATTTTCAGATGTAACTTTAAATTTCTTCCATGTATTTGGTTGAACATAAACAATATCATCAGGTTTTAAAATAATATTGGTTCTTTGAAGTGAATCAAAGTTTGTTAAATCAATTTTTCTCATATGCATTCTATGAGTATATGGATCTTTACTAATTACTATAATATTATCTCGCACAGCATTATCACTCAATCCTCCAGCATATGCAATTGCTTCTAAAATACTCATTTGATCTCTATCAAGTGGCACAACTCCAGGTTTATTTACTTCTCCTAATACATAAATACGCTTATTTAATACTTCTACGTTAAAAGAAGGATTGCGTAAATATTTACTATATTTGCGCTCAAGCAGTTGTGCCGCTTGATTTTGTGTAAGTCCTGCAACATGCACTCGTTTAATGAGTGGTAAATTGATATATCCAGAAGAATCAACCAAAATTCCTTTATCATTCATTGTATTTGGTGTTACTTCTGGAAATTTATAAGAAGTAATTAATAATCTATCATGGGGCTGAATTTTATATTCGTAATAATAATTGCTCATTGGTTCAGCTTGCACGGTTGAATTTGTCTCTACCAATGTATATTTACTAGCACACCCTCCCACCAAAAAAGCTAAAGTTAACAGAAACAATAAAAGTCTCATCAAATCTCCTTTAAAAGTGTTGCATTTTTAATATGATTTCTTTTAAAAAGTTTATCAAAAATTTTTTTGTTCCCCAAAAAATCTTCATATTTGTCAAGATGTGCCATTTTATGAGTATCGCTACCAATAAAATCAATAAATCCAGCTTCTAACAAAAGCTTTGCTTTTTTTTGTGCCTCTTTACCATAAGCTCCAATTAAAGAGTTGCCATTTATTTGAAATGCTACTTCAAGCTCTTTTAATCTTTCATACTCTTTCATATCCTTCATATAACGATAGCGCTCAGGATGTGCAAGCAAAGGTACAAATCCTTTTGATTTTATCTCAAAAATAGCATCTTCTAAAAAAATTGGCCGTGCAACATATGATGTTTCAAACAAAAGATATTTGTTTTGTATCAAACAAACCTCACTATTTTCTAAAAGCGAAAAAAAATTTTCATCCAAATAGTGTTCTGCACCAAATTCTATCTCTATTGTAAGTTTCTCTTGCAAAAGAGCGTTTTTTAATTGCTCATAAGCTTTTTTTATTGTCTCTTTTGTATTAGGATACACATCAGCCATTATATGAGGCGTAATAATAAGTTTTTTAAATCCCAGTTCTTGAAATTTATTTATAATTTCAAGTGCTTCTTCAATACTTCTTACTCCATCATCAATATTGGGTAAAAGATGCGAATGAATATCGACAAGCAAATGCTTTGAAGCTAAAAATTTTTCTCTTTTAAAAAAGCCAAACATTATTTTTCCTCATAATACCCATATCCGCCATAACCATATCCATACCCATAACCATAACCATATCCATATGCTTTATTATCACTTTTTATATCATTTAAAACAATACCAAAATGCTTCGTTAATTTTTCATTATATAAAGCATCAACACTATAGAGAAACTCTTTTTTTGAATAGTTTGCTCTTACAATATAAAGTACAACATCACTATATCTGAATAGTATTTTACTATCTGCAACCAGTCCTATTGGAGGAGTATCTAAAATTATTATATCATAGTGCGTTTTTAAATATTCAAGAAGCTCTTGAGTTTTTTGTGACGCAATAAGCTCGCTTGGATTTGGTGGAACAGGTCCAGCTGGTATAATATCTAAGTTTGGAAAATCTGTATGTAAAATAATTTCATTTACTTGAACTTGATTAGCAAGAAAATTACTTAATCCTTTTTTATTTGAACGATTAAATACATGATGCAAAGTTGGTTTTCTCAAATCAAAATTTACAATTACCACTCTTTGATTTAGCATACTTTTCATCAAAGCCAAATTTGCTGATACTGTAGTTTTACCTTCACTGGCAATTGTAGATGTAACAGCTATTACTTTACTATCCCTATCTAACATAAAACCTAAATTGGTTCTTAATGCTCTAAAACTCTCTGCTACTGCAGATTTTGGTTTATCAACAACAAAAAGTATTCTTTTTTCTTTTGCTCTGTGTGAATGTGGAATAGTTCCAACAATTGGTGCATTAGTTTGTTTTTCTATATCTTGTACACTTTTTATTGTATTATCAAAAAAATCTCTAATAAAAGCTTGTATTACACCCAAAATCAACCCTAAAATCAATCCAACAAGTAAAATTAGTTTCTTTTTAGGTTTAATTGGTGCTAATGGTAAAAGAGCATTTTCCAAAATTCTATTTTGGCTTACAGTTGCAGCTTTTTTAATTTCAGTTTCTGTTCGTTTTTCTAACAAATAGGTATAAAATTTATCATTAAAACTAAAACGGCGTTCTAAATTGATATAATTTTGCTGTGCTTTTGGAAGTTTTTGAATCTTTTTTTGATATTTTGCCATATTTTTTGCAACAAGTTTTTCTTTTGCTTTTAAAATCGCAAGTACCGAATTAATCGATTTATAAATCATTGCTTTAAGTTGAATGATTTGAGAAGAGAGCTTTTGCACTTCTGGATGTGACGGGGTATAATCTTTTAATAGTTCTTTCTTTTTAATAATTGCTTCTTGAAGTTTACCAATAAGCTGCATTATATTTTCATCTTCTAATCCAATGCCTGCAAGAGTTAAACTTTCTAAATTTTTACCTTGCTTAATTTGATTTGAAAGTTTTTGTAATATTTTTATTTTCATCGATAAAATGCTATGCTCATTTTCATACTCTGAAACAATTTTTGAAAGTTCTAAAGCATCTTGTGAAATATCAATACTTCTTTGTTTTTCTTTAAACTTTTGCAGTGCAGTTTCTGCATTTTTTAAATTTTGCTCAATTATTTTTAATTGCGAATTGATAAAAGCTAAAACTTGGCTTGCTTCTTGGGTTTTTCGTTTGATATTTTGCTCTATATAAACCTTTATTAAAGCATTAATAAAATCTTTTGCTCTTTGAGCTATCGTATCATCATAAGTTATTTCTATAACATTGGCTTTTTTAGAAATTGGTTTTGCATTAATTTTTGCTTTTAATTTATCGGCAAAATAGAGTTTATCATGGATAATAAATTGATACTTTTGAAATGGAAGTTCCTTTTCTTTTTTTGTTAATTTTAAAATGAAATATGGGGTTTTTATCTTTTCTCCAAAACGATGCATTTTATCATATTCAATTTTTTTATTATCTTTTCTGAAAGTGGTTTTTAGTCGAAAATTTTTATTATTTACTATTTCTACTGTAAATAAAATATCTTTCCCTTTTTCTAATTCAATAGAAAATGGAAGCTCTTTATAATATTCAATTTTTTTATATAATTTATTAATACCCCAAATTTGGGTAAGCATATCTACTTTCTCAAGAGCTCCCAAGATGGTATATCGTGATTTAATAACAGCAATTTGAGTATCGATATCTGCACTTCCTCCTCCCATAAGCGCTTCTTGTAAAATATCTTCACTATTAATTGAATTTTTTTTATTATTGCCAATTTCAATTGAAGCATTAGCCTGGTAGATACTTGGTTTATAATAAACATAAATAAAAGCTACTATTACACTTAATAAAGTAACAAATAAAATACTCCATCGATATCGCTTGAGTGTAAAAAAAACTTCCCTTAAATCAATCTCTTCTTCACTTAAAAGTTCTTGATTATTTTCCATTCTCTCCCCTCAATTTTTAAAATAGTCACACTTTAAAATAAAACTTATTATAACAAAGAGTTGATATAAACTTACAATTTTGCAGTCAATTTAGCATATTTTTTCTTGACTTGACATAAAAAAAATTTTACGTATAATAGTACAACAAAGGAGCATAAAATGGAAAAACTGTTATCTTACATTTTGTTATTTTCATTATTTCCTTTTGTAATATATGCCCATTCTATCGGACCTTCAAATTTTTACAAAACTATACATTCTCATAAAATGGTATTAGTAAAATTTTGGGCGCCATGGTGTATAGGTTGTGCCATATTAAAGCCAGAATATGAAAAAGCTAAGAAAAAAGCTTTCAAAAAAGTTTTCTTTGCAGAGTATAACACAGATTCAGGAGGAAAAATTTTAGATAAGTTACGAATTGAAACACTTCCTACTTTGGTTCTTTTTAAAAATGGAAAAGAAATAGATAGAAAAAGCACAATACTAAATAGCCAAGAAATTTTACATTGGCTAAAAAAATATTATTAATTTTTAGGAAGCACAATTACAAAGCCAGCTCCTCGTGAGGTATTATAAGCTTTAATCGTACCTTTCATGTGCCCTTCAATAATCAACTTACTCATATAAAGTCCAAGACCCATTGAGGCTTCTTTGGTACTTTCATGCGCTTCAAAAATCTTTTCTAACTTATCTTCTGGAATGCCAGTTCCGTTATCTTCAACACGAACTTCTATTGCTTTTTCTATATCTTCTAAAGAGATATAAATTTCTCCATATTTATCAACAGCATCTGCTGCATTTTTAATTAAATTAAGTAAAACTTGTAAAAATTCGTTTGCATGAATAGTGGCTTTAACGCTTTTTAAGTTAGTTACGATTTTAATTTTTTTCTTCTCTAACAACTCATCAAGAAAATAGATTGCTTTTCGAATAATAACTGAAAGATCAACTTCTTCTTTCTCCTCTTTTGGGCGATAAAAACTTCTAAAATCATCAATCGTATTACTCATAAGCTCTACTGAATTTTCTATAGTTTGACATTGAGAATCCAATGTTTCAATCGATGGGGTTGGTTTTGCAAGTTCAAAACGCATTCTCATTAAAACTGAGGCTATTTTATTAATGGGTTGGCGCCATTGATGCGCAATCATTGGCAAAAGGTCTCCTAAAATTGCCTTTCTTGATTGAAAAATAATTTGCTCATTACTTCTTTTAATGGTTGCTTCATAACTTTTTAATTTATTATAAACAACCATTGATATATATAAAGAGATTGCCGTTAAAATAAACCAAGCAACAATAATCCACAAAACACCTTCTTTTAAAACTGCATAGTTATTTTTGGTAATAATATGTGTTACGCGATTGATATAGTTATCAATAACCTCTTTTTCTATAAAAGTTATGACTTTAAAACCATTTTTACAACTATGAAAATACGCTATAATATTTTGTTTTTCATACCAGCCATCTTTATTTTTAAAATTTAACAAAAGCGGAAGATATTTTTTGTTACTCACGTAAATTAACTTATTGTTTTTAAAAATAGCAATATTTTCATTTTTTCTTTGGGAAAGCTCTATAACATCTATCGTTTTTTCAGGAGTTTTTTTTATAAGATAATTAACTAAAAGTGCTTTTTCTTCTAAATGATTTTTAAAAAGTGTTGTTACATAAGTTTTTTCAGACTCAATAATGTCTTGAGCATTTTTCTTTTGCAAATAGAGCAAACTAAAATAAGAAAGTGCCACAAAAATAAGCAGCGCTATTGGTGGAAACAAAAAAACATATACTACTACTTTTTTTGTTGGTATATTAGTTTGACTCATTAATTACCTTCTAAAACATAACCAATTTTTGAGCGAACTTTTAAAATTCCTTCTGGTAGTTTTTTTCTAAGCTGCTTAACAAAAGATCGAATAGCATTATCTGTTGGGCGCTCACTCCAAAAGTTATAAAGCTCTTCATAAGTAATAGCACCTTTTTCAGCCAATACTTTTAACATTTGAAGCTCTTTATAAGTTAAAGGATGGCTTTGATTATTAAAAGTTACTGTGCTTTTTAGCGTATCAATCACAGCACCTTTTGGTAAATTAATGAGATTATTTTCACTAAATTCACTCTCAAGTTTCATTAAAAGCTCATAAAGTTTTCGAGAAGTAAGTGGTTTAACAATATATTTATCAAGTTTTAATTCAACTGATTCTAACAAATAATCAGTTTTGGTGTAAGCTGAAACTACAACAATTGGTAAATCTTTATTTTCGCTTCTTATTTTTCTAATAAGTTCCAATCCATTAAAGCCAGGCAACTCAATATCTACAATTGCTAAATGAATTTTTTCTTTTTTATATTTGAGCCATCCATCTTCACCACTTTCTGCTGTAACTACCTTTTTAAAAAACTCCCCTAAAATCTCTTTAATGTTGTTGCGAACTGTTGCATCATCTTCTACATAAAGTACTGTTTTTGTTTGCAAAATGTCATACATAATCTTTACCTTTTAATGTTAGCTTTGGATTTGGATTTTGTTTGATAGATGTATTATACCATAAATTTTGTGGCAGAGGGGATGGGATTCGAACCCACGATAGGTTACCCTATACACGCGTTCCAGGCGTGCTCCTTCAGCCACTCGGACACCCCTCTAACTTAAAAATATAAAATGTTGATTTTATGGGAGTTTTTTAAAGAAGAAGTATTTAAAAACCCCTTTCGGGTGACTATGGCACACAAGCATTTAAGGTGGGCTGCTACGTTCCCGTCCTGACCCGTTGCCTTAAATGCTCGTTGCATAGTTCCAAAAGGGGCAAATGCAATTATAGCACTTTTTTTTAACAATTAGCTTGCAAAATATTTTTTATCCTAAAATTTTTTTTGCACTTTTATAACCTACTTCCACAATTTCTTGGTATTTATGAAACGAACTTGTTTTATAATTGCTTAGTGGTGGTTCAATAAGAATATACTCTTTATCAAAAGCTTTTAGAGCCAATTTTGTTTGATTATAGATGGTAATTCGAATGGAACGCTCCAAATGAGCAAAAATACTAAAATCCAAAAGCGCTTTTTGATGAAGTTTTTTAAAAGCTTCCTTACCCGTTACATTCACAATTAAATTCATATAATTATTATTAACACTATCAAGTAAAATATTAGAACTTAAATAGCCATCAACATAAGTTACCCCATCTATCACTCTTGGTTCAAAAACACCAGGAATTGCAATAGAAGCCAATATTGCATCTACTATTTTGCAATCATTTTGGGCACTAAAAATAGTCAATGCTCCATTTTCATAATTGGTAGCACCAATAAAAAGTGCTTTTTTTAAATCACTCATTTTCATATCGCCAAAATAATGCAATAAAAGTTTTTCTATTTTTTTTGTACTAAGTAGTGCTCCATTTAGTTTTGGTTTAATCCATGAAAGTGAGTCAAAAACCTCATCATATAGCTTTTGTTTATTAGCAATTTCGCTTGCTTCTATTGCGCTTATAATTGCACCCATACTAACACCATGATAAGAAGCAGGCACTAATTTAAGCTCTTTAAGACGTTTTAATACTCCAATATGAGCATAACCAAGCGCTGCTCCACCACTTAAAATAAGATTAAACTCATTTGATTTGATTATATGTGTCAAAGCTTTCCTTATATGGTTTTGGAATTTTATAGTTGCAATTGTGCATTTTTCCTTGCTTATCTACGCATACCCTTGCTACTTCTACTGGCTTTGGCTTAGAAATTGTTACTTTTTTCTCAATTACTTGAAGCTTTTTTTCTTTTTTTCTATATGAATAAGTATCTTTTATTGTATCATAAGTAAAATCTTTGTTTGCAATCATATTGTTATTTGTGCACCCCACTAAAAAGAAAGCAAGAAAAAACAACTGTTTCATTGCTTGCTCCTTTTATCCTTGCAAAAGTTTTATAAACTCTTCATGCACTAAACTATTACTTGCAACAATTGCGCGGCTTTGAAACATATCATGCATTTTACCAAATTCATCACTCACTCTTCCACCAGCCTCATTTACAATCAAACTCCCAGCTGCTACATCCCAAGGCTTTAAGTTAATCTCATAAAATCCATCATATACCCCCTTAGCAACATAACACAAATCAAGCGATGCACTTCCATAGCGTCTAATATCTTGGCATGCTGGCAAAATTTTTTCAAGCCGCCTAATAACCCATGCTAAATCCTCTTTATTTTCAGCACCCGAATAAGGAAATCCTGTGGCAATTAGTGCTTTGGAAAAATTGCTATTATTGCTAACTTGCAACTTCAAACCATTACAAAAAGCCCCCTGCCCTTTTACTGCCCAAAAGAGCTCATTTAAAATTGGATTATAAACAATTCCAAATTTTGGCTTTTTATTCTCAAATACACCTACACTAATTGCACAAAAAGGTAAACCCTTAACAAAATTTGTCGTCCCATCAATTGGATCGATAATGATAGAATTATCAAATTGATCTTGCTTGGTCTCTTCTGCAATAATATTAAAGCCATATGGTTTAAACTTTTCAATTAAAAACTTTTCAATTGCAACATCATACTTTGTTAAAAGATCTTTTTTCCCTTTGAAAGAGACCTCTTTTTTATTAAAATATCCCTCTTTTAAAATCTCTCCTGCTTCTTTGACAATTGTTAAAAACTCTTTTAGCACAATATTTCCTTTTTTGATGAAATTATAGCTACTTTTTGCTATACTAAAACAAAAAAGGCTTTAAAATGGGCAAATTAAGTGATATTTATGAAAAAGCGGGGCTTTTTTATCTTGGCAAAGATGTCGATAAAAACACACAAGAGCCAACTGATATTTTAACACTGCTTAAAAATAAAAACTTCACCACTCATGCTGCAATTATTGGTATGACAGGCTCTGGCAAAACTGGACTTGGAATTGATTTATTAGAAGAAGCAGCAATTGATAATATACCAGCAATCATTATTGACCCAAAAGGAGATATGGGTAATTTGCTTTTAACTGATGCCAATTTTAATCCTCAAACTTTTTTACCCTGGGTCAAAGAAGAAGCAAAAGCAAAAGGAATTGATCCGCTTGAATATGCCAAAGAGGTGGCAAATACTTGGAAAAAAGGAATTGAGAAGTTTGGCCAAGATAGCCAAAGAGTAGCTAAATTTAGCAAAGTGCAAAAAACAATCTATACCCCAGGCTCAAGCGCTGGAGTTGCAATTAACATAGCAAGTTCGCTTGAACTTCCAAGCAAAGCAATTTTAGAAGATAGCGATGATTTTGCTACATATCTTAGCGCTACAACTGCTTCACTTTTAGCCTTAATTGGGGAAGAAGGCTTGCTTGAGAGTAAAGAGTATATCTATTTAGCCCAAATTATCAAACATTTTTGGCAAAAACAGCAAAGCTTAAATATAGAAAAGCTTGTTGGAGCCATTTTAGAGCCCCCTTTTAAAAAGATAGGAGTTTTAAGTCTTGATAGCTTCATTACCCAAAAAGAGCGATTTAGCTTAGCAAATAAATTTAATGCTTTAATTGCAAGTCCAAACTTTTTTAGCTGGCTTCAAGGAGAGTCTCTTGAAATTGATAAACTGCTTTATGATAAAGAGGGCAAAGCCAAACTTTCAATTTTTACTATCTCGCATCTCAACGATAAAGAGCGAATGTTTTTTGTTACACTCCTTTTAAATAAACTGATTGCTTGGATGCGGATGCAAAGTGGAAGCAGCCATTTAAGAGCTCTTTTATATATGGATGAAATTTTTGGATTTTTCCCTCCAACAAAAAATCCCCCTTCAAAAGAGCCAATGCTTTTGCTTTTAAAACAAGCAAGAGCCTATGGAATTGGAATAGTGCTAAGCACACAAAACCCAGTGGATTTAGATTATAAAGGTTTAAGCAATATTGGAACATGGTTTATTGGACGACTTCAAACCAAACAAGATATTGCAAAAGTTATTGATGGCTTAAGTGGCAAACTTGGAAGTAGTTTTAGTAAAGATGAAATTAGTTTGCTTCTATCCAATTTGAAAAAGCGTGTCTTTTTCTTAAAAAGTGCTCATATAGATGAAATCAAACTATTTACTACCCGCTGGGCAATGAGTTATTTAAAAGGACCTCTTAATAAAGATGAAATTAGTGCTTTAATGCAAAAGCAAAAAAAATCAACTCAGCAAAATGTGTCAACTACTTTACAAATGAATGATGAATTTGTTGACAATATTATAACAAATGGCAATATTATTGAGCGTTTTGAAGTAAATTTAAATCCCGAAAAAAAATATTTTCCTACAATTGCAGCAAGTGTTGCTTTACACTTTATAGATAATAGACGTCAAATTGATTATAAGTTGACAAAAGAACTTTACATTAATTTACTTGAAGTCTCAAATTGTAATTGGGATGAGAGTGAAGCACTTGAAAGTAAGCTTGAGAGCTTTTCTACCAAAAAACCTCATAATGCAAAATTTAAAGCTCTTCCATCCTTTATTAGCGAAGATAAAGATTTGAAAAATTGTCAAAAAGAGCTTAAAGAGTATCTCTATTTACACGAAAAACTCTCTCTTTATCGCTGCAAAAAACTTAAAATGGAATCAAAAGTTAATGAGAGCAAAGAGGAGTTTTTAATTAGAGTGCAAGATAGATTAAAAGAGCTTCAAGAAGAAGCTATCCAAGAGCTTAAAGCTAAATATCAAAAAAGAATTGAAAGAATCTCATCTCAGCTTCAAAAGGCACAAGATCGATTAGAAAAAGAAAAAGCCGATCAAACCTCTTCTTTAATTAGTGCTGGTTTATCTTTGCTTGGAGCTTTTTTTGGAAGAAGTACATTTAACAAAGTTGCAACTGCCGCAAGCCGCGGCTCACGCGTGCTTAAAGAGCATCAAGATTTAAAACAGGCAAAAGAACGTATAGCAGTTTTAGAAGAGAAACTTCAAGCTCTTGAAGATGAGTTGACACTTAAAATTGAAGCACTTTATGAAAAATATGATATAAATAACTTTGTAATTGAAGAGATGTTTATAAAACCTAAAAAAAGTGCAATTGATATTAAAGAAATTGCAATTTTATGGAGAGCTTATTTATGAAAAATAGTATCATATGCCCACACTGCCATAATAAAATTGATTTAGATGAAGTTTATTACAAAGAGATAGAAGCAAAGCATCAAAACGAGCTTAAACGCCAAAAAGAAGCTTTTCAAAAAGAGTTAGAACAAAAAAGAAACGAATATAAAAAATATATAGCCGCTCTTAAACAAAAAGAAGCCACATTGGCAAAAAAAGAAGAAGAGTTTTCAAAGCGCCTTGAAAATGAGTTACAAAAACGCCTTATCACTCAAAAAGAAAAACTTCATAAACAGATAAAAGAACAACTTCAAAAAGAGCAAGAAGCTTCTATTAAACTTTTACAAGAAGAGCTTGAACAAAAAAGCAAGAAAATTCAAGAGTTAAATGCAGCTAAAATCGAAATTGAAAAGCTAAAACGTCAAAACCAAGAAATTGCCATGCAAGCAAAACTTAAAGCGCAAAAAGAGCTTAACAGCAAATTAGAAGAAGAAAAAAAGCGCCTCAAAGAGCTCCTGTTGCAAGAGCAACAATTGCAAATGAAAAAAATTCAAGATGAACAAGAGTTAAAACTAAAAGAAAAAGAAGAGCAACTTAAACAGCTTCAACGCGCTCTTGATGAAGCAAAGCGAAAAGCTGCGCAACAGAGTATGCAACTTCAAGGAGAAGCGCTTGAAATTACTATAGAAGAGTATCTCAAAAGCAAATTCCCACTTGATGAGATAAAAGAGATTAAAAAGGGTGCTTTTGGAGCCGATTGTATTCAAATTGTTAATACGCGCGAAAAACTAAATTGCGGTATTATTTGTTATGAATCAAAAAATACTAAAGAATGGAGCAATAACTGGATTCCTAAACTTAAACAAGATATGCAAAAAGTAGGTGCAAATATTGGTGTTTTAGTAACAACTGCTTTTCCGAAAGGAATGAATCAAATGGGTTTTGTTGATGGCATTTGGGTTTGCTCTTTGAATGAATTTAAAGCAATTGTTTTTTTACTTCGAGAGAGCCTTATTAAAATTGATCAAGCAGTAACCAAAGAAGAGAATAAAGCCGATAAAATGCAACTTCTTTATGATTATTTAACAGGAGATGAATTTGCTATGCAACTTCGCTCTATCGTTGATGGCTTTTTAGCAATGAAAAATGAGCTTGAAAAAGAAAAACGATCCCTTATGGCTTCTTGGAAACGCCGCGAAAAGATAATTGAAAGTGTCCTTGAAAACACAACTGCAATGTATGGAAGCTTACAAGGGATAGCTGGTAGTGGAGCTATTACCCCTATTAAAGAGCTTGAATTAAAAGAAGAGTAAGCTTATTTTGCAATAAACTCCACATCTGCCCCTTTTGGGCAATAGATGGTTATTTTAATTTCCCCTTTTAAATTATTCCCAATAAAAGTATATAAATTTCCAAACTTTTGCAAGAGTGCTTCTTTTTTAAAAGCTATTGGCTCAAGATAGTTATAAAAATTAATAGATCCAAGCCCAAATGAAACACCTTTATATTCTAATGTTTTAAAATCTCCAAAGTTAAATATTTTTTTAGGATAAGGTGAAATAGTATCAGATAAAATAACAGCTGCGCCAAAATTTTGCATTAATGTATAAAAATCACTCTGTGTTGCTTCTTCTAATGCCTCTATATCTTTTTTATAAGAGTGTGCAAGTTTTTCTAAAAGATATGGTCCATTAAAATTTCGCAATAAATAGGCCGCAAATGCTGCCTCTTTTGCATATCCAAAACGACTATCCCATAGTGTAATTGAGCCATTGCATGATTTATTAAAATTACACAATAATCCTTTATTCCCTCTTTCTCCAGGACTTCCATCAATATATTCTACATTACGTATCCCTTTTGTATGCAATGTTTGAGCCAAAAGATCTTCACTTGCCATTGCCATCAGTTCTTTAAACCATTTTGCATCATTGATTCCTCGCAAAATTGTTCTTTGATAATATAAAATCAAATGAGTAAACTCATGTGCAAGCGTAGATTTAACAAGTTGTATATTTGGAAAATATCCTTCTAAATAGGTACTATTTAAATAGATTAAGAGTTTTTGGTTTGATGAAGCAACTTGATTTTGCAAAAAAAGATCTTTTGGAGCAAAATATCCAACTCTTTTTTCTTTATCAAATTTATATAGCAATAGATGAAGTTCACCTTTTGGATTAATCATATTAATAAAATGACTCTTTTCTCCAGCCCATTCACTTCCATAAATTAATGTTAAAAAGTCATATATATCATTATTATCCCCATCTTTTAAAAAACTTGATGCAACTTCTTTTACAGCATCACTATTTATATCCTCTCCTATTTCTTTCCATATAAAAAGTTTTTTTACTCCATTTTTTGTTTGAACTTCTTTTTGCAAAAATAAATCTGCACCTATTTTTTTTGTGCATAATCCATTTTTTTCATTAACACAAAAAAACATTTGTGCATTTGAAGGCTCTTTAAAATCTTTTTTGTAAATAACTTCTCTTTTACTCTGATAATTTGTATCAAAACTTTGAGTATTTTGAAAATTATCATAAAAAATTTTTACCTTTTGATTATCATAACGGCTGGTTAGGACAATATATAAACTTTTTTCTTTTTGTAAAAAAAGATTAAATTGAGCATTAGTAATGTTTCTAAACTGCTTGATAGTACTTTTTGAAATTTCTATTTTATAATTTTGAAGAGCTAAAGGTTTTTTTGTTGTATCATTTTTATTAGTACTGCCGCCACCGCCACCACACCCAATAAGTAAAAAAATAATAATTTAGGCTATTAAAGATTTCATTTTTTACTCCTTTAATAGCCTCATTATATGAAAATGAAATTCAAATACTAAAAAATATTACAAAATGAAATAAATTGTTTATATAGAAGAAATAAAAAAAGAAGCTTATGCTAAATGCATAAGCTAATGAAGATTAATTTAAACTGCAGCTGTTTTTTGTTTCGTTTTTAAATTCTTCAAAAGTAAGAGTTTCACTATTGCCACTTGGTTTGGTAATTGTTACATTTTCTCCTTTAAACTCTACAATTACTGTTTTATTTTTTGAAGCAACTTTTAATTTTCCTGAAGCATTTGTTATTTCTTCATTCTCAAATTCAATTTCTACTTGCGGAAGAGTCTTTACATAAACAAAATTATTTAAGCATAAAGGCTTAATATATCCATCAACTTTATAAACTAAACCATTAAAAGTATTTCTAACATCAATATTAAAGTTTAAATATTTCTCAATTCCTGCTTTTCTTTTTAAAGTTGCATAAAATTTTTTATATTGTGTTCTTTCTTCAATAGTGTCTATAGTAATTTGTGCATAATCTATTTTAACACTCTCTTTTGCATCATATGCACTTAAATTTATTATTTCACCTTTAATAATAGAATCATCTCCATTTGGTAAACTAACTTTTATTGTTCCATTATAAACTACATCATTTAATTTACAATTATGATAAATGATAGAGCCAGAATTTTCATTTTTTTCTACTATTTGAATACTTCCAGTAACACATTCTTTAGTTATACTTCTATTTAATTTTTGAGGTATAATTTTTTTCAACTTAACTAATTTATTTTTTAATCTCATATTAGAGCCCGGAATAGGATTTTGGGAAACATCATTTGAACCTACTATAGTTATTATTGTTGCTTCAGAACTCTTTTTAGCATTAGAGTCATCTAATCTCAACATTTGAGATTCATTAGGTTTTGAAGGTAAAGAAACTCCACCGCCTCCACCTCCACAACCTATAACAAAAACTGCCGCACTTATACTTACTAAAAAAGTTTTTACTCTCATATAACCTCCTATTATTACTTTTTGTCATTTTATCTAAATAAAAATAAAAAATACTAAACTACATTGTTTATAAAATAAGCAAAATGTTATATTTAGCTAAAAATAATACCAATTTTTCATATCTTTACTAAATTTTACTTTAATAAAATAAATTTTATGGAACTACTAAATCTACACTAAAATAATAACGTTTCTTTATTCTATCTTCTTTATGCCACATTTTAGCATCTATTGTA
Organism: Campylobacteraceae bacterium; assembly: GCA_027036015.1. Classification (GTDB taxonomy): domain Bacteria; phylum Campylobacterota; class Campylobacteria; order Campylobacterales; family Sulfurovaceae; genus JAADEQ01. The sequence continues at coordinate 41,377 of JALVTH010000074.1, forward strand.
AATGGTGCAATGCTTTTATACTCTTTAGAGCTTACTAAATTTGGATTATCTTCGCTAAAGTATTTAATGCTAAGAGTATTATCCCAATTGGCAACAAGAGCTGTATTCATTTTGTAATTGCTGTTATTATATGCTCTCAAATGCATAATAAATTTATTACCCTTTTCATCAGTAACTGGCACGTTTAATATTGAATATCCTCTTTTCCACCAAACACCGCTTGTTGGTCCTATGCTGCTTTTTAGAGCTACAAAATAGACAGAAGTTTCGCTATCTTTTATTGTATCTGCGCTATACTCTGTTTTATCTATGGTTTTGCTAATCCCCTTCATTAAATCTTTTACATTTAATACAACTTTACCCATATTTTCTTCGTTATTTGTAACTCTTTTTTTAACATGCAAAATAACTCTTTGGCGTGATGTATAGCTTCGTTCCTCTGCCAAATTATTATCTTCGTTACTAATCCACGCAACAATTTTAGTGCTACTTCCATCTACCTCGCTTGGGTCGTTTATCTTTAAAAGCTTTCCATTGCTGAGCACTTTTGCAATTCTAACAATTATATCTTTATCATTGCCCAAATCATCAACCGATGCCACAGTAAGCGTAGAATAACCATCTTTTCCTCTATCTGCCGGACTTAATTCTTTATCTTCTCCAATTTGTTTATCTACAGTTATATAAATTGCTTTGGCATTTAGAGTAAACTTTTGCACGCTTTGGCATCTGCTTAAATTGTTATCTAAGCAGATATCGTTTACATTCACCTGTGCAAGCGGTTTTGTCAAGTCGCGTTCCAAAATTTTGCTATATATATCAGAGCGTTTTTTATCGCTAATTTGTGCCGAATCTGTCATCTCTTGCAGAGTATCAAAAAGCTCCGTTTTATTAATATCTCTAAAGTTTACACCTTTAAAATAGTCGTTATAATTTCCGCTTGACTTATTGTTTAAAAATCTCTCAAAAAGCTCTGTAACACTCTCTTTAAAGGCACTTTCATCCTGCTCTTTTACCAAATGGTAATTTGCCAAAAATCTGTTTTGGTCTCTGTAACTTCTCGTTGATCTGTAATTTTTTTCATACTTATCCAGATAGTTCCAAAGCTGCTCTTTTGCCCATGCTGCTCTCTCGCCTTTGCCGCCGTTTACACTAGGCGCTAAATTTATGGCAAAAGCGATATTTTTACCTGTTACAACCTCTAAATTATCTGCTCCTTTGCGATTATTAGGCTCCATAAAAAAGCTCTCTCTTTTTTGCATATACTCATTTGCAAGAGCAATAATTTTTTCAGGCTTATCAAGTTTTGCATAATATAGAGCCAACTGATACCACGCATCAACATTTTGCGGCACTAGCTCAACACTCTTTTTAAGCAGAGCTTCAGCACTTGCAGAGCCTTCTTTTTCCATAAGTTTGGCAATATGCTGCAGTATCATAGATTGGTTGTATTTATGCTCTCCTGCACTTGCTGGACTAACGCCTGTAACTACACCGGTAAATCGCTCTAAAGAGCTCTCTCTAATAGCGCTTGTATATTGATTATAAATTGTATTACTATGAGGCGTAGCCGATTCCCTAGAACCAACTTTATAACCGATTGTTGTATAGAATTGATTAGGATTATCTTTGCTTATAAATACTCCTACCCATGCTCTGTGTCCAGGTTGCCCTGTACCGATACTTGGACGGTTTAAACACTCATTAGTATGCTGCCCCATTGTAGATTGCCGTCCGCACACACCTCCATCTTGCAAAACTCTGTAATAACTTCTTCTTGGCACCCAATCGCTCTTTCTAAACCAAACTTCTGGCTTATCGTAATCCCAAGTGTAAGTGGTATATTGAATAAATCTCTTTTCTGCTTTCTTCCCGCCGTCAACTGCATTTGGCGGATAGCTATCTCGCAATTTAGCTTTATCGGTTTCAAAAAAACGGCTTTTTATATACTCACACTCTTTCTTTTGTGCACTCTGTTCAAGTGCCAAAATCTGCCAAGGCAAATTCTCTAAAGAGAAGTTAAATATCGGCCAATTTGGTTCATTGTCATTAAAATCTTTTGCCGAAATGTTATCGTTGGCAATTTTTAAATTTGCCAAATCGTAAAATGACATAAGTCTATACTCACTTTGCTCTTTTGGCCAGACACCAATCAAACCTGCTAACTCCCAATTCATATTGTCTTTTGGAGCAATTAAACCAATTTTGTTTTTATACTCTTTAAAGTGAGCTAAAATATAACTTTTTGTAACTGTTTCATTGTTTTCACTCTCGATAAATGCATCAATTTTGGCACAAGGGTTGCCATCTTCATAACAATTTGCTCTTTTTAACCCGCTTAAAACTCTATAAACATTTAATTCATCAAACGAAATATTGTAAGTTTTTCTAATATCCGGGGTAATGGCCTCAATTGTATATCCATCGTTAAATGCCCTTTTTAGCTTTTCTCCTGCTGTGCGGATAGAGTCTTTTTCGCTTCTTGAGAGTTTATAATGAACATAAAGCATATTGATAAATTTCGATTTACTCACACCGTAACCCAAATTTTTAAAATCAAAATGCTCTAACCAGCGTCTCTTTTTGGCTTCCATTTTAGGAATATCCAAATAATCCACAACTTTATGGTCACCCGTGTCCCCAAAAATCGCCTCTTCAAAAATACCCCGCTCTTTTGCATTTATTGCAAGTCCTAAAGCTACATTTTTATACTTTTGAATAAAGGCATCACTCTTGCCCTCTTCTTTCCATTTACTTAAAAAATCGCCCAAATTTTTAATGCTATATGGATTTACCGGGAATCTCGAAGCATAAAGCCCCTCTTTAATAGTTGGATTACTCTCGATAAACTGCCATACTTTTTCATCTAAAGGTTCATTAATATATAAATCGTAATCATTTTGCGCTTTTTTATGGGCATAAGTCAAAAAGCTCTCTACCAATTCATCCACACTCTTATTGTCTTCAAACGCTCTTGCTTTCTCATAAAACGCCTCTTTTGCCTCGTTTAAATCTTTGGTATTTACAGGGGAGTGAATCACAATATGGCGGATAGTCTCATTTGTGCCGTCGCTCACCTTAACATCAAATTCGTAATCTTTTACCTCTAAAGAGCCGTTAATTATTAAATTGCCATTCTCATCTATTCTAAATGGAACATCGCCAATAATAGTATATGTTAATTCATCTTGCGAATCGTAAGCTTCTAAATTCAATGCTATATCACCAATGCTGTCTTCGCTTTTTAAAATAGTAAACTTATCTATATCGCTTATAAAGTGAGGTTTAATATTTGTGCTGTTTAACTCCTCTTTATAAAGATTTTGTGAAGGTAAAACAGTAAAACTTTCACTTCCCGGTATTTTCCACCCAACACTGATATGCTCTGCTCCGCCGCTCTCTTTGATAAAAGCTGTTATTGGGTAAATTTCGCCTTTTCTTAAATAAACCACTCTGCTTTTACCTGCACTTTCCCAATCTTGGTAACTTCCCCAGCTTCTCTTGTATGCAAAATTCTCAATACCGTTAAAGTCGAGCCTTGTGCCGTCATCTCCGATAATTGCAAAGGTATAAAATCCGCTTTTTGGCACTTTTAAGATAGCACTCATTTTTTGCCCAAAGTTATCTTCTTTATTTTCGTTAAAATCGAACTTTTCAAGGAAAAAACTACTATCTGGCAAATCGTTTTTGTAGTGATTAGAGGTTAAAAGCTTGCTTACTGCAGTTGCGCTTATTCCGCTCCATCTCCACGCTTTAACGCCGTGCGTTGAGAGCAATTTAACATTTACATTTGTTTCGCTTGTAAAACTGCCATTGCTTACTCGAACTTTAAAGCTGTAACTTGGCACTTTGTTATGGTTAAGTGTTCCATTTAATGTAATTACGCCTTTATTGCTGATTCTAAATGGCACATTATCTAAAATTTCATATTTTAAATCTTTATTACCCTTTACTTTTGCTTCGATTTTACCAACATAGGTTCCAATAGATGCATTAAAATTCAAACCAAAAGTTTCATTTTTATTTACAATATAGGGCTTCTCTCCAAAACTTCCACACACTTTTACCTCTGCAACATGCAAATAGTTGCTCCCTTTTGCTTTAATAAGAACAAAGTTACCTTTTTTTGCCGGATTAAAACTAAACTTTTGCTCCAAGTTAACCGTTAAAGTTCCAATAAGATTATTTTCATTCAAAGTGCCGCTGTAACTTTGGCTGTTTAAGTAAACTTTAGCCCCATCAAGCCGCGACATAGAGGAGTTTCTGTTAATAATAACAATCTCTCTGACCTCCAAGCCCTCCGGCAGCTCCACCTGCAGCCAGTTTGTATCTGCTTCATGCAGAGTATGGTTAAAGGTATCGTTATTCTCATCTAAAACATTGCTTGCAGGGAAATTATCGTTATATTTGCTTCCTTGCGTTGCCTTTCCGTAAAGATGTGCCAAATTCAAAGGGGCTTTGACGGTAATATTTAATTTTGCAACAATAAAGCTATTGCCTCTGCCGTCTTTTGCAGTAATTTCGATATTTTTATATTCGCCCGTATCCTTTGCCTCACCGCTTAAAATCCCGTTTTTTTCATTAAAATTAAGCCATGTCGGTCTGTTTTTGATGCTATAGTGCAAATTGGCATCACTAATTTTCGGATTGTATATAAATGTTTCAAATTTGTGTATCTCTTTATTAAGAGTATCGGTAAAATCTATATGAAGCGTATGGTGCAAATGCTCTTTTGCCTCAATTTCAAGAGGAGCTTCATCATCGCCGAATTTAAACTCTTGCACACTCTGTTTATCTTTTAGCCTGCTGTAATTATTAGGAATTTCAATACCGTTGCTTGTATTGCCGTCTTTATCTATTGCCATTAAAAATTGAACTATTTTAAGAACTTTCAAATCATCGGCACTAGATTTTCCCGCCAATTCTAGCGGAGTTACATACTTTTTGGTTTTTAAATGCAAATTTTTTGGCGCATTTATTGGCATTGCCCTGCCCAAAAACACCTTATCCGCCCAAAAACCGACACTGCAGCCTTCTTGATACTCAAATACCCCGCTGCTGTCTGTATAACCGCTATGCCCGCAACTATCGTCATATTTTGCGTGTATTACTTGGCTGTCTATTAAAGTAGCTTTTTGAACTTTTGCTCTATTTTGTGTATCTGTGCCTGTGTTGCTGTGCGTATAGTTATTTCCGCCGCTTCCGCCGCCGCATCCGGCAAGTGCCAAAAGGGTTGCACCGACCGTTAAAATCTTTTTTATTTTCATATTTTCCTTCTCCTTTTGGCACTTTTAATTGCTACTTGGGCACTCGCCAAATTTATGTTTTATATATAATTTAAACTCGGTAATTCCTAAATCTTTAACAAGTGTATGGCTGCTGTTTATATCGGTAATTAGGATGTATGGGTCTTTGTCGTCACTGTAGTGGCTGCAATCTATTTTGCCCGGTGCATGCTCAACAATATATCTTGACTGCTGGGCTTGGTCTATCTCTAAATGTTTTCTTTGCACATTTATGTTAAAAAGCTTCAGTTTTTCTTTTATTTTTGCAATGGCACCGCTGCTTGCACCAATATTTTGCAGCAAATTAGAAACTATTGAAAAGTCAAAATTTTCAGGGTCTTTAAATACTCTCTCAACACTATTTATTCCTGCAATTTCACTGCCATCACTTGTAATAACACCTTTGGCGTAATTGTTGCTTAAACTTATATCGCTGCTGTTTCTGTCACGCGAATAGATAACAGTATTTGGAATATTCGATTCTACCGCATTATATTTTATATTAACGCGCCTGCTATGGCTGATTCTAAAGCCTGATTGCTTAGTAGCTCCGCCATTGTTATAGTAACTGTTATTAATTAAATCTACATCTTTTGCTAAATTAATTACCCCCGATTTGCCGTTATAAAGTATTAGGTTATCTTTAATTAAATATTTGCCGTTATAACTGCTGCTGTTTGTGCCTTCAACCTGTTTGCCCTCTTGAATTAAAAACGCTTCGCCCTCATCGATTGTAAGAGTAGCAAAGCCCTTTTTCCAAACATGCGAAAAGAGTCTTTGCTCGATATTAAAAATTAAGTTACCAACTATTTTGTTTTTATACTCACCGTTAGCGTCGCTCCCTTTTGCAGAAGTAATTCCTATGCCTTTGCTGCCTGCAATTGTCCACCAATCGCAATTATATACAATATTACCCTCTATTGTTGCATATTTACCCGCAGTTGCGCTTATTCCGCTTCCGCTCATTGCGTGAACTACATTATCTTTTATAACAATATTATCTCCGCTTGCAGATATACCGGTGCTTTGCATAGTGTCGTTGCTATCCCACCACCAATACTTTAGCGCAGTATCAAGCGTAACATCTTCCGCCTCGCCTTCAATCTCGAAATTTTGCACGGTTATATATTTTGCACCCGGCTTAATTTTAATGCCGTAAAGTGCATCTGTTTTTAATTTTACATACTCATTGCCCCACGGGCGGATAACTATCGGATTAGCCTCGCTTCCCTGACACTCGGCCGTAACTGCCGGAAATCTGCCGCTTTTGCTATAATCTTTGTGATAGCCCGGATTTTTATAAACCCCGCCTCGAATATAAATATTATATTTGCCCTCTAAATTTACACACGCCTCTTTAAAGGTGCCGTAAGGGTTTTGCGCGCTTCCGTCACCTCCAATGCGTCCGCTTAAATCTACAAAAACACCGTTATAACTTTTGTGTGAGTTAATTACTTCTAAATCTAACTCTTTACTCTCAACCACGGCGCCGTTTTGCTCAAGATTTACCGTAACGGCATAATTTCCTTCTTGGTCGTTTGTAGGCGTCCATACAAGCGTGCCGTCAGGATAAATTGCCATACCCTTTGGCGCATTTTCTAAAACATATTTGCCGTTTGAGTTAAAATTTATTCTTTTACTATATTGTTTTTGGCTATAAATTTTTTCAAAACTCTCTTTTTGTAGATTGTTCAAATTATTATAATTTTCACCACCTCCACCACATCCAACTAAAATTGCAAATAGAATAATTAAAAATATATTTTTCATTAACACTACTCCTTATAGAAATTGTATCCAAAAAATTGTAATATTTTATTATTTTCCATAATTAAATTATTTAAAACAATTTTCAATGGTTAATTTAAAGTTCTAAACTTAACAAAAGAAAAAAATTATTATTTAATTTAGTTTAGTATTGACAAAAAAATATTTTTATGTTACACTTCGCTTGTAAATTTTAATGGAGGTGCCTCATGGCATGTGATAAAGAAGTTAGTGCTTCAGAAAATAAAAAAACTCAAAAAAAGGAGAATCCAGTGATGGAAGAAGTAAAAACTCAAGAAGGCGTATTGGTACTTAAAAAAATGCCAGAATTCAAAGCAGAAGCTTACGATGCTGCAACAGGACATTATTGTGAAGTAAGCAGTGAAGATTATAAAGGAAAATGGACTGTAATTTGTTTTTATCCTGCAGATTTTACTTTTGTATGTCCAACTGAAATTGCAGCAATGAATGCAGCTTATCCTCTCTTGCAAGAGCTTGGTGTAGAAGTTTTAGCAGTCTCAACTGATACGAAATTTTCTCATAAAAGATTTGTAGAGACTGAACCACTTTTAAAAGACCTTAAATTAAAAATTGCAGCTGACCCTACAACTGAACTTAGTAGAAAATTTGGTGTATTAATTGAAGATGCTGGTATTGCACTAAGAGGTAGATTTTTAATTAATCCAGATGGTGTAATAGTTGCCCAAGAAGTTCAAGCTCCACCAGTTGGAAGAAGTGTAAAAGAGTTTTTACGCCAAATTATTGCACATCAACATGCACATAAAACCGGAGAAGTATGCCCAGCTAACTGGAAACCTGGCAAAAAAACATTACCAGTAAATACTGATGTAGAGCCAATGACTGGAAATGTTGGTAAATATGTAAGCTTAGAAGATTTAATTGATGAAAATGATGTAAAAGAGATGGAAGAGATGGTTAAAGCTTTTAAAGGATAATTCCTTCCAAGCCTTGTGGCTTGGTTTGCTTTGGCCTCTTTTTCCTTCTCTTTTCAAATCTAAAGCTTTTTTGTTATACTTCACTTTTTTGGTTATAATAGAATAAAAAAGGATTCAAAATGCACACAATAAAAGAACTTTTAGCCAACTCAACGCTTAAAACAACGCCTCAGCGCTTAGTTATCTTAAAAGAGATAGAAAAAAGGGGCCATGCATCAATTGAAGAGATTTATGAAAATGTAAAAATACTTTTCCCAACAATTTCACTTGCAACAATTTATAAAAATATTAATGCTTTGCAAGAAGAAAATATTATTACTCCAGTATGCAGCCCCAAAAAGAGTCGATATGAAATCACAAAAGAGCCTCATGCACACTTTATTTGTAAAGAGTGTGACAAAATAGAAGATATTATTTTTGATGAAAATATCGATAAAATTATAGAAACAAAATACCCTAATTCACAAAAAGAACTCTATATTTATGGGGTATGCAAAGAGTGCCAAAAAGGCTAAGAAAAATTACTTTTTCTTTTTCTCTTTTTTTGGCACTACATACATACTAATATAACGGCCTTCTTGGGTGGGTGGTTTTTCCATTGTAGCAATATCTTCTAAACTTGGCCAAATATTGTTTAAAACTTCAACCCCAAGCTCAGGTGTAGCCATTTCGCGCCCTTTTAAAAATACGCGAAGCTTCACATGTTTACCTTTTTCTAAAAATTCTTTTGCATGTTTTACTTTGTAATCAATATCATTTTGGGCAATTTTGCAAGAGAATTTCACCTCTTTTACTTCAATTTTCTTTTGCTTTTTGCGTGCTTCTTTTTTCTTTTTCTCTTGCTGATATTTATATTTGCCATAATCCATAATTTTGGCAACTGGAGGCTTAGCATCTGGTGAGATTAAAACCAAATCAAGCCCCTCTTCTTCAGCAATTTTTAGCGCCTCATCTCTTGGCATAATGCCAAGTTGACCTTTCTCTTCACTAACAACCCGTAACTCACTTGCCCTAATAGCCTCGTTCATTATAACATCGCTATTTTTGGCTTTACTTTTCTTGCTCAAATTTCTCCTTCTTTCATTTCGTTTTTTAATTGTAACATAAATTCTTCAATTTTTAGATTATATTGCTCTTTTTTTCGTCTATCTCTTATTGCTAGTGTGCCATTTTTTATCTCTTCATCTCCAATTATAACAACATATGGAACTTTTTGTTTTTCTGCTAAGCGAATTCTTTTATTGAGTGAATCATTGCTATCATAAACTTCAGCATCAATCTCTTCATACATTAACTTTTTCGTTAATTCTTTGGCAAAGTCGCTATGCGTTTTTGCAATTGGAACAAAAATAACTTGTGTTGGCGCAATAAAAGTTGGAAATTCACCTGCATAGTGTTCGGTCAAAATTCCAATAAAGCGCTCAAAGCTTCCCAAAATGGCTCTATGAATCATAACAGGGCGTTTTTTGGAATTATTTTCATCAACATATTCCATTTCAAAACGCTCAGGCAAATTAAAATCAACCTGAATTGTTCCACATTGCCACTTTCTCCCAATTGCATCGGTTATTTTAATATCAATTTTAGGACCATAAAATGCTCCGCCACCCTCATCTATTCCATAACTTAACCCGCGTTCTTGTAAAGCTTTTTTCAAAGCATTTGTAGCTTCATCCCATATTGCATCATCGCCAATTGCTTTATCAGGTTTTGTTGAAATTTCCATCTCATAAGGAAAGTCAAACTTTTTCATAACGCTATCAATAAATTCAAGCACTTCCAAAACTACATCTTTAATTTGGCTTGGAGTACAAATAATATGAGCATCATCTTGGGTAAATTCACGAACTCGTAAAAGCCCATGCAATACTCCGCTTTTTTCATGACGATGAACAACACCATATTCAAAAAATTTTATTGGCAAATCGCGATAACTTTTGGTACTATTTTTATACATCAAAATATGCCCAATACAATTCATTGGTTTGAGCCCATACTCTTGCTCATCTATCTTAGTTAAATACATATTCTCGCCATAACAAGCATAGTGTCCGCTTCGAACCCACATTTGTGCCTTAAGAAGTTCTGGACCACGCACTGGCTGATAACCTCTAACTCTATGCGCTTTCCATAAAATCTTTTCAAGTTTCGAGCGAAGGCGTGCTCCTTTTGGTAGCCAAAATGGTAGTCCAGCCCCTGCTTCTTCATTAAACATAAAAAGTTCCAACTCACTTCCAAGTTTTCTGTGATCTCTTTTTTTAGCCTCTTCAAGCATTTTTAAATGCTCTTTAAGCTTTTCTTTAGAAGTAAATGCTACCCCATAAATTCTTGTTAGCATTTCAGCATTCTCATCGCCTTCAAAGTAGGCTCCAGCAACTTTTGTTAACTTTACATTTTGCAAAAATCCAGTATGTGGCACATGAGGTCCGCGGCACAAATCTTCAAAATCGCCTTGAGCATAAATGCTTACTTTATCTCCTGGAATTTTATTAATTAAATATTGTTTTAAATCATCATTTTTAAATTTCTTTAATGCTTCTTCTTTGCTTAAGAAATATTTTTTTATTGGGATTTTCTTTTTGGCTAACTCTTTCATTCTTTTTTCAATTTTTTTCAAATCCTCTTGCGAAATTTTGTGTGGCGTTCTAATATCATAATAAAAGCCCTCTTCAACAACAGGTCCAACAAAAAATTGTGTATTTGGATAGAGCTCACTAATTGCTTGTGCCATTAAATGAGCTGCTGAGTGGCGGATAATTTCAAGAGCTTCTTTTGAATCATCAAAAACTATTTCTCTATCACCCTCATTTGCACTTTGAGTATCAATAATCTCACCATTTTTTATATAGCCAATTACTTCGCTCACTACCATTCCTTCTTTAATTAAATTGCGCTATTATAGCAACTTTTGCTTTTTACAAGGTTTAAATTAAACTCTTTCGAAAAAATCGCTTCTTTTACAAAAGTGTTGCCAAAAGTTACGCCTTCAAAAAAATTGTATAAAAAATATTCAAAATATAAAATAATTTTTTCTAATGTTATATTATAATTAAATCACAGCTTTAAAAATAAGGAGAAGATATGAAAAATAAAAAACTGTTATCAATTATAGCTGTTTCAGTTTTAGCAACAAGTGCATATGCTACTAATGGAGATGAATTAATTGGTGTAGGAGCAAAAACACGCTCAATGGGTGGAGCAGGAATTGCTTTTAGTCATGGGGCTGAATCAACTTTGGTAAACCCAGCATCAATTACAAAAAATAAAGAGACTCAAATTGCATTTGGTGGAACAATTTTTATGCCAAATGTAAAAAGTAAAATTGATCCAAATACTGCCGGAAAACTTTATAAAAGTAAAGCTGATCTATCTGTGATCCCACTTGTAGCAATTTCAAGTGAAGTTTACCCAAATGTTTATGCTGGTGTTGGAATGTATGGAACTGCTGGAATGGGGGTTGATTATCGTAAACAAAACTCTTTATTTAATATGGAAACAACCCTGCAGCTTATGCAGTTTGCAACACCAATTGCTTATAAATATGGCAATTTAAGTGTGGGGCTTTCACCAATTTTGCAATATGGCTCACTTGATATTCGCTATACAAATCCAAGAACAGGACAAACTGTAAGCTATGGACAAAAACAAGATTTTGGCTTTGGTGTAAGCATTGGTGCTACCTATGATTTTAGCAATGGTTTTAGTGTTGGAGCAGTTTATAAAAGTAAAATCACTATGAAATATCCAAAAGTTTTAACAACAGCTGCAACTCCTTTTGGTGTTAGAGTTGGCAATACATTAGCTCAACCTGCAAGCTATGGAATTGGTGTTGCTTATACTTATGGAGCTCATTCAATTGCACTTGATTATAAAAAAATTAAATGGAGTAATGCAAAAGGATATAAGGATTTTAACTGGAAAGATCAAAACGTAATTGCAATAGGTTACCAATATAAACCAGCTGGTGCAAAATACTCTTTACGATTTGGATTTAACCATGCAACTTCACCTATTAAAAATAGTACAAATCCATCAATTAATGTTTTTAACCTCTTAGGATTCCCTGCAACTAGTAAAAATCACTATACAGCTGGAGCTAGCTATGTATTTAATAAAAATTTTTCAATGGACTTAACTGTTGTTTATTCTCCAAAAGCAAAAGCAACTGCTTCTAATTTAGCCCCTCTTGGAATGAGAAAAATTTATACAGAGCATAGCGAACTTTCAACTACAATCCAATTTAATTATAAATTCTAATTCTTCGCGGCATTTTGCCGCAACTACTTCTTTTTTTAAGCTTTTATTTGTAAGTATGTTATAATTCCAAGAAAAAAAAGGTTAAGTATGAGTTATTATATTCCATATGTTATTGAACAAACAGGACGTGGTGAGCGAAGCTATGATATCTATTCAAGATTACTTAAAGATAGAATTGTAATGCTTAGTGGCGAAATTAATGATGCGGTAGCATCAAGCATTGTTGCGCAACTTCTTTTTTTAGAAGCGCAAGATCCTGAAAAAGATATCTATTTATATATCAATTCACCAGGTGGAGTAATTACAAGTGGATTTAGCATTTATGATACAATGAATTATATCAAACCAGATATTCATACAATTTGTATTGGTCAAGCGGCATCAATGGGAGCATTTTTGCTTAGTAGCGGAACAAAAGGTAAACGCTATGCTCTTCCAAATGCAAGAATTATGATTCATCAACCTCTTGGCGGTGCGCAAGGGCAAGCAACCGATATTGCCATACAAGCTAAAGAGATTTTAAGAATGAAAGAGCAACTCAATAAAATTTTAGCTAAAAATTGCGGTAAAACCGTTAAAAAAATTGAAAAAGATACTGAAAGAGACTACTTTATGAGTGCCAAAGAAGCACTTGAATATGGCATTATCGATGAAGTTTTAGAAAAGAGTTTGTAAGATGGTTAGAGAAGTTTTAGTCTATCCAGATAAACGCCTCAAAGAAAAATCAGCAGTTGTTGAGCATTTTAATCAAGAGCTACACACCCTTCTTGATGATATGTATGATACTATGATTGCCAAAAAGGGTGTTGGACTTGCAGCGATTCAAATTGGAGTGCCAAAACGTATTTTAATTATTAATATTCCAATCGAAGAAGAAGATGGTGCTCAACCCAAAGAAAACACCCTTGAAGTTATTAACCCAAAATTTTTAGAAATGCGCGGCAAAACCAAATATCAAGAAGGGTGTCTCTCAGTTCCTGGATATTATGATGATGTAGTTCGCTATAAATATGTAAAATTAGAATATTTTGATCGCTATGGCAATAAACATATTTTAGAAGATGATGGCTTTTTAGCAATTGCCTTGCAACACGAATATGACCATCTTGAAGGACATTTGTTTATTGAAAAACTCTCTTTACTGAAGCGCAAAAAGTTTGAAAAAGAGTGGAAGAAAAAGCTTGCCAAACTAAAAAAAGGTAATAAATGAGAAGAACAAAAATTGTTGTAACTATTGGCCCATCAACCCAAGATGTAGAAACAATTGAAGCTTTAATTAATAAAGGTGTCAATGTTTTTAGACTTAACTTTTCACATGGTACTCATGCAGAGCATGAAGAAAATATTAAAAAAATCCGCCAAGCTTCCAAAAATACAGGAAGAGTAGTTGCCATTTTGCAAGATATCTCAGGACCAAAAGTTAGAATTGGCAAAATTGATGGCATCTTAAAGCTTAAAAAAGGCGATTTACTTAAACTTTGCAAAAAGGCTCAAGAAAAAAATGAGCTTGAAATTTCCTATCCAGCCATTGTTGATATGGTTGCGCTGGGTGATGAGGTATTTTTTAGCGATGGAACAATCAAATCGCTTGTAATTGATAAAGATAAAAATTGCTTAACCCTTAAGCTTTTAAATAGTGGAGAGCTTACTTCTTTTAAAGGGGTAAACTTTCCAAAAACAAAGCTTAATATTAGTGCAATTACTAAAAAAGATGAAGCAGATTTAGCCTTTGGTGCAAAGCATGATATCGATTTTGTTGCCCTTTCTTTTGTGCAATGCAAAGCTGATATTTTAAAAGCTAAAAAGATTTTAAAAAAGCTTAACTTCAATCCATTTATTATTGCAAAAATAGAAACTGCAACAGCTATGCAAAATTTAGATGAAATTTTGCAAGTAAGCGATGGTGTAATGGTAGCAAGAGGTGATTTGGGGGCTGAATTTGGTGTGACAAAACTACCAAGAATTCAAAAACATATCATTAAAAAAGCCAATGAGCTCAATAAACCATCAATTACAGCTACTCAAATGCTAAGTTCTATGAAAGAAAATCCATTTCCAACACGTGCAGAAGTGAGCGATATTGCAAATGCTGTTTATGATGGAACTGATGCAGTAATGCTTAGTGATGAAACAGCTGTTGGAAAGTATCCGCTTGAAGCAGTGCAAGTGCTTCATGATACAATAAAAGATGTAGAAAAAGAGTATCCTTATTTTAAAGATTTTCAAGTCCAAAATAGCTCTGATGTAGTAGCAAAAGCGGCTGTGCAAATGAGCGAGAATCTAAAAGATCCAATCGTAACGTTTACAACCTCAGGCTATAGTGCCAAAGCAATTTCACGCTTTCGACCCGGTGTGAATGTTTATGCAGTCTCACACTCATTAAAAACGCATAGACAACTTAGCCTTATTTGGGGTGTGAGACCACTTTTTGTAATGGAAAAAAGTGATAACCCAAGTAAACTTTTGTATCTTTTTGTCAAAAAATTGCTTGATGAAAATAGAATTAGCAAAGATAAGCAATTTATCGTAACAATGGGAAGTGTAAGCGGCAAGGCTGGAAGCACCAATTTAATTCGACTCCTTGATAAAGAGGGGATGGAAGCGGTTTTTAAATATAAATTTTAAAGCCCGCTTGCTAAAATCTGCACTACATGCTTTATTGGCAAATTGGGCTCAATTGAAGCTAAATGCATTAAACAAGAGCTATCATATCCTACCAAAAAATCCGCTCCACTTTTTTTAAAATTTGCTATTTTATCTTTTCCCATAGCAATTGAAACTTCACTCTCATTCACACTAAATGTTCCACCAAAACCACAACACTCTTGTGCAAAAGGAAGATTTTTGATTTTAATATCTTTTACTAAGTTTAAAAGATTAAGCACTTTATTATTATAAGGGAGATTGAGTTCATTAGGTGTTGCCAACTCAAGCTCTCTTAAGCCATGGCAACTTAAATGCAAAGCAATGGAATGTGGAAAGCGTGAGGGAAGCTCTTTTACTTTGACAATGTCATGGAGAAACTCAATAATTTCAAAACTCTTTTTGCTTAATAGCTCAAACTCTTCTTTTGGTAAGAGCTTTTTATAATGAATTTTTACCAGCGAAATACAGCTTGCACTTGGAGCTACAATAAAATCGTATTTATTAAACTCATTAAAAAATTTTTTGGCAAGCTCTTTTGCTTCTTTCATAAAACCTGAGTTATAAAAAGGTTGTCCACAACAAGTTTGCTCTTTGGGATATTCAACTTCATATCCAAAATACTCAAGGAGCTTAAGGGTTGCAACTCCAACATCTGGATAGAATGAATTTACAAAACATGGAATAAAAAGCCCAACTTTGGCCATTGTAAAAACCTTTAATTAACTACTTTTACTGTCATTCCAACCTTTAGTTTACTAAATAAAAGCTTTGCAACATCTTTTGAAAGCTCTATGCATCCATTTGAATGTGGATAACGTCTAATGTGCTTTCCTACGTGAATTCCAATGCCACTATTTGTTAGTCTCATCCAATGAAAAAGCGGTGCTCCTACAAATTTAGCTCCTTTCCATGAGCCACGATATTTTCTTCTATCGCCAACAAAAACAAGTTTACCATTTTTATAAATTCTTCCAAAAATATTTGAGCGCTTATTAGCAATTTTTTCTAAAATTTTAAAAGTGCCAAAAGGGGTGTGTTTATCACGATAAGTTTTTGTATTTGGTTCAAACTTAGAATATGATCCAGTAGTGCAAGGGGCATCAAGTGCAATAGCACCATTTACAAGCAATTTTACTCTTTGTTCGCTCACATCTACTTTTAAAAGTGTTTTTGCTTTGCCAGCAAGAGCTAAGAGTTTTGGATTTTTATAGATAGCATAACTTTTTGGACTAAATCGCTTTCGAAACTCTTTATACGTTTTAAAATGAACGTTACTAAAGGCATAGGGAATCAACTCTTTTTGCTTTGCAAAATGAATTTGTGTGCTTTGATTATTAAGTAAAAAATCAATCTTTTTATTACTTTTTTTTCGTTTTGCCAAAGCTAAAAGCTTTTTATTAAGCTCTTTTTGCATTGCTTGTTTTGTTAAATATCCTACATATCCAGTTGGCAAAAGAGCATGCTTTTTTTGAAACTCTTTGACTGCTTTTTTTGTAGCATTATCAAAAAGTGTTGTTACTTTTACACGATTTGTAATACCTCTATCAATATTTAAAAATTTTTGTAAAAGCTCTATCTCTTTTGGATTGTTATTGCACCCAACTTCGCACAAATCGTGTATTGAAACAAAGTTTGTTCCAAATAAAAGCGTATGAGTTATAAAAATCATCAAAATTTTTCGCATCTTTTTTCCTTTCTTAAATGCGAAAATATATCCAAAAAATCTTAAATCCTTTATTTTCAATCTTCGTTTGGAACCTTGTTTTGGAAATACAAAATCCTTTTTTTAGTTAATGGATGGGTGCTTAAAAAAGCTTTGAGCTTATCATTTTCTTTTTCATGATAAAACTTTTGTAAATTCTCAAAAAGATTTGCCAAAGGAATGGTTGATTCATGTAAGGCATTCATTTTTGCTTTGGCAAAATAATCAGCCTCTTTTTCAAACTCTCTTGAGTATGAATTTGTAATAAGCAATGTTGGAGGAATTGACGCAACAAAAGAAAAATCTCCACTCAAATATCCAATTAAAGCCGTTACAATTGTGCCTTTAATAATGTTTCTTAAGCCATGTTTATAAACAACATGCCCCATTTCATGAGCTAATACACCTTCTATTCCTCGAAGCTTTTTATCTTTATCTAAAAATACAAGCTCATCTAAAAGCACAATATCTCCATTTGGCAAGGCAAAAGCATTGGCTCCAATTTCGGGAGATGAACGAAAATAAAGGTGATATTTTGGATTATTTTGCGTTAATTTTTGAAAAAGTTTTTCAATTTGCTGTTTTTTTAAAGGAGTGAGATTGCTTTTGTGCAAAAGCTTTTTATCTAAAAAGCTAAGGGTTTCTTTACTGATTTTTTGCGTAATGGAAGATGGCATATGATTTGCTATTTTTTTCGCTAAAAAATCGGCTCCAAAAGTAAGACTAAAGAGAGTAAAAAGTGCAATGAAAATAAGACTAAAAAGTGCTACTTTCCACGATTTTTCCAATATATGAATAAATGAAGTTTTATAACCAATTTTTTGTAAAATTTCATCTAAAGCATCATTATTTTCAACTTTACAGCGGCTATAATCGCTAAAGATAATCTCTCTTGGCGTATTGCCAAGGCGAGATTTAATTTTAACTTTAGACAAAGGAAAAAATTTTTCTAACTCTTTAATAGTAATCCCTTCTTTACTAAAAAGAAGGGTTACTTCATGAGCTTTTGAACTTTTCCCATCAAAATAGATTGCTTTAACTTCCATCTATAATCCTATATCTATATCAAAAAAATCAAGCGTCTCTTCACCAAGTGTATTTGGCACCTCTTGATAATGGCTGCTAAATTCATCAAAATCACTATCTTCAATAAAAGTGTGTGATAATTTATAATTAAGATAGCGCATTTTAGCCCAAGGATAAAGCAATCCTAAAGAAAAAAAGATAGCTACTGCATTTGTTGCAGAAATAAACCCTAATTTAAAAGGCTCCATTTTACCTTTTAATTGCAAGTTTTCTAATTTTGTATGATTTCTTGCAAAGTTTGAAAAATAAGCATCACTCAAACCTTTAAAAAAGCCAATTTGAATTAAGTAAACAAAGGCAACAATAACATAAATAGTGCCCATCATCACATATTTATTTGTCGTAATAGATGAGACAAAATGAAGAAGAAGCATAACAAAAAATTTTGCCATAAAAATTAAAAATCCTAATACTATACTCCACAATATAAGCTTTAAAAAGATTTGTAAAACTTTTCTCTTTTGCGCTTCAAAATAAAACTTTGCATTTGCATAAGCACTATTGTTAATAATTAAACTTAAATAATCTTTATACGCAGCTGGGGCCAAAACGAACATGTAAAAAAGATATAAGAAGAAAAAGACAAAAATATATTGAGGATAATGCTTTACCAAAAAAATTGTTGGTATTAAAGTCAATGCAACAATTGCAATATATTTAATAAAAAGAAAATAAAAAGCCCTTGCTTGTGCTAAGTAGTGAAATTGCAAATTGCGATAAGTCGTAACTTTTAATTTAAAAGCAACGGCTTGGCGCATAAGCCAAGGCAAAAGAAGTAAAAAAAGAGCCCCAATTGCTAAAGCAAGCTCTTGCATTCCCAAAACGTGCCCAGCTAAATAAAAAAGCCCATAAAAAAGCACCACAATAGCTCGCCCCAATAATATTCGTTTAGGATCTGCATTATATTCAAAATTACTTCCCTTTAAATAGGTATTTGCATAGATATAGCGATTATTTCTAACTTTTGCCCATGCTGAATAGATACCAAGCGTAAGAAGTGTTAATGCAATATTGACAATCCATATTTTAAAAAACTCTTTTACATTACCTCTAAATTCTAAAGGAATAAATTTATTTGGTTTGTTTTCATTGTTTGTGTTATTTGAACTTACAGGTTCATTTTTAATAATATCTTGAGCAATTTCTTCTTGAAAAAGTTCAGGGTTTGTAAAATCAATTCCTCGCATTCTTAAGCCTTTATGTTCGTTTATTGGTATTATATTATAAGTTTATCTTTTTTCTTTGAAAATATGGCAATTTGATATTTTTCATTATACTTACGCTTTTTTAAGAGCAAAATTGTTATTATCAAGAAAAAAGGTTTTGTATGAAACTTTTTCATGATAGCAATTGGCTCAATAGTGCACTTTGGTATGTTCGACAAAAAAGAGACAATGCAAGTAAGTTAGTACCAGAGTGGGAAGAGTTAAGAGAAGCAGCTTCTAATATCAAAGCACACACAATTACCCATTTAGATTATTATTTAGAAGAGTTTGAAAAAAATGCACTCAAAAATGGCATAAAAGTGCACTGGGCAATTGATGCAAAAGAACACAATAAAATCGTTGAGAAAATTTTAAAAAAACATAAAGCAAAAAAGATTGTCAAAAGCAAATCGATGCTCACTGAAGAGTGTGGCTTAAATAGCTATCTTGAAAAAAAAGGATATGAAGTCATTGACACCGATTTAGGAGAGCGCATTGTTCAACTTGCTAAACAAAGACCTTCTCATATTGTTTTGCCAGCTATTCATCTTAAAAAAGAAGAAGTTGCTAAAATTTTTCACGAAAACTCAAGCGATCCTACCTATTTAACCCAAGTAGCAAGAAAGAGTTTAAGAAAAGAGTTTGAAACGGCTGATGCAGCAATTACAGGGGTTAATTTTGCTATTGCCAATGAAGGTGCAATTGTCGTTTGCACCAATGAAGGTAATGCCGATTTAGGAGTGGCTTTAGCAAAGGTGCATATTGCAGTAATGGGGATAGAAAAAATAGTGCCCTCTTTTGAAGATTTAGCAATTTTTTTGCGCCTTTTGGCTCGAAGTGCTACAGGACAAGCAATTACTACCTACACTTCTATTTTTAAAAAACCAGCTCCAAAGAAAGAGATACATCTAATCATTGTTGATAATGGACGAAGCGATATTTTACAAAAAGATGAGTTTATGAATGCTTTAAAATGCATTCGGTGCGGCGCTTGTATGAATACTTGCCCAGTTTTTCGAAGAGTTGGAGGGTATGAGTATAACTATGTCATTCCAGGACCAATTGGAAGCAATCTTGGAACAAGCCGTAATATAAAAGAGTTTGGAAAACTTGGTTTTGCTTCAACACTTTGTGGTAGTTGTGATAATGTATGTCCTGTAAAAATCAATTTACATGAACAGCTTCTTGCAACAAGGTTCCAATACAAAGAACTTGTAAAAGAGCCAAAAGATATTTTTTACAAAGTTGCGTTTTGGCTTTTAAAAAATCCCTCAATTTTTAAAGCAAGCCTTACTTTAGCAAAGTATATGCCTTATTTTCTTTACAAAAAAGCATGGGGTAAAAAACGAGTTTCCCCAAAGCTTGCCAAAAAAAGTTTTACTCAAATCTATGAGGAGTTAAAGGGAAAAAATGAGCAAAAAAAAGATTTTAGAAAAAATTAAAAAAAATATTACTTTTAGAGTTGACAAAAGTGTCAATTATACCTCAACAAAGTTTGACAATAAACTTGACACATTTATTGACAACTTCAAAAAAGCCGGAGGTGAAATTGTTTCAACTACACAAGACTTTGATATAGTATTAAATGCTGCCTTCGGCGTAGCTGAAAATGGGGCATGCTTTCTTAATAGTGCTAAAGAAAGAAAAGATTACACCTTTTATGAATCAATTGTCATTGTACTTGACAAAGAAAATATTGTTCATACAATGGAAGAGGCAATGAATTTCATTGAAATTGATGATTTTGCCCTTTTTATGTGCGGCCCTTCTAAAACTGCTGATATTGAGCAATGTCTGGTCATTGGCGTTCATGGAGCAAAAAGAGTGGGCATCTTGTTTCAATAAAAAAAATTATCTTTAAAAGCATAATGTTTTTGCACATATTACACTGCTCCAAGCGCTATCATTGCATCTGCGACGCGCTTAAAGCTTGCAATATTTGCTCCAAGTTGTAAATCACCCTCTTTGCCAAACTCTTTGGCTGTCTCAAAAGCTGTTTCAAAAATATTTTTCATAATAGCTTGCAATTTGGTATCAACCTCAGCAAAACTCCATTTTTGCATCGAAGCATTTTGCTCCATCTCAAGCTGGCTTACACTCACACCTCCAGCATTAACTGCTTTTGAAGGAGCAAATAAAATATTATGTGCTTTTAAATACTCAATTGCATCAGGTGTGCTTGGCATATTTGAACACTCATTAACCATAATGCAACCATTTTTTACTAAATTTTTTGCATCTATAAGTGTTAATTCATTTTGTGTAGCGGCTGGGAAAGCAATATCACAAGGAATGCTCCATACTGCGTGTCCGCCTTTTGGATATTTATGTTTTGGAATATAAGTTGCACTTTTATGAATTTTGGCATATTCACTTAAATCAAGGCGATGGAGCTCTTTAATGGCTTTGAGTGTTTTTACATCAATTCCACTTGGATCATAAATGGTTCCTTTGCTGTCAGAACAAGTAATTGGCTTTGCTCCAAGTTCTTTGAGCTTTTCGATTGTATAGGTTGCTACATTTCCAGCCCCAGATACTGCACAAATTTTACCCTTTAACTCATATCCCATTTTTTGCAAAAAGTGTTCAGCAAAATAAACTGCTCCATATCCGGTTGCCTCTTTTCTGGCAAATGAACCACCCCAGCCAACACCTTTTCCGGTTAATACCCCCTCGCTTGTTGCTGTTAGCTTTTTATATTGCCCATATAAATAGCCAATTTCTCTCTCGCCAACTCCAATATCACCTGCTGGAACATCTTTAGTTGTTCCAATATGCCGATATAATTCATTCATAAAGCTTTGACAAAAGCGCATTATCTCATTATCGCTCTTGCCTTTTGGATTAAAATTACTCCCTCCTTTTGCTCCCCCAATTCCAAGATTTGTTAAAGCATTTTTAAAAGTTTGCTCAAAGCCCAAAAATTTAAATGTTCCCAAACTTACATCTGGATGAAAACGAAGCCCTCCTTTATAAGGACCTAAAGTGGAATTAAATTGCACCCTATAGCCTAAATTGGTATTAATTTTGCCAGAATCATCTACCCAAACAACTCGAAAAATAATGGTTCGCTCAGGCACAACAAGACGCTCTAAAATCGCATTTTGTTTATATTTTTTCTCTTCTTCTAAAAGTGGAATGATAGAATAAAATACTTCACTCACAGCTTCATAAAATTCATCTTGCCCAGGTGAACATCGTTTAATATAATCTAAAATAGAATCTACATACTCTTTTGCTCCCATTATCTCTTCCTTTTTTTTATTAGTTTATCAAAATTTATTTACTTTTTTGTGTAAAATTGCTTGAGCACAAATTTAAATTATTTTTAATTCCTCCATCACTTGAACTAATAGCACTACATCCAAGAATGGAATAAAATAAATCATCATGCGAAATCTTTTTATTACTTTTTTGAGCCTTTTTAAGATTTTCAAAAAGAACTTTTCCTTCTTTGCTTGCAAGATACTTTTTTGAAAACCAAAAAATAAGCGGTACATTTTGCTGCTCTTTTGGTGCAATTTTTAAAGGCGTTCCATGAAAATAAAAACCACCTTCACCCAATGATTCTCCATGATCAGAAGTATAAATTAAAAGTGCCTTTTTATCTTGTAACATTTTAATAATTTCGCTTAAAAAGAAATCTATAGCAACAATTGTATTATCATAGCTATTAATTAAAGCCTCTTTTGAACATCTTTTAGGATCAGAACTTTTACAAATTGGCTTATATTTCATAAACTTTGGTATTACTCTATCAATATAGCGATTATGTGAGCCTAAAGTATGTAAAATGATTAATTTTTTGCTATGATTTTTATCGTTAATTGCTTTTTTTGCAAAAGGAAGTAAGGAAATATCTTGTGTAGAGTAAGGACTATTTTTTAAAATGGCATATTTTGTTAAAAGTTTATCATATCCCATATAATTATAAATATCATTTAAACCTTGCAAAGAATATATCGAAGTAAAAAAGCCTTCTTTTCTAAAAATATCAACAAAAGAGCCCATTTTTGGAATTCTTGTTTTATTACTTTTTAGCATTGGAGAGAGCATACAAGGAAGTGAACGAAGAGTAATAGTATCACAAGAACTAACATCGTTGAATGAAATAAGATTTTTAACTTTTTTTAAATTAGGCGTTGTATCTTTTGAATAACCATTAATACCAAAATGATCCCCTCTTGTTGATTCACCTATAACAAAGACAACAGTTAAGTTATCTTCATTTGATTTGTAGTGATAGAGTGAAGTTAATTTAGTAATATGAGCAAATTTTTGTTTAAGTTTTTTATAGTTTTTATAAGCTTTTTGCATTGCAACAATTGTATCAACAGGCGAATAATAAGAAATTGCAATAGCCAATTTTGGATCTCTAATTTCTCCTTTTTTATGAAACTCAAATCCAATCATTTTAAGCCAAAGAAAAATTGTTATTAAAAGCATAAACTCACTTAAAAGCCAAGTTTTTAAAGAAACTTTTTTAATTTTTATCCAAAATATTAGAATAATTGGCAAAATTGCTGTAAAATAAGCCAAATTATTAAAGAAACACTAATCATCTCTTGGCTTAAATCAATTTTATTTACAAATGCACTTATTAAAATAGAATCAGTTATGACAACATTATAATTTGCTTTAAAAAAAATTGAAATTGAAGCTAACAATATAAAAATTGACAAAATAATTTTAAAAAGTATTGAAGGCAATTTTTCAAAAAGCATCATCACAAAAGCAAGAGCCAAAGCCCCACCAAGCGCATATAAAAATCCCTCAAAGCCATTGCTAAAAAAATTAAGCAAATAAAGATATAACACAAGAGCAAAAACAACAGTCAAAGAAAGCAGTTTAACTCTCAATCAAAAACCTTTTATTTTTATAAATTATATAGCCTCAATACTTAGACTTTATAGCTAATTTGATACAATTTAGTAAATAGTTAAGGAGAACTTTTTTGAAAATTTTGCTTTTTATTAGAAATTTAAAAGGCAGAGGAGTTAGTAAAGTCTATCTTAATTTAGCAAAATTGCTTCAAGAAAATAATTATGAAGTCTATTTTGTTATTTATGAAAATATTATAAAATTTGACAACTCTTTTTTAAAACGATTTTACATTTTTGACAAAGAAACAACGAAAAGCTTAGATAAGCTTATTTTGGAAGAAAAGATAGATTTTGTCATCTCAAATAATGTTAAGTTTTGTCAAAATCTTGTCAATATTTCTCAAGATAAAATTTACTATTCAGTTCATATGCTATGGGGTGAGCGAATTTTTAAACAACTTCGATTTAAAAAACTTTTTGAACTAAAAAAAGAATATAAAAATAAGCAAATAATTGCAGTAAGTAATGCAGTCAAAAAAGATCTTTTAGAAAAAGTAAAAATTAAACCAAAAAGCATTGAAGTAATTTACGATTATCACGATTTTGAAGAGATAAGAAGCAAAGCAAATGTTTTTGAAGTGCCTTTTTCAAACTATATTCTTAATATTGGTGCCTTTGATAGAGGCAAAAATCATAAACTCTTAATTGAAGTATTCCGTCAGCTCCCTTCAAACTATCATTTAGTTTTAATTGGAGAGGGTAAATTGCAAGAGCAAATTACAAATTTAGTTTATAAATATGGTTTACAAAAAAGAATTCATTTTTTAGGCTTTATACAAAACCCCTATCCTTACATAAAAAATGCATCTTTAGTGCTTTTAACTTCAAAAAATGAAGCTTTGCATGCTGTTGCAATTGAAAGTCTTATCCTTCATACTCCAGTTGTTTCGAGTAATTCCAAAGGAATTGCAGATGTTTTAACCAATGAACTTTCTTTTTTTATTGCCAACTCTAAAAAAGAGCTTATTGAAAAATCTTTAAAGGCATTAAATAATTACCCTAAAATTGATGAAAGATATTATAAAAAATTTGGCAAAGAGTTGATACAATGCTATAATAAACTATTTAAAGGAAAAAAGTGAAAAAAGCCCTCGATCTTTTAGCAATTATTTTTGCTTTTAGTTTTGTTTTCTCAATTGCTGCTGCAAATATCATTTTAACTCTTATGCTTATTCTATGGCTCATTGAGGGCAACTTTCAAGAAAAATTTAATATTTTAAAAAAAGATAAAATTTTTCTTTCGTTAATTGGATTAGCCGTGCTTCTTCTTATTTCAACTATTTTCTCAAATGATCTCTCCCATGGCTTTGCACTTGGTAAATCCAATAATGAATTAACTTTTATTATCAAACGCTTTTTTTGGCTGAGTCTCATTTATCCAATATTTATCACTTCTATTGATAAAAGTATCACTCCCAAACTTATAACAGCATTTTTAATTGCAATGTTTTTAAATGAACTTATCTCTTATAGCGTCTATTTTCATCTCATTGACATTAACTATTGGAAAAGTAAACATCTTTTGTATCATAGTATTAAGTATAATGACCCTTCTCCTATGCAACACTCCTTTTACTCTCTTTTTTTAGCAGTTACTATTTTTTTGTTAATTAATCAGTTTTTTTTACAAAAAAATCTTTTTATGAAAATATGGATTGCTCTTTTTTTAAATTCTTCAACCATCAATCTTTTTGTAAATGGAGGAAGAACAGGACAACTTGCTTTTATAATTGGAGCAATTATTTATATTTTTAGCTTTTTTAAAAAAAAGCGTTTTATTTTCGGAATGCTTCTTTTTGTTGGAGCAATTTTTTTTGGAGCTTATAAATTTAGTCCTATTTTTCATAATAGAATCAATTATGCAATCAGTGATTTGACTTTAACTTTTAAACACAATAACTATCAAGGCTCTTGGGGCGCTCGTATTGGACTTGATATTGTTAGCTGGAAATATTTAACCAGTTCTTTTAAAAATTTTATTTTAGGAGCTGGTGCGGGTAAGGCTAAAGAAAAACTTTATACTTTTGCTAAAAAAAATTATCCTCAAATTGCTAAAGGAATTCTTGATAAACACCATCTACACAATCAATATTTTCAATATTGGATTGATGGCTCAATTTTTGCTTTCCTTTTATTTTTTTATCTTATTTATCAAGTTCTTGCAATCCCAACACCAAATAAAGCACTACTTTATGCTTTAGTTGCAATTTTTCTTTTTGCTTTTATAGCAGATGTTTTTCTTTATCGAACAAGAACCTATCTATTATTTTT
>JALVTH010000075.1 GCA_027036015.1 Campylobacteraceae bacterium
AGATTGTAAAAAGTAAACCTAAAATACCATAAGTTGCTAAAATAGAATCAACTCCAGTAATTGGAGTAGCAATTAAAAAAGCAAGGGTTGCACCTTTGCTTGCTCCTTGTTTTTTAATAGCTTGAGCTAATGGAATAACACCGCAAGAGCAAATTGGCATAGGAATGCCAAAAAGTGTTGCTTTAAAAGTAGAGGCGAAGTTTTTTTTGCCTAAATGTTTGCTAATAAAATTTTGGGGTAACATTTCGTGCAAGATTCCAGCAAGCAATAAGCCAAAAAGTATATAAATAGCCATTGCATTTGTAAGTTGCCATAAATTTTCTAAAAATGTAGTAACCATTTTAAACCTTCTTTTTTACTTTATTATATAACAAAATTGTTATATGAAAATTAAAAAGTGTTTTAGTCAAGATTTTTAAGAAAAGATTTATTTTATGCTACAATATGCTTATGGAAAATATAAGCAAAGTAGCAAAAGTTTTAAGTGATGAAAATAGAGTTAAAATTATTGCTCTTTTAATGCGGGAAAAAGAGCTTTGTGTTTGTGAAATTTGTGATACACTCAATTTATTACAGCCGCTTGTATCGAGACATTTAAAAATGATGAAAGAAGCTGAAATTATTGAAAGTAAAAAAGAGGGCAAGTGGAGTGTATATAAAT
Source organism: Campylobacteraceae bacterium (assembly GCA_027036015.1). Taxonomy (GTDB): domain Bacteria; phylum Campylobacterota; class Campylobacteria; order Campylobacterales; family Sulfurovaceae; genus JAADEQ01. Next base: position 662 of record JALVTH010000075.1, read on the forward strand.
TAAAAGAGCATCCAATGATACAATGTATTAAACAATATCTTAAAATGTATACTTTGCCAAAATTAAAAGTTTGTAAAAAACGATGCAAAAACTGCTAAAAGTTATCCGCTTTATTGTATTATTGATTATTTCTTTTTTACTTTTTGTAGCAGTAGTTGATAAATTTTATCCAATTTCTTTAGCAAAAGTGCAAGATAGCTCAAAATTGCTTTTTGATAAAGATGGAAAGCTTTTGTATGCTTCTTTAAATAGTGAGGATAAATGGCGTTTTAAAAGCGATTTAAAAGATATAGATCCGCTTTTTATCAAAATGCTTATAGCTTTTGAAGATAAAAAATTTTATTCACACAAAGGCGTTGATTTTTTAGCACTGCTTCGAGCAAGTTATCAATTAATAAAATATCAAAAAGTTGTAAGTGGGGCTTCAACTATTACAATGCAACTTGCAAAGCTTTTAGAGCCCAAAAAAAGAACCTTTGCAAATAAAATAGTTGAAATTATGAGAGCCATTGAGCTTGAGTGGCATTTAAGCAAACAAAATATTTTGCAAGATTATTTGACACTTGCTCCATATGGAGGCAATATCGAGAGTTTGGCAGCTGCAAGCTATTACTATTTTGGCAAACTTCCAAGAAATTTAAGTGCAAGTGAAGCCGCACTTTTGGTAGCACTTCCTAAAAATCCCAATGGTTATAATCCTTTTAGGCATCCAAAAAAAGCCTTGCAAGCAAGAGCGCGTGTTTTAAAAAGAGCTCTTGATATGGGTATTATTGATAAAACAAGTTATTTGCAAGCACTCAATGCCCCTTTACCCAAAAAGCCTTTTGCCTTTCCAAGATATGCCTATTTTGTAGCCAAACGATTATTAAAAAAACAAAAGCAAGTTAAAACAACACTTAGCCTTCCTTTGCAAAAAGCGCTTGAAGTGTGGGCAAAAGATGTAGCACTTTCTTTGCCTAACGATGCTACTTTGGCGCTGTTGGTAGTTGAGAATAATAGCTCAAAAGTAAGAGCCTACATTGGCAATGGAGCACTTTTTTCTAAAGAGAGGGCTGGATATATTGATTTAATGCATGCAAAATTTTCCCCTGGTTCAACGCTTAAGCCTTTTATTTACGCTTTGGCTTTAGAAGATGGATTGATTCATCAAAATAGTATCATTAAAGATAATGAGGTTCGCTTTGGCTCCTATCATCCAAGCAACTACTCTAAAAAGTATCATGGAGATGTAAGTGTTATTTTTGCTTTGCAAAATTCACTAAACATTCCAGCTGTTAAGGTGTTAAATCGTCTCAATCCCAACTATTTTTTAGCGCGTTTGCAAAAAGTGGTAGGAGAAGTGAAACTTCCTTTTAAAAGAGCAAATTTATCCATTGCTCTAGGTGGAGTTGGTATAAGCCTTTGGCAATTAACACAAGGCTATCTAACTTTAGCAAACGCTAAAGAGGCTAAAAGTTTGGTTTTAGCAAGCAATCAGGAACAAAAAAAGCTTTTTTTTGTCTCAAATAAAAGCGCTCAAGTTATTGGAGCGATTTTAAGTGACATAACGCCACCACCTCCTTATGAGTTAATGAGGGGGAAAATTGCTTTTAAAACTGGAACGAGTTATGGATTTAGAGACTTTTGGACGCTTGGATTTAGTAAAAACTACACACTTGGCTTACTTATTGCCAAGGCAAATAATGAACCAATTATTAAAAATAGTGCAAGAGAAATTGCTACGCCTTTGTTTTTTGAAGCTTTTCGAATTATCGATTCAATTGCAGGCGTTAAGTATTTGCACTATTCAAACAAAATTCTTACGCAAAAAGCACCCCCACTTTTGCAATATTTTGAGAAAGAAAATCGAAAATTTGACTTTCTTTTCCCAAAAGAAAATGCCAAATATGCGAGCGAAGGGTGCCATAAAACAAATGTCAAAGTAAAAGTTAGTGGAGGCAAAGCTCCTTATTATTGGTATATTGATGGTGAGGCAAAAGGAAATTTGGGGGATACTTTCGTATTAAAATTTGATAGCGGTGCACATACGCTAAGCGTTATTGATGCAAATAATAAAATTATAAGCCGACATATTTGGATAGAAGAGAGCGAGTGTGAGTAACATTTGAAAATAAAGCAAGCAAGAGGAATTAAATTAACGCCATGAATTTTTTATAGCAATGATTAATATCAAATTTTTCATAATATTTTGTTTTAATTTCTGGATAGCTTTTTAAAGCTTCTAACATTTTATAAGCGAATTGTTCAACATTGTTTTTTTCAACTACAAAGTGTTTTAATTCATCTATCATCACCTCAAAAATACCTTCAGATGAGTTTGTAACAACAACGGGTGTTTGTAAAATTAAAGATTCTGCAACGACTCTTGGTAATCCTTCGTTCTCAGATGAAAGGGCTAATAATTTTGCATTTTTAATGTAAGGATAGGGATTTTCTTGAAATCCTAAAAGTTTAATCCGATTTGTTAAATGAAGTTTTGCAATAAGTTTTTGTAATTGTTCTTTTTGCGGACCATCTCCAATAATTAAAAGATTTGAAGATATATGATCTTTTATTAAATTAAAAGCTTTGATTAAAATATCGTAGCGCTTTCTTTGGATTAAGCTCCCAACGGCTACTATAAAGTCTTTGTAAACTATTGGTTTAGAAGCTAAGTTATTTATTAGTTGAAAATCGTGAGGGGCATAAATTACAACACTTTTTTTAATAGGAATTTTTAAATTTTGGGTTATATTATTGATTACACTTTGAGAGATACCAAGTATTGGTTGATTTTTATATTTATTATGCATTCTTCTTAAAAAGAAAAATTTTCTAAGACCTTTTCTATTTTTTAAATCCCAAGTATTGTGAATGGTAATATAATAATTGTTTAGAAATTTTTTTTTGATATATTTTCTCATATATTCTGCGTTGATTAAAAAAAGATCTATATGGCCAATCTTTTGTAAAAGATTATTTAAATGTAATGCTTTAAAAAAAGGGGTGGATCCTTTTAAATAAATAATTTCTTTTTTATTTTCTTTTTTATCTTTTTCTAATACAAATAAATAAACTTTATGCCCTTTTTGTGAAACCATAAGTAGTAATTTTTTTGGATTCCTCCATTTCCTTTAATGCTTTTAACAAGCAGTGCGATAGTAGCCATTTTAACCTTTATTGTTTTGTGAAATTT
>JALVTH010000076.1:0-9441 GCA_027036015.1 Campylobacteraceae bacterium
ATTATATGTTTTACCTTCTTGAGCAATTTGATTGATAGTTTCTTGGTGTTTTTTTAAAAGATTTTCAAGATTTTTTGGGAATTCTTCTAAGTTTGTAACTTTAAAATCTATAAACATTATTTTATCTTTTATTTACAATAAAATTTTGGATACAATAATATAAACCTTCTTCAAAGAAAAAGGAATAGGCTATGAAAGTTTTACTTATTAAAGATGTAAAAAATTTAGGAAAAGCAGGAGAAGTTAAAGAGGTAAAAGATGGATATGGAAAAAATTTTTTAATTCGCCAAGGTTTAGCAAAACTTGCAACTCCTGAAGTAATTGAAGCCTATAAAAAAGAGCAAGCTCAAAAAGAGGCAAAACTTCAAGAAGAGCTTAATCGATTACAAGAGTTAAAAAACTTGCTTGAGAGTAAAGAGATAAGAATAGAAAAAGAAAAAGCGCCAGCAGGAATTAAAGGCTCAGTTACGAATGCCTTAATTGCAGAAGAAATTAACAAGCAACTTGGTGTTGAAATTGATAAAAAAGAGATTAATTTGAAAAAAGCAATTAAATCTGAGGGACTTTTTCATGTAGATATTAAATTGGGTCATGGTATTCATGCAGATGCAAAAATTAATGTTGTAGGAGTATAAAAATAATGTTTAAAGCCACTACAATATTAGCTTATAAAGCAAAAAACAAAGCTGTAATTGGTGGAGATGGCCAAGTTACATTTGGCAATACAGTACTTAAAAATAATGCAACAAAAATTAGAACACTGTATAATGGCAAAATTTTGGCTGGCTTTGCAGGAAGCACAGCTGATGCGTTTAAGCTTTTTGATATGTTTGAAGGGATTTTGAGTGAGAAAAAAGGGGATCTTTTAAAATCGGTTATTGAATTTGCCAAGCAGTGGCGTCAAGATAAATATTTGCGCCAGCTTGAAGCAATGATGCTTGTTTTAAACAAAGAGCATATTTTTATTTTGAGTGGAACGGGTGATGTTGTTGAGCCAGAAGATGGAGAGCTTGCAGCAATTGGAAGTGGAGGCAATTTTGCTTTAGCAGCTGCAAGAGCTTTGAAAAAGCATAGCACTCTTGAACCACTTGAACTTGTTAAGGAGAGTTTACAAATTGCTGGAGAAATGTGTATATATACAAATACTAATATCAAAACATTAGAGTTAGAATAGGGAGTAGGAGATAATGGTTGAGAATTTAACGCCAAGAGAAATTGTTGCATATTTAGATAAATATGTAATTGGACAAAATGAAGCAAAAAAAACAATTGCTATTGCGCTTCGAAATAGATGGCGAAGAATGCAACTTGATGAAGCAATGGCACAAGAGGTTACACCTAAAAATATTTTAATGATTGGAAGCACTGGAGTAGGAAAGACTGAAATTGCTAGAAGACTTGCAAAGATGCTTCATTTACCTTTTATTAAGGTAGAGGCAAGTAAATATACAGAAGTTGGTTTTGTAGGGCGTGATGTTGAGTCGATGGTTAGAGATCTTGCGTTAGAAGCGCTTAACTTAGTTCGTAAAGAAGAAGAGCAAAAAAATAAAGAAAAAATTGAAAAAATTGTAGAAGATAAAATTATCCAAAAGCTTTTACCGCCTCTTCCTTCAAGTGCAAGTGAGGAGAAAAAGCAAGATTATGAAAAGGTAGTTGAGCGAAAAAAAGAGCAATTAAGAAAAGGTGAACTTGATAATTTGAAAATTGAAATTGAAATTAGTAGTAGCTCAATTGATATTATGACAAATAGCAATGTTCCGCCAGAAATGGCAGAGGTGCAAGAATCAATTATTAGAGTAATAGGTGGAATGAATCGCAAAAAGAAAAAAGAAGTAAGTATTAAAGAGGCGCGTGAAATTTTAGCAAGAGAAGCAGCAAATGAGTTAATTAACGAAGAAGAGCTTAAGCAAAAAGCACTTGAGAGGGCAAGAAGTGGTGGAATAATTTTTATTGATGAAATTGATAAAATTGCTGTAAATTCAAGTTCTTCTTCAAGACAAGACCCAAGTAAAGAAGGAGTTCAAAGAGATCTTTTACCAATTGTTGAAGGAAGCACTGTAAAAACAAAAATAGGTTTACTTGATACGGATCATATTTTATTTATTGCTGCAGGAGCGTTTCATTTGAGTAAGCCAAGTGATTTGATACCAGAACTTCAAGGACGTTTTCCATTAAGAGTTGAGCTAAATTCTTTAGATGAAGAAGCATTGTATAGAATTTTAACTGAGCCTAAAAATTCGTTGGTAAATCAATATAAAGCATTGTTAAAGGTTGAAGGGGTTGAACTTGATTTTGAAGAAGAAGCCCTCAGGGCTATTGCAAGATATAGTGCATTAGCAAATGAAAAAACTGAAGATATAGGAGCAAGAAGATTGCACACTGTAATGGAAAAATTGCTTGAAGATATTAGTTTTGAAGCAGATAGCCTAAAAGGTCAAAGTGTAGTTGTAGATAAAGAGTTAGTAGATAAAAAGCTTGGAGATATTGTAAAAAGCGAAGATGCTACAAGATATATTTTATAAAGGAATTGAATGCAGCAAGAACAAAAAGCAGGTTTTGTAGCAGTTGTTGGAAGACCAAATGCAGGAAAAAGCACCTTACTTAATTATTTAGCAAGCTATAAGCTTGCTATGGTTTCTAAAAAGGCTCAAGCAACAAGAAAAAGAATGAATATTATTGTTATGCATAAAAATGCACAAATTATTTTTGTTGATACCCCAGGAATTCATCAAAAAGAGAAACTTTTAAATCAATTTATGCTTGAAGAAGCGCTCAAAGCACTTGGAGATAGTGATTTGCATCTTTTTTTAGCTCCAGTAACTGATTCGATTAAATATTATGAAGAGTTTTTGAATTTAAGAAAGAAAAAAGATATTCCTCATATTGTTTTACTTACCAAAGTTGATAGAGTTGATAATGCAAAAGTATTAGAAAAATTGAAAGAATATAATAAATTTGCTAATGAATTTAGTGAGATAATTCCTTTTTCGGTAAAAAAAGGAGGGATGAGTAAAGAGCAACTTTTAGATATTATTGCAAAATATTTACCAAATCATCCTTGGCTTTATGATCCAGAATTATTAACCACTGAAAACATTCGAGATATTTATAAAGAGTTAATTCGTGAAGCAATTTTTGAGAAATTAAGTGATGAAATTCCATATGAAAGTGATGTAGTAATTGATAAAATTGAAGAAAAAGAGCATTTAGATAAAGTGTATGCAACAATAATTGTTGAAAAAGAGACGCAAAAAAGAATGATAATTGGAAAAGATGGGCAAAGTATAAAAAGAGTAGGGGTGCTTGCTAGAAAATTGATGGAAGAGTTTTCTGGTAAAAAAATCTATTTAGAGTTATATGTAAAAGTGCAAAAAGGATGGAGTAAAAATAAAGCTTTTCTTCAAGATTTGGGCTACATTTTTTAACATATACTTCGATTTTCTCTTTTTTATATTAAATTATATAAAAATTTAAGTGACTTTTAATATTATAACATATATAATCAAATAAAGTTTACTATTGGGGTATTAGCGTGAAGAAAAAGAGAAAAAATAGTTCGATTATAACGATTGATTTTTATAATAAACGCTATTTTAAGTTAGAGGCGGGAAGGTTTAGTAAAGTAAATTCGTTAAAAGAAGTATCAAAAAATGATACGACAATTGCTTATATTGCAAATAGTGAATTTATTATTGAACCAGTTGAAATAAGTAATTCAATTCCACCAGAACATGTTCAAACAGTCATTGAAGATAAAGTTTATGAGGAACTTCGATTAGATACAACGATTAATTACTCTATAATCCCTATCAAAACTGCATTTGTTTCAAATAATATTAAATATCAGACATTAATTATTGATCAAAATAATATTGAAAAAGAATGTACACCTATAGCTAAACAAATTAAATATTTAGATTATTTAATTCCAGCGCCTCTTTTATATAAAGTTTTTTATTCTAATAAAAAATTAGAGCCTCAAAAATGTGATATGTTTATCTATTTTGGTTTAAGTGATATGTTTGTAACATTTTATTATAAGGGAGAGTTTCTTTATTCTAAGTCACTTAAATACTCTGTAGATCATATGTATGATCGAATTTGCCAATTAGCTCAAGAGGTTTTTTTAACAAAAGAAGAGTTTATCGAAGCATTAAAAAACAATCCTTTAAAAAGTGAAGATGAAAGAATTAAACACCTTTTAATTCAAGTTTTAAATGAGTGTTTTTTAAATATTAATGATGTATTAATTTACACAAAAAGAGTTTACGATATTGAAGCTATTAGAAATTTGTTTATTGGATTTTCTTGGGGCTATATTGATGGGATAGAACTTTATGCTAAAAATTATTTAAATATTGAATCTAAGCCACTTACATTGCTTTATACAAAAAATGACCCAGCAACTACCATAGATCCAATTCATGCCTTAATGGCTCTTACTGCTAAAGAGTTGAAAGCCCAAACCCTTATTTTACCAAACCTTACGCCATATCCAAAACCGGCTCCATTTTTAAAGCGTCCTGCTGGAAAGATGATTTTAACATTTACTGGAATGACGATTTTATTTTTATCTCCCGTAATTTATGATTATACTTTAGGAGTAATTTATAAGTTTAATAACGTAATGTTGCAAAAAAAAGCTTTTAAAGTAACAAGTGAGGCAAATCATTATAAACAAATTTTGCATCAAAAACGAAGTGAATTAAATGCTTTACACAAAAGTATCGATAAACTAAGAAAGATTTATCAAAATAAAATGGGTGAGCTTGAATCAGTTTATAATAAAAAATTCCACTATCAAATGCGTTCAGAGCAATTAACTGAGATTACGGATATTATTAATCAATTTGACATTAAAAGTAGAAATATCACATTAAATGACGAGAATTATATTATAGAAGTTGAATCAAAAGATGATAAGGAAATTACTGCATTTGTAAAAAAATTGGTAACATCCTTGGGTGATAGAATTGATAGCATTGAGATTAATCATATCGATTTTGATAAAAAAAGTGGTCTTTATAGAGGTTATTTAAAATTAAGACTTACTCAAAGGATATAAAGTGAATATTTTAGATCGATTAGATAACTATTATTATTCGCGCAAATCAAACGAAGTTTGGATGATTGTAATTTTACTTTCTATATTATTTGGATATATCCTCTATACGTTATTAGGTGATGGAGCAAATGAATATAAAACTCAGCAATTGCGAAAAAATCAAGAACTTCATCAAACGATTACAAGTGCAAAAAGCTTTTTAAAATCTATTACAGTAAATGGTGATAGAGAGTTTTACATTAAAGATTTAAATAGAAAAATAGTTGAGGCTAAACGAAATTTAAATAGTTTAAGAGAAAAATTAGCTAAAATTGATAGCGCAAAACACAAGTTAAAAGAGGTGCTTTACAATAAAGGAAATTGGTCAAAATTTTTACATTCAATTGCAACAAAAGCTGATAAAAACGATTTACATCTTTATGCTTTAACCAATACCCCTGTTGATCAAAATAGAAGTTTTGGAAAAATTTTAGACATTCATATAAAAGCCCAAGGAGAGTATGCAAATATTATTTCTTTTATTAACGAACTTGAAGAGACAAAATTAGTAACAAACATTACGGCAATTAATTTAAAAGCTACAAAAACAAATCCAATTGCCGATATTAATATGTCGGTTTGGGGGATAAAAGAATGAAAAAATTAGCCATTTTAGCAATGAGTCTTACAATTTGTATTTTTGCCGATGAGATAGATGAATTGGTTAAAAAAATTAAGCAAGAGCGAGTAAGTCACATTGATAAGAAAAAAATTAAAGCACTTAAATCTCCAATTCCAAAAATTATTGTTGAAAAAAACACTTCTAAAGAAATCAATAGCACAATAGTTCAAAATATCGCACCTGAATTTGTATTAAAAGCTATTATGAATAATCGAGCATTTATTAATGATAAATGGGTGAAAAAAGGAGATAATATTGGCAACTATAAAGTAGTTGAGATTTTAGAAGATGCAGTTTATTTAAGTAATGGAAAAAAGAATAAAATGATCTTTTTTAACAAGAAAAATGGTAAAATCATTTTTAGGAAGGTAAGTAAATGAAAAGAGCAATATTAAAATTAGCAACGGCTTTATCAATTGTTGGAGCAACAACTTTATATGCCGGAAGTTGTGATAATCAGTTGCTTTCTGTTAAAATTAATAAAGAGCTCTCCATTGCAGATGCAATCGATAATCTTGCACAAAGTTGTAATTTAACCGTGGTGGTTAAAGACGCTGCAGCTCAAGAGAAATTAAAAAAGAAACTTTATTATATACGATTAAAAGATGCAACGCTTCGAACAATTTTAGATACCCTTTTAAAAGATAACGACTTTTATTATCAATTAAAGGGTAATAAATTAATCATTTCATATTTAATTACACGAACTTTTAAAGTGCACTACATTGCAAGTGATAGAAGTGGTTCAAGTAGTGCAAACATCAATATTGCAAATGCTGGAACTGCTAAAAGTAAAAATACGACTCAAGCTAGTGGAATGTCAATTAAAAGTGATGATGAGTTTAAGTTTTGGAGTAAACTTAAAGATGAACTTCATAAAATTTTAGTCGTTTCTGGTGATGGGTCGCTTCATTTTACGAAAGATAAAGATGGTAGCTGGATTGGACCTGGTGGATACAAATGGCAATACAATCCACTTGAACCAATTGTTGATCCAGAAGCTGGGCTTGTAACAGTTACTGGAACAAGAGAACAGGTTGAAAGAGTCGCAAAATATCTCTCAGCACTTGCTTCACAAATTAAAACGCAAGTTATGATTGATGTTAAAATTTTGTCTGTAACGCTAAATAAAGATAAGCAAACTGGAATTGATTGGTCACAACTTTATGGTTTACAAAACTTTTCGATTCACTCTTTGGTAATGGCTCAAAAAAATGTAACTGAATATAAAATGGAAAATGATAGAATAACTGATATGAAATATGGTGTTTTAAAAGAGCCACGGAGAGTAAGACTTTTTGATGCAAGAGGATATGCAACGATTAATGATGTAATTAAGTTTTTAAGAACGCAAGGAACGGTTAAAACAATTTCTAATCCAAAAGTTATGACGCTTAATAACCAACCAGCACTAATTAGTGTAGGTAAAGAGATTTTTTATAAAACTAGAACGGAGCAAATTAACAACTCAACTAATAATGGTACGACAACCACTTCCGAAGCAATCGATTCTGTATTTGCTGGCATTTTGTTAGATATTACTCCAGAAATTGATAAACGTGGTATGATAACATTAAAGATTAATCCTTCTATTACTGAAACGGCAAGTCCAGTAGGAGGAGAGGGAGTTCGCTCTATACCACCAGATTTAATTAGAAGACAAATTTCTACCGTTATTAAAGTAAAAGATGGAATGCATGCTATTTTAGGAGGATTGATCTCGACAACCGAAAGTACGGTTGATTCTAAAGTACCATTGCTTGGAGATATTCCTCTTTTTGGAGAGGCATTTAAGAAAAAAAGAAAAGTTAAAAGAGTTGAAGAGCTTGTAGTCATTATTACTCCACATATTACTAATGGAAGAAATAAAAACATTTCTTTAAAAAAACTTGGATATAGGAGCATAGTAAAGTGAGCTATTATGAAATTGCCAAAGAGTGCTTTGTTGATGAGCTAAATTTAGATAGTTATGTTGAATTACCAAGTTCCGTTAGAGCGTATGAAGAGATGGAAATGGCTTTTGAGAAGCCATTTAAAATGATGCTTTTATATGGAGAACCTGGAACTGGTAAAAGTTTGCTTTTAAAAAGACTTTACGAAAAGAAAAAGTATCAAAAAGAGATTCATTTTATTGAGTCGCCTCTTTTAAATGAAGAAGAGTTTTTTAGAAAGATATTTAATATTTTAATTCAAAAGCCTATGCCAAAGGGAACGAAAGTTGATTTTAATACTTTCGTTGAATATTGTAAAGTAATAAAAGGGCAAAGAGAAATTATTATTTTACTTGATGAGGCACAACTCTATCCTAAAAAAATTTTAGAAGAGATTAGAATTCTTTCAGATACGGGAGTTTTGCGTTTTGTTATCGTAGTTCATAAAACGACTGACGAAGATGTAATTGCAAAAAGCCATTTTAAAACGAGAATTTGGGGAGCAGTTGAGCTTAAAAACGCTTCTAAGTCAGAATTAAAAACTTATATCCATCAAAGATTGTTAAGATATAATCAATTTGAAATTGCAAATCAAATTAAGCAAAAAAACATCGATTTTATTTATAAAGTCACGAAAGGAAATTTTAGAGCTTGTAGTAAATTAATGTATACAACATTTGAAATTTATCAATATTATGAAAAACATGATCCATCTCAATTTAGTAGAGATAAATTTTCTCAAAAATTTTTGGAGATGGCTGCAATTGCAATAGGAGCTATTCATGTATGATATTCCTGAATTAGAGCGAAAATGGAGACAATATAAAAGAAATCAAATAAAAAAGCCTCTTATTATTGGTGGTTCTATTTTAGCCGTAGTTGGAATAATTAGTGTTATTTCTTTAACTTATCTTCACAAAAAAGAACCTCAAAAAGTAGTTGATACAAAAACTATTCAAAATAAAAAACAAAATTCAGCCATTGTCATTACTAAAAACGACGTTATGCCTCATACAACTAAAACTACTACTTCTACAACTTCAAATAGTAATACTGAAACTATAGACATTAGCAAAGCAAAAATTATAACGCCAGATGTACCTGATGAAGATGTTCGAATGATTGGCTTTGATGATGATAAAAAGAAAAAAGAATCAAGCAATCAAGATATCCTCATTCCTTCGCAAAAAGAAAAAGAGATTAAAGAGTTAGAACATGTTAAAGAGGTAGAAGAGCGTTTTAAAACTTCGCAAGATCCACAAGATTCTCTCTTTTTGGCAAGATATTATTATAAAAAAGGAGATTATACTAAGGCAATTGATTGGGCAATTAATACAAATAATATTGATGGTTCAATTGAAGAGAGCTGGATTATTTTTGCAAAAGCGCAAGCAAAAATGGGGCATAGAGTTGATGCAATTAAAGCTTTACAATCATATTATGATAGTACTGGTTCAATGAAAGCTAAGGAGTTACTTGATAAACTAAGACTTGGAAAACCTTTTGATTAGGAGTTTGATGAATAAGTTTTTAAAAAGTGCAATTGCTGATGGAGTTGTTGAAAAAGAAAAACTTATTAATTTTGCAAAAAAAGAGAAAGTAATTTATATTGGTAAACTAATAGAGCAAGGAATTATATCTAAAGATACTTTTTTTGATTATCTTGCCCAAAATGTTAGACGAGGAAAGTTTAGTTTTGAAGAGTTAGAAAGCCTTTCGCAAGAATCGATAAACATTGACGAGCTTTTTTCATACATTGCTAAAAAATATAATCTTTTATATGT
>JALVTH010000076.1:9451-16583 GCA_027036015.1 Campylobacteraceae bacterium
TTTATATGTTGATTTAAATGAGAAAGAATATGATATCTCTTTAATTAGTAAAATTCCAATTCACATTTTATTAAAAAATAGAGCTTTAGTTATTGATAGTGACGATTTATATGTAACCGTTGCTTTTGCTGATCCTTTTGACGTTGCTGCTCAAGATGCAATTGCAAGATACTTTCCAAAAAAAATATTAAAAGTTGCTTTTGCTCTACCTTCTATTATTAAAGACAAGCTTTTTCAATTAGAAACTTATGAGTCATTAAAAGATTATGTCGAAGAGATTAAAAAAGATTTACAAAATAGAGGAGATGTTGAAGAAGAAGATGAATCTCCAGCTGTTATGAAACTTATTGAATTGATTTTAAAAAATTCGATTTTAAGTCGTGCAAGTGACATTCATATTGAAGTTACAGAAAAAAATTGTATTATTCGAGATAGAATTGATGGAATGTTGCAAGAGAGTTTTATTATGGAAAAGGAGGTTTTTTCTCCTTTAGCCTCAAGAATTAAGCTTTTATCAAATCTTGATATTGCAGAAAAAAGAAAACCTCAAGATGGAAGATTTTCTTTTGTTATAGCTGGAAAAGAGTATGATTTTCGTGTTTCAACTTTACCAACGCTTATTGGAGAGTCAATTGTTTTACGGATTTTAGATAAATCAAAAACGTTAATTACTTTAGAAGAGATGGGGATGAATGATAAAAATTATCATAAATTTAAAAAAAGTATTCAGGCCCCTTATGGAATTGTTTTAGTTACTGGACCAACTGGAAGTGGTAAAACAACTACACTTTATGCCTCACTTAATGCCATTAAAAGCGTAAAAGACAAAATTATTACAGTTGAAGATCCAGTAGAATATCAAATGAATGGAGTTCAGCAGGTTCAAGTTAATAATAGTGCCGGGCTTACCTTTGCCGCTGCACTTCGTTCAATTTTAAGACAAGATCCAGATAAAATCATGATAGGTGAGATTCGAGATACCGAAACATTACAAATTGCTGTTCAAGCAGCAATGACTGGACACTTGGTATTATCTACGTTGCATACAAATGATGCAATTTCTGCAATTAATAGAATGGTTGATATGGGAATTGAAGCCTATTTGGTGAGTGGTTCCTTAGTAGCTATTCAAGCACAGCGACTTGTTAGAAAAATTTGTCCAGATTGCAAAGAAGAGATTGAACTTCCGGCCCATTTATTAGAAGAGATTGAGTCTTTTTTACCAAAGAATCAAGAGTTACATTTTTTTAAAGGAAAAGGGTGTAGAACTTGTCATAATACTGGCTATTTAGGAAGAGAGATGATTTCTGAAGTTTTAGTTATTAGTCATGAACTCTCACGCATGATTGCAGCACAAGTTCCAGAAGAAGAGTTAGAAAAACAAGCAATTAAAGAGGGGTTTAAAACGATGTTTGAAGATGGAATTTTAAAAGCACTTGAGGGAAGAACGACGGTTGAAGAGATCTTTAGGGTAGCAAGGTTATAGAATGTATTATAAGGTTGATTATTTATATCATGGGAAAAAAAACTCTTTAACGCTGAAAGCAAATAGCAGATTTGAAGCTTCTGCTAATGCTAAAAAAAGTATTCATGGCAATATTGTTATCATTAATATAGAAGAGACTTCTGCCCCGATAGAAGCAACATTTGAGGAATTAAAAAAGAGTTTTATTAAATTTTACAAGCCTAAAATTAAAATTGATGAAAAGATTGCTGCAATTAGACAAATTGCTGTAATGACTGATGCAGGAATTCCAATTAACGAAGTATTGGATGATTTAGTCCAAAATACACAAAATCCAACGCTAAGAGAAATATTTCAATCTGTTACAAATGATATTAATGCAGGGAAAAGTATGTCTCAAGCTTTAGCTCCTTATGAAGAGGAGATGGGGCATGTTGTTATGGCTATGACAAAGCTTGGTGAGACAACGGGGAACTTTCCTGAAGCATATCATAAATTAGCTGACATTTTAGAAAAAATTAGAGACAATACTAATAAATTTAAAAGAGCAATACGATATCCTTTAATTGTAATTAGTGCTTTAATCATTGCTTTTGTAACTGTGATTATTTTTGTTATTCCAAAATTTAAAGAGATTTTTAAAGAGCTTGGAGCCAATTTACCAGCAGCAACCAAATTTCTTTTGGCAATGGAGAGTTTTTTTAGACACTATGGTATTTTTATACTTGTTGTTTTAGCATTACTCTTTTTTGGAGTTCGATATTTTTATAAAAACAATAAAGAATTTCGTTATCAAGTAGATAAAATTTTAGCCCATCCAAGATTTTATTTAATTGGAAAAATTGTTAATCTCTCAAATATGTATAGTTATACTTTAGTTTTGGGAGCTTTAATTCATGCTGGAATTCCAGTCTCAGAAGCATTAAATACGGCACTTGGGGTAGTTAATAACTCATATTTGCAAAAAAGACTTGAAAGCGTAAATTACAATATTGGAAAAGGGATGAATCTTTCAGAAGCTTTTGAGGAGAGTGGTTTGTTTGATAAGATGCTTTTGCAAATGATAAAAGCTGGAGAGAGTAGTGGACAACTTGATAGAATGATTGCAAAAGTAAGAGACTATTATGATTTAAATTTCCAAAATTTAATTGATAATTTATCAGCTTACATTGAACCACTTATTCTTGTGGTACTTGCTGGAGTAGTATTACTTTTAGCATTAGGAATTTTCTTACCAATGTGGGATTTAGGAAGAGCAGCTCAAGGTTAAGCCTTATAGAAGAGGCTCTTTATTTGTTAATTCTTTCTCGAGCTTTGAGTAAATCTTCTTTTGTATCAATTCCAAAAGAGTTACTTTTAACTTTTACAAGAGCAATTTTGTAATTATTTTCTAAAATTCTTAATTGCTCTAATTTTTCAATATCTTCAAGCTTACTTTCTTTCATTTGGCAAAAGAGTTCTAACTTTTTTAAGGTAAACCCATACATTCCAAGATGAGCATTATAAGAAATTATTTTATTTCCTCTATTATAAGGAATTAAGCTTCTTGAAAAATAGAGAGCAAAATCATCTTGGCTTGCAACGACTTTAACCACATTTGGATCAAGTGCTTTTTCTTTTGTAATTTCTTTATAGCAAGTTGTTGCTATAACTTCTTTATTATGTTGAAATTTTTTAGTTAAATTAAAAAGTGCTTTTACTACTTCTTTTTCTATAAAAGGTTCATCTGCTTGAACATTTAAAATGATTTCATCTTTATCTAAATTAAGCTTTTTTGCGGCTTCATAAATTCTATCGGTTCCAGATTTATGCGATGAAGAGGTTAAGAGTGCTTTGATATTATATTTTTTTGCGACATCTATTACTTCTTTTGAGTCTGTTGCAATAACAACATCATCAACATCTTTAACTCTTAAGGCAGTTTGAATGACCATTGGATATTTGCCAATTGGTGCTAAAACTTTATTTGGAAGTCTTGAAGATGCAAGTCGTGCTGGAATTATAATCATTTTATCCCTTTATAAACTATTAGCAACATTATACTATAATTACAAAAATTTTTTCTTGAAAGGTTATTATGAGAGCATTGCTTAGCGTCAGCGACAAAGAAGGAATTGTTGAATTTGCAAAAGGTTTAGTTGAACTTGGCTTTGAAATAATTTCAACTGGAGGCACTTTTAAAAAGTTAAAAGAAGCAGGAATTGAAGTGATTGAAATTGATAGAATTACAAAATTTCCAGAGTGTTTTGATGGAAGAGTAAAAACACTTAATCCATATGTTCATGGTGGAATTTTATATAAAAGAGATAATGCAAAGCATCAAGAAGAGGCAAAAAAGTTGCAAATTGAAGGAATTGATTTAGTATGTGTTAATTTATATCCATTTAAAGAGACAATTGAGCGAACCGATGATTTTGATGAAATTATAGAAAATATTGATATTGGTGGTCCTACAATGGTTCGCTCTGCTGCTAAAAACTTTCAAGATGTTTTAATTGTAACAGATAAAAATGACTATAACAAAGTTTTAGAAGCAATTAAAGAGAAAAGAGATGATTTAAACTTTAGAAGAGAATTAATGATTAAAGCCTTTGAGCATACTGCAAGTTATGATGCAATGATTGCAAATTATATGAATGGGCGATTTAATGAAGGTTTTGGCGCTAAGCAATTTATTGTTGGTAAAAAAGTATTTAATACTAGATATGGAGAGAATCCTCATCAAAATGGTGCTTTGTATGAGTTTGATAACTTTTTTAGTAAAAATTTTAAAACCATTAAAGGAGAAGCCAGTTTTAATAATTTAACCGATATTAATGGGGCTGTTAAAATTGCAACAAGTTTTGGTGATGCGAAGGCTGTATGTATTGTAAAACATGGAAATCCTTGTGGCTTTGCAATAAAAGATACACTTTTAGATTCTTACACAAAAGCGCTTGAGTGTGATCCTATTTCAGCTTTTGGAGGAGTTGTTGCTGTAAATGGTATTGTAGATAAAGAGTTGGCTGCTAAAATGAATGAAATCTTTTTAGAAGTAATTGTGGCTGGTGGATTTAGTGAAGAAGCTCTTGAGATTTTTAGCAAGAAAAAGCGTTTAAAACTTTTTACTTTAGGAGAGGGGAAACTTCTTAAAGCAGGTGATAAGGCTGATTTTAAACATATTGAAGGAGGCTTTGTTTATCAAAATAGTGATTGTGTGTGTGATAATGAAGTTACAAATGCAAAATGTGTAACAAATACTCAAGCTACTAAAGAGCAAATGAGAGATTTAGAAATTGCTTGGAAAGTTGCAGCTCTTACAAAAAGTAATTGTGTAACTTACGTAAAAGATGGGGCTTTAGTTGCAATTGGTATGGGAATGACAAGTAGAGTCGATGCAGCAAAATGTGCCATTAATAAAGCAAAAGAGTTAGGACTTGATATTAGTGGAGCTGTAATGGCTAGTGAAGCGTTCTTTCCATTTAGAGATTCTGTTGATGCGGCTGCTAGTGTAGGTGTTAGTGCAATTATTCAACCAGGTGGAAGTATTAGAGATGAAGAGGTAATTAATGCTGCAAATGAGCATAATATTGCAATGTATTTTACAGGTGTTAGACACTTTTTGCATTAAGCTCACTTTTTGAGCTTTGCAACTTCTTTTTCTTTAAAAAAACTTTAAATTTTCCTTAAACTTGATTGACATTGACTAAACTATTTTGATATAATAAATGAAAAATTTTTTAAAATAGATTTTTTTAATATTTTTTAAGAGGAGTTGGTCAATGTCTAAAAGTTTATATGAAACTTTGGGAGTAAGTGAAAATGCTACCCAAGAAGAGATAAAAAAAGCTTATAGAAAATTAGCACGAAAATATCATCCAGATATTAATAAATCTCCAGAAGCACAAGAAAAATTTAAAGAGATTAATGCCGCATATGAAATTTTAAGCGATCCCCAAAAGAGAGCTAAATATGATCAATTTGGCGATCAGATGTTTGGTGGCCAAAGTTTTAGTGATTTTGCAAGCTCTCAAGGCCCAGACATCGATTTAGATGAATTGCTTCGCACTATTTTTGGAGGAGGATTTAGTAGTGGCGGATTTAGTTCTGGAGGTTTTAGTTCACGCTCTGGATTTAGTGGTGGCTTTAGTAGTAGTGGATTTGGTGGAGGATTTGGCGGTTTTGAAAGACAAAGTTTTAGAAAGCCAAATTTAGATATTCAAACTACTATAACTATCCCTTTTATTACTTCAGTAATAGGTGGGAAACACCACATTACTTTAGATAATGGTGAGAGTTTTGATGTTAAGATTCCAGCGGGAATTAAAAGTGGACAAACTCTAAGGGTTAGAGGAAAAGGAAGAAGTTACCAAGGCCAAAGAGGTGATTTATTAATTAAAGTAATTGTTGCTCCTTCACCTGAGTATGAGCGAAGGGGAGATGATTTATATAAAACGATTAATATTCCTTTAAAAACAGCTCTCTTTGGTGGAAAAATAGAAGTAGAAACGCCAGAGAAAAAAGTAACGCTAAAAGTTCCTAAAAATACCAAAAATGGGCAAAAATTTCGCTTGAAAGAGAAAGGTTTCCCAAAAAGTGGCGGAGGTAAAGGTGATTTATATTTAGTAGCGAATATAATATTACCAGACGTTGATACTTTGCCACAGGAAGTAAAAGAGTGTTTAGAAAAACTACCTGAATAAGGAGGGGTTTATGCATAGCTATGATGAACCAGTTTATTTAATTAGTGTTGTTGCATCAATGCTTAATATTCATCCACAAACCTTAAGGCAGTATGAAAGAGATGGACTTATTAAGCCAGCACGAACAAAAGGGCGTATGCGCCTTTATTCTCAAAGAGATATTGATAGAATGAAGATGATTTTGCGTCTTTCAAGAGATTTAGGTGTTAACATTGCTGGAATTGACATTATTTTGCGCTTAAAAGAGCAAATTGAAGAGTTAGAACAAGAAGTAGAATATTTAAAAGAGCAGTTAAGTGCTTTTGATAAAGATGCGCTAGTTCCAAAAAATAAAGCCGTTGTTGCTAAAAAGAGTCAATATGACATAATTATTTTTGAAGAATAAAGGTTAGCAAATGCAAAAAACTGAATTAAAAATTTATTTACATACCATCGATAAATATGAGGAGAATGCATTGTGGGAGCAAATTTTACAAACAATGCAAAAAGAAGGGTTTTTAGGTGCTACTGTTTATAAAGCAGTAGCTGGCTTTGGAAAACATAAAGAAATTCATACTTTTGAGATTTTCAATCTTTCGCAAAACATCCCAATTGTTATAGAAACTGTTGAAAATAAAGAGCAAATTTTAAAATATTTAAAAACGTATAAGCCAATGTTACAAAATTCTTACGTGACGATAAAAGATGTTGAAGTAGTGAATGTGAAGGAACTTTAATGAATCTATCTTTAATTTTCTTTACGGCTATTGGTGGAAGTATTGGGGCAGTTTTGCGATATATTATTTCTTATTATGTTAACAAAGCATTAGGTCCATTGTTTGCTTATGGAACACTAAGTGTAAATGTTATAGGAAGTTTTTTAATTGGCTTTTTATTTTTATATTTTGAGCATATCATTGCACCAAATTTAAAAACGCTTTTGATTACTGGAATGCTTGGAGCATTAACAACTTTTTCTACTTTTTCACTTGAGACTATTATAATG
>JALVTH010000077.1 GCA_027036015.1 Campylobacteraceae bacterium
ATAATTGCAATATCTGCATACATTTTAATGAATTTACGATAGTTTTGTTTTATTAGTCTTAATTTTTGAACTCTTCTTTTAAAATCTGCAAAAAAATTTTCGTCTGAGTCATTTTGCAATTGTAGTGTTGATGCTGCTGGAACAAATAGATATTTTTTATCTGGAGTTATGTAAATATTATGGCCATTTGTTCCAAAAATATTGTTATATTGAAGTGGAGTATATTTTACTACATAAACTCTATCATGTTTTACTTTAAATTTATAGACACCCGAAATCAAATTTTTAGCTCCGTTACCCTCACAAGAACCATAAAAGATGTTACTGCCATCTCCTTTTGGAATAATTTGATGAATAGAGGTTACCGTTGATATGGTTTGCACTAATTTCGTCTTAAAAATATCTCCTCTCTTTTTTATTTTATAAACATGAATCGCTCTATTTGCTCTATCTATGATTCCAAAAAGATGATCATTAAACCAAATTGGATGCCCACTAATTTGATCTCCACCAAAATCAATTGGTTTACATTTATAATTTTTATCGTAAATTTCCTTTTTTGCATATTGCATAAATATTGGAAGAGCTTGAGCTTTTTCTTGCGAGCAGCGAATATTAAATCCAGCTTTTCCTACAATTTTTAATTTACTATCATCAATTAAAACTGCTACTGGTCTATCGCGACCATTTAGCAAAGTTAAATTATATTTTTTGTTATATGCATCCGAAGATCTTGGTCTAAAAGGAAGTCTAATTTTTTTTACAAAATTATCGTTTCTAATATCATAAGCATGCACAAAATAAGATCCTTTTGGAACTAAAAGCATATAAGTTGCACTACTTAATGTTCCTAATGGATCGGCATGATGATTAAGAGAACCATCAATTTCTTTTTTTTCTAACAATTCCATATTTTTATAATTGATAGTAATAATATGATTGTGCGGATCGTGTTCATCAGCATATTGCACAATGTGATCGGTATATTTCAAACAACAATTTGCTTGCAACAATGTTAATGACAATAAAAATCCCCCTAATCCTAACTTTTTCATCTAACATCCTTTAAAAAAATTTATTATAAAATTTTATAGGCACAACTAAGGAATTTATAAAAATCTGTCATTTTGAAAGATAAAGGAAAATATCGATGTATTTAAAGCTTTTTAATCAACCTTATAAAGCCTTTTTTAGCTTAGCTTTTTGTAATGGAGCTCTTTTTCTTTTACTATTTACTATGCAACATAAATTAAAAATAAATCCTCTTTTTTTCCATAGCTATTCAATGATTTTTTTTGTTTTTAGCAACTTTTTTTATGGTTTTAGCTTAACAACTTTTCCAAAATTTGCCCAAACACCCCCAATTAATCAAAAAAGTTATAGCTATTTGTTTTTCTTCAACCTTTTAGCAACAATACTTTTTATCATAGGATTATTTTTTAAAGAAGCACTTTTAATAGCTTTAACTTTGATTCTTTTTTCTTTTACGCTATTATTAAAAATATATCTTTCAATCTATAAAAAAGCCCAAATTTTAAAAAATGATTTATACAGCATTATTCTTGCCTTTGGTATGGGAGTTTTAAGTAATATTTTATTTTTTGTTTCGCTATTACCTAATAATAAATTTTCTGATATCTATTTAAAATATGCAATTAATGTTGGAATTCATCTTTATATGCTTTTCTTAGCTATTACGATTGCTTTTAAAATGATTCCTTTTTTTAGTAATTTTGTTTATAGAAAAAGTAAAACTTTTAATACTGCGCTTTTTTTCTTACTCCTTTTTTATACTATTTCACAAAGTTACTATCCAAAAATTACATCTTTTTTTAGCTTACTTCTTGCTCTATTTTTTGTGCGAGAACTTATAAAGATGCATTTTGAACTGAATAAACACGATGGCTTTCTTGGCATTTTACATCTTGGATTAATCTATTTACCACTTAGCTTTTTTTTAGATGCCATTATCAAAATAACCCAAATTTTTGAACCTTCTTTTTCTTTAAATTTTTTTACTTTGCATCTTTTAATGCTTGGATTTTTAAACACAATTGCCATAGGATTTATTGCGCGCATTAGCTTAGCACATGCAAATTTAGCCCTAAAGCTTTCGAAATCGCTTCTTGCAGCTTTTCTTTTAACGCAAGTTGTTGTAATTTTTCGAAGCTTTTATGCCCTTTGGCAAGGGGAGTTTCTTTTTTATTTGGCAATTGGAGCTTTTGTGCTTCTTTATTTTCTTATGCTTTTTATTATTTTACCAATTTATGTAAAAAAATAGCTATTTACTCACTCTCTTTAGTGCCTCTTCTAAAGCATTTATAATTTGAGGATGAGCAAAAATATCGTGATGCGTTGCATCTTGAATCGTTTTTTTATAAACTACATTTTTTAAATGTTTAAAGAGATTTTCAATCGATTCTTTTGGCACCACTTTTTCTTTTTGTGCTAAAATAATGGCACTTTTGCTTTGCACTTCATCCATCCATTTTGTTGCTAAATATTTATCTTTAAGCAAAAAAGAAACCGGTAAAAATGGATATCGCTTCTTAGCAATATGCAAAATAGAATCAATTGGAGTTATTAAAACAAGCCCTTTTGGTTGTTTTTTTGCAGAAACAAAAGTTGCAACCGCACTTCCAAGACTTCTTCCCATTACAATTTGAGGTTTATATTTATCAAAAATCTCAAGTGCATATTGTAAAATCTTTTGTTCACTTGGCTTGCCTTGTGATGCTCCATATCCTGGATAATTAAAGCCAATAAAGTTAAATCCTTTTATCTTAGTAACAACATCATCTAAAAAGCCAATAACATTACTTGCATTTCCTCCAAAATAAAGCACCAATGGTAAATCTTCTCCATTTTTCGTAAATGCTCCCTCAAGCTTTATGCCATCGCTCGTTGTAAAAGAAACTTTTTTTGCAATTTTTGGCTCAATCTTCTTTGCTAAATATCTTGGATAAAGCTTACTCTCTTGAGTAGCATATAAATAATAACAAAGTCCTATATAAAGCAAAATAATTAATAAAAACATTTTTAACACTAAACTCTTCATCTTCTATCCTTACTCTAAAACTATTTCAAAAACATTTTCGCCTTTTTGCTCGTCATAGCGATATCGAAAATCATATCCAAGCTTTTTGCTTACATTTGCAACAATATAAAGTCCAAGCCCAAAGCCAGAAGAGCGCTTCTCTTCTTGTGAAAAAGGCTCAATATAATAGCTTAAATCCTCTTTTAATTTTTCTCCTTTGGATTTTACCATAATTTTATTTCCAACAACTTCTACAATTCCTTTTTGGTTTGGACTATATTTAATGGCATTATCGATTAAATTTTTCAAAATGAGTGCCAATAAATCGATATCGGTAAAGATTACCTCATCCTCATTATAAACAAATTCCATATGCTCTTCATCTTTTAAAAGCATTTTTTTAGTTTTTTCAAAAACTTCACTCAGTTTATAATTGGCTTTATTTGGTTTAAAACTATACATTGTTATACGCTCAACTTGTGCTAAGTCTTCAATTAACTCATTCATTCTATGAAAGGATTTAACCAAAATCTTTCGTGCAAACTCATCTTCTACACTCTCAGCTACAATACGGCTTGTTGTAATTGGCGTTTTTAATTCATGCATAATATTTCGCATAAAAAGATTTTTAGAATGAATAAGCTGCTTAATATGAGCAATTGCTTCGTCAAAACTTTTGGCAATTTTAGCGATTTCATCATTTCCTTCATATTGCAGTTTTATATCCAAATTCCCCTGTCCAAATTGCTCTATTTGTTTGTTTAATCGATTAAGTGGAGCTATTTTTTTTAGCACCATAATATAAATAAAAAGTAAAATAGCTACCAAAATAACGGCAATGGTAAAAATAAGCTGCGTAGTATAATCAATTGGATGATTGTCTTTTAGCATTTGAGTAAAATTGTAGCGCTCAACGTAAATGTAAAACTTATCATCAACCTTAAAAACTCTAACATTCCCATAAATAGAGTGCCCACTAAAAAAAGTTTCTCCTTTTTGCTCAATCTCTTTTCTCACACTCTCAAGAGGTATAGGAGAGAGTTTTTCTTTTTTGTAAAGTTTTTTAACCTCAGTGGAGTTTTTTGTAATGTTTGGCAAAGTTAAAAAGGTATCGGCAATCAATTTATAGCGATAGATTTGTTGCAATTTTCTCTGATCACTCGTTGCATGAAGCAAGATGTAAAAGGTTAAAACAAGCACAATCAAAGCCAGCAAAAAAATAGTATGAATAAAGGTTCGAACCGAAATATTTTTCATCATTCCTCATCAAGCAACATATAGCCAATTCCTCGAACCGGCTTTATATAGGTTTTAGAGTTGTCAATTTTTGCAATTTTGTTTCTAATGCGCGAAATAATTACATCAATATTTTTAATTGAACTCTCATCGTCAATATGTTTACTCTCATAAAGCAATTGTTCTCGTGAGAGTGCACTATTTTTATGCGTAATTAAAAGCTCCAAAACATCAAATTCAGCCGCGGTTAAATCAAGTGTTTTACCTTTAAATTTAATCGTATGCCCAGCTTTATCTACTATAAAATTTCCTCTTTTTTCTTCCTCTTTTTTATGCTCTCTTTTAGTGCGTCTCAAAATTGTTTTAATTCTTGTAACTAGCTCTCTTGGCTCATATGGCTTTGGCATATAATCGTCCGCTCCGCGCTCAAGCCCTATTACTTTATCAGTCAAATCATTTCTGGCTGAAGAAATAATAATTGGAATGTCTGAGTTTTGTCTAATTTTCTCTAACACTTCAAGCCCATCCATTCCAGGCAAGGTTAAATCTAAAATTACTATATCAAAATCCTCTTGCGTAAGGAGTGAGAGCCCAATAAAAGGATCTTCTGCACAGCTTGTATCCATACCAAACTTTCGTAAATACATACTCAAAGCCATCATTAATTCTGGATCATCTTCGATAATTAAAACTTTAATCTTACCTTCCATTTGAATCCTTTATTGCTTGCCCTCGCAACTTGTTGCTTGAAAAGAAAGAGAGCACCCTTCATCTTCTTGATATAAATTTTGAAACTTCAAAGAGTTTTCTTGCACACTCTCTTGTTTATTTTCTTTTTGGTCTTGCTTATAAAAATTCATAATCGTTTTATCACCAACAATTATAGTATAAATATCATTATCTTTTTTAATAGCTATTGGAATTTTAGTAATTCCAAGTGTTTTTGCCATATACCATGCATTAATATTGTTTGAAGGAATCACTTTATAAGAAATCTTTTTTTCGTTTAAAAATTTTTTTGTTACTTTGCAGTGTGGACATGTTTTTGAAGCTATTAAATAAAGTCCATCTTCTTTAATTAAAGAGCTATTTTTTGGCACTGCTAAAATTTGCATTCCTGTAAAAATTGCAATAAAAATTGGAAGGAAAAAGAAAAATCGCTTCCAATTTGCCACCAAAAAAATTGCAAGCAAAAAACCATAAACCCCCAAACAAAACTTGCAAGGCTCTGGATTTATTGCAAATTGCGAAGCAATCAAAAGCGTCTCAAACGAAGCCATTACAGCAATAAGCCACTCATAAAGTTTGTGTGCAGCCTCACTTTTTAATAAAGAAAGAATCAAAAGAGTAAATGCTCCAATTAATCCTAAAAAATTAAGATAAATTGGATTAAATTTTAGCAAATCTCCTGCCATTTTACAACCCGTGCTCTCACATAGGCTTACATGGTGCATCTTAAAATAAGTTTCAACTCCAATATAAAGGAATAAAAGTAAAGGCAAGAGAATTCGCAATTTTTGCATTATAGCTCCTTACATATCATCCATATTTTCAACAATTTTTTTTACCCTCTCAAGAGCTTTTTGCGAATTTTCATCAATTGCTAAAGCCACTGCTAAGCGTCTACCTTTATGAGAAATTGGTTTTCCAAATATTCTAACAAAAGATTGTGGAGTAAATGCAAAATCTGGCACTTTGATAAGTGGATTTTGCGACTCGCTCTTAGCTTTATAGGCTCCACTTGCTCCTGGAGCAAAAAAGCTAAAGCCAAGCGGTAAGCCAAGAACGGCTCTTAGATGCAAAGCAAATTCGCTTTGACTTTGCGTAATTAATGTAACCATTCCCGTATCGTGTGGTCTTGGACTTACTTCGCTAAAATAAACCTCATCACCTTTAATAAAAAATTCAACACCAAAAATTCCTCTACCACCAAGTCCATCAGTAACTTTTTTAGCAATTTCTTGTGCTTTTTTAAGCGCTACTTCACTCATATCCATTGGCTGCCAAGAAAAGATATAATCACCATCTTTTTGAATATGTCCAATTGGTTTGCAAAAGATTGTCTCTTTTTCGTTTCGTGCTGTAAGGAGTGTAATTTCATAATCAAAATCGATAAACTCTTCTACTATAAGCTCACTTGCATCACCTCTTGCTTCTTTTGCTTTTTCAAAAGCAAGAGCAATTTCATCTTTGCTTTTAATAATGCTTTGTCCATGCCCTGAACTACTCATTACAGGCTTTACAACACAAGGAAGCCCAAGTTCATCAATAGCTTTTTCTAACTCTTGCAAACTCTTTACAAAGCGATATTTACTTGTTTTAACGTTAAGCTCCTCGGCTGCAAAAACTCGAATATTTTTTCGATTCATTGTTTTATTGACTGCTTCTGCATTTGGTATAACAACAAACCCTTCTTTTTCTGCTTCAAAAAGTGCTTCAATATTAATTGCTTCAACCTCTGGCAAAATATAGCTTGGCTTATGTTTTCGAATAACACCCAAAAGCTCATCTTTATTAAGCATATTAATAACTTCAGCCTTATTTGCTACAAGTTGCGCTGGAGCATTTTCATATTTATCAACAGCAATTACTTCTATACCCAAACGCTGCGCTTCAATTGCCACTTCTTTTCCAAGCTCACCTGAACCTAAAAGCATAATTGAGAGAGCATTCTCTTTTAAAGGAGTAGTAAAAATCATTGAATGTCCTTCTATTGGTTTAAAGTATATTCATTTTGGTAATTTACCAACTTAGCAATTTAGACTTAATGGAGTTTATTTTATCAAAAAAAGTTAATAATAGATTAAAAAGAAGGCAAAAGCTAAAAGCATAAAGCTTTTAGCAAAAAGTAAATTGTTAGAGTCTTGCTTCGTATCTTCTAAGCATATAGAGTTTTTTGAGGATTTTCTTGCGTGTTGCGATTTTCTCTTTTTTACGTCTTTCAGCTGGTTTTTCGTAATATTGTCTCGCTCTTGCTTCTGTTACGATAAGATTTCTATCGCATTGTTTTTTAAATTTTCTATATGCTTCTTCAAAACTCTCTTTTGGACCAACAACAATTCCTGGCAACGCAATCACCCCCTTCCATCTCAAAATTTATCGCAAAATGGCGATAGCGAGAACTCAGTTGCAATTATACAAAAATTATATTAAAATATATAAAAAATTTTCAAAAGGCAAAAAAAAATGCAAAAACTCTTTACAAGCTGTTATGAATTAGATCAAAAATGTTACGAAACATATCATTTAACCGAAGATATTTTAATGGAACATGCTGCAAGTGCAATGGAAAAATTTATTCGAAAAAACTTCTCCTTTCAAAGCAAAATCTTTATTGTTGCTGGAGCTGGAAACAATGGCGCCGATGGTATTACATTAGCAAGGCTCTTACAAAATGATTTTGATGTAAAACTCTTTTTGCCTTTTGGTGCAAAAAGCAAAATGGCTAAATTGCAACTAAAAAGAACACAAGCTTTAGATGTTGCAATAGTTGATTCGATAGAGCCAAGTGAGATTTTTGTTGATGCCCTTTTTGGCGCAGGATTAAATAGAGATTTAAACGAAAAAGCCATTGCAATAATTGAACAATTAAACAAAGAAGATGGCTTTAAACTCGCTTGCGATATTCCAAGCGGTATTGATGCTAAAGGAGCTTTGCGTCCAATTGCTTTTAAAGCCGATTACACCATAACAATGGGTGCATTAAAAGAAGCACTCTTTAGTGATTTAGCAAAAGATTATGTAGGAGAAATTGAAGTTGCCAATTTAGGTGTTGCAAGAAAACTTTATGAAGATGAAAGCTCAAGCTATCTCTTAGAAAAAATCGATTTTACCCCTCCACTTCGAAAAAACTTCAATACACACAAAGGCAATTTTGGGCATGTTGCAATCTTTAGTGGAGAAAAAGAAGGAGCTGCACTTTTATCGGCAATGGCTGCAAGCCGCTTTGGTGCAGGGCTTTGCACACTTGTTTATCACGAAAAAATCACCCATCCACCATTTTTAATGAGTTCAAGTAATCTACCCAAAAATACAACGGCAATTGCTATTGGAATGGGGCTTGGAAGCTTTTTTGACGATGATTTTTTGCAAAAAAATGTAATTAATTCAACAATTCCAATTGTTTTAGATGCAGATAGTTTTTATAAAGAAAATCTCTTATCTATTCTTCAACAAAGCAATCGTAAAATTGTCCTTACTCCTCATCCAAAAGAGTTTGCCTCAATGCTTCATATTTTGCAAAACAAAAATCTCACAACAGCTCAAGTGCAAGAAGATAGAATCAATTTAGCCAAAAGCTTTAGCAAAAGCTATCCAAATGTCGTATTGCTCCTAAAAGGCGCAAACCCAATTATTGCTCAAAATGGAGTTATTTATATCAATCCTTTAGGTAAAAACAATCTATCAAAAGGTGGAAATGGAGATGTTTTAAGTGGTCTTATTGCAGCTCTTTTAGCTCAAGGCTATGATGCACTCAAAGCAGCAATCAATGGCTCTTTGGCTTTGGCCCTTCTTAGCCAAAAATATCAAGGAAGCAATTTTTCACTTTTACCAACTGATTTAATCGAACTTTTAAAAGAGCTTCGTTAGGCTCTTTTCATCATTTTCCAAATATAAAACACAAAAGGAATTTCAAAAATAATCACTGCTAAAGAAACTTTCAGTGTGCCATTTGGATCTTGTGTTAATGGAAGTCCTCCCGTATTCATTCCAAAAAACCCAGTAACTAAAGTAAGCGGCATAAAAATTGCAGAAATTATCGTTAAAACAAACATAATATGATTTTGTTTTTCATCTGCTTTTGCACGATAAAAATTATAAAGGTTATCAAGTTTTGCAATACCGCTATTTGAAAGACGCAAAGCATGCTCCATGTGCTCATACAAATCGTTAAATTCAAGTTCGTTAATCTCATTTTTATGATACTTTATAAATCTTGTAAAAGCAAGCATTGCATGCTCTACAAGGCGCTGAATAAAACTTAAGTCTTTTTTGTAACTAAGCCATTGAGAAGGAAAATCGTGATTAAAGTTATTTTCGTATAAATGATCTTCAAGCTTTTCAATTTGAAATTGTAATTTTGAAACTTTGGCTAAAATCTTATCAACTCTTACATATAAATATTCATATAGCTTATCAAAACTTCCCAAATACTCAAAATCGTTAATTGAACGCTTAAACTTAAAAATTTGCCCATCCTCTTGAATATAAAAAACATAGCTATAAACATCAATTTTTGTTTTGGTAATATATGGAAGGCGCAATACCAAAACGCTATAGCCTTTAGTATAATCAAAATTACTTGGGTGGTCTCTATCTTCAATATCATTTATTAAAAATTTATTAATTTTAAAACGCACTTTTTTCCTCTTATGTGAAAAGATAAAAAATTCCAAAAAGAATTGGTTGATGTAATAAATAAACTGCTAAAGAATTTTGCCCTAAAAATCGTATTAAATTACTTAAATATTTTTGAAAACTAAATATTTTATTGCTAAAAATTTTTGTATGAAAATCTAAAGAAGCAAAAGCAATGCCAAATAAAACAACACTAAACCAAGGAATAAAAGGAACTAAATCTTGAGTAAAATAAGGCAGATGCAATATTGGCGCTAAAAAGCGAAAAAGTGGATGCATCGAAAGAAGGCCAAAAAAATAAAGCACTAAAATAATAATACCTAAAAAAAGCGAAATATAGGGCCTATTGATAAAAAAAATTCCAACTATCGAAGCTATTAAAATAAAATGTAGCACTCCAAAATAAACCCAACTATGAGGAAATATAAAAAAAGTAACAAGAGTAATCGCTAAAGAAGCTGCTCCTAAAAGAACAACTCTTTTTTTAAGACTTTTAAAATTTATTCCATTTTTATGAACTAAAACTAAACTAATCCCAACGGCAAACAAAAACATACTCACAATTACAATTCGAAATTTCAAAAAAAAAGGATTGGTATGAATATGAAAATTATGAATATGAAAATACTCTAAATCATAACAAAAATGAAAACTTATCATTAAAAGAAGTGCTATACCTCGAAAAAAATCAAGACCAAAAAGTCTTTGTTTCACCTACTCTTCTATCCTCATCATCGAAATATTGCCCTTGCCAACGCTCTCAAGCTCTTCAATATTGGCCATTGCTTTAATAATTTTAGCTTCTTGCGTTTTGTGCGTCGTAAATAAAAGGCGCACTCTATTTGCCACTCTTGAATCTTTTTGCAATACTGAAGAAATTGAAATATTAAAATCGCTCAATATTTTTGCAATAGAAGCTAAAACGCCTGGTTTATCTACTACTTTTAATTTTAAATAGTATTTACTTTCAATTTGAGATGGCTTCAATAGCCTCAAACCACTCTCAAGCCCTTTTTTATACCCAAGCATAGGTCCTTTATTACCTCTTGCAATTTCAATAATATCAGCTATAACCGCACTTGCAGTCGCATCTCCTCCAGCTCCTGGTCCATAAAACATTGTCTGACCTACGCAATCTCCAACAACGCTTACTGCATTCATAACGCCATCTACTTTGGCAATTGGATGAGAATTTTTTACCATTGTAGGATGAACTCTTAGCTCCACTCCATCACCATTTTTCTTAGCAATTCCAAGTAGTTTTATCTCATAATCAAACTCTTTGGCAAACTCAACATCTGTTTTAGTAATAGAGCTAATTCCCTCAATTAAAATATCTTCTGGTTTTGCATCGATTCCATAAGCAATTGAAGCCAAAATCAAAAGTTTATGTGCCGCATCAAAACCCCCAACATCAAAAGTAGGATCAGCCTCTGCATATCCAAGCTCTTGCGCTTCTTTAAGAGCCTTTTCATAAGTAGCATTTTCTTTTATCATTTTTGTTAACATAAAGTTACTTGTTCCATTTAAAATTCCAACAATACTTTCAATATGATTAGCACTTAATCCATTTCTTAAAGCTCCAATAATTGGAATACCACCAGCAACGCTTGCTTCGTAAAACAAAGGTAAATCACCGGCTAACTCTTGTAATTCATAGCGATGATATGCCAAAAGTGCTTTATTTGCAGTTACAACTGCTTTTTTGTTTTGAAGCGCTTTTTTAACGATTTTATAAGGTTCTTCGACTCCACCCATAAGCTCAACGACAATATCAATATCTTCTCTTTGCAATACCTCATCAACATTTGTAGTTAGTGGAATGTTGACTTCTCTTTTTTTATTTAAATTTTTTACTACTCCGATTGCTGGAACTATCTCTACTCCAGCTCTTGCACTAATGATATCTTTGTTTTTTTCTAAAATGTTTACAACACTGCTTCCAACCGTTCCTACCCCAATAATTGCTACTTTTATCATTTATTAGCCTCTCTCTTTAAATCGTTTAAAAAATGCTTAATATTTCTTGCAGCTTGTCGAATGCGCTTTTCATTTTCAATGAGTGCTATTCTAACATATTCATCCCCATATTTTCCAAAACCAATACCAGGACTTACCGCAACATGCGCTTTTAGTAACAACTCTTTGGAAAATTCCAAGCTTCCCATTCCTCTTGCAACTTCTGGAATTTTTGCCCAGACAAACATACTTGCACTTGGTTTGCCAAGTTCCCAACCAGCATTTTTAAAAGCATCAATAAGTACGTCTCTTCTTTTTTTGTATTTCGGAATAACAATCTCTTCAACTAAATGGCCATAATTATCCAAAGCTACAGTTGCTGCAACTTGAATTGGAGTAAACATTCCATAATCAAGCCATGATTTTATCTTTTGAAGTGCTCCAACTAACTTTTTATTCCCAACAATAAAACCAACTCTCCAACCAGCCATATTGTAACTTTTACTCATTGTAAAGCTCTCAACTGCTACATCTTTAGCACCCTCAACTTGCAAAATCGAAGGTGTTTTATACCCATCAAAGGTAATGTCTGCATATGCTATATCACTGATAATATAAAAGCGCTCTTTTTTGGCAATCTCTACCAAACGCTTATAAAAATCTAAGCTAACCGTTGCAGTTGTTGGATTATGTGGGAAGTTAACAACTAAAAATTTTGGTTTTGGAACAGAATTTTTCAGAGCATAGAGTAAATCTTCTAAAAATTTTTCTTCATCAACTGCAAATGTTTTTTCATCATAGGTTAACTTCATCTTTTGCACATTACCACCAGCTAAAACAAAAGCATATGAGTGGATTGGATAGGTAGGATCTGGCACAATTGCTACATCTCCTGGATTTGTAATGGCTTGCACTAAATGAACATATCCTTCTTTTGAACCCATTGTTGCTACGGCTTCAGTTTCTGGATCAAGCGCAACGCCATATTTTCGTAAATACCAATTGCAAATGGCAAGGCGCAGTTTATAAATTCCTTTACTTGCACTATAGCCGTGAGTGTGCGGTTTTTGAGCAGATTCAATAAGTTTTTCAATAACTGGCTTGAAAGCTGGACCATCTGGATTTCCCATCGAAAAATCAATTACATCAGCCCCAGCTCTTCGCTCTGCCATTTTTAATTCATTAACTTGTGCAAAAACATATTTAGGAAGTCTATCAATTTTATTAAAACGTATCTCATCAAACATCTACAATTCCTTACCAAGCCCGTTTTTTGGTTAGCTTTCTATACTCACTTTTATTAATGAATCGAATGCCATTTTCATCAATAATAATATATTGTTTTTTCTTACTTTTTGGCTCTTTTGTAATGCTTCCAGCTTGAAGGCGAAAGAGTCCATGCCCAGTTACGATTGCAAGAGCCCCCTCCTTGTTTTGATAAGTAAAGCTTTTTTTAATGATTTTACTAACTTTTTTATGAGTTTTTAAATTATAAATTCCAATCCATAAACTCTTACTCTTTGGCGTAATTTTTATTGAATCGATATTAGAGTTTGTAGTTTCTTTTTGCTCTTGATTTGATGCATTTATTTCGTTTTTTAAAGGTAAGTTTTCGCTGCTTGCATTTGACGTGTTTTCTAAGCTATTTTGAGAGAGGTTTTCTTCTTCCGTTTGCACTGTAGCTTCTTTTTCATTTGTTTGAGCCGGTTCGTTTGTCTTGTTTGCATTTTCTTCTCTTTCAAAGCTTGTTATTTTATTTCTCTCTTGTGCTTTTTTAGAATTTGTTTCGTTTTTTTCTTGGCTTAGGCTTTGATTTTGCTCCTGTTTAGTAGTGTTATTTTCTTCTTGCGTTGGAGTAATGTTAAATTTTTGATGTTTTTCCTCTTGATTTTCTTGCTTTGGGGTTTGCTCTGATTGTAGGGTAATTTTTGTTTGTGTTGGAGTATTATTTTGCTCTTTTTGTTCCATCGTTTTTTTTACGCTTTCAACGGCTTCTTTGGCTGCTTTAATACTATTTTGAAAAAGGCTTGCTTTTTTCTCTTGAAGTACAGAAACATTTTGCTCTACGTTTATGGGTTGCGCCTTTTTATCCCCTCGCAAAAAGTACCAAAGAGCATAAGCTAAAGCAACAAAAGTTAAAATTGTTAAAATAAAAGTAATAAAAAAATTCCCTTGTTTTGGAGCCTGCTCAGCATCAACTAAATCTATCGTTTTAGTGCTTGCTTTACTCTTGCTTTGATGAGCATTAAAATAGGCAATGCAACTCTCTCTTGCCTCACTTAAATCTACGCCAAATTCTCTTTCTATAATCTTTAAAAAACCAAGAACTTGTACCTTTTTAAATTGCGACCAATCCTCATTAGCCAGTTTTTGCAGTGTTTCTTTTGAAATTTTTGTTTTTGCAACAATTGTATCAACTGAATACTCTTTAAAAAATTCACTTAATTGCATATCCCATCCTATGTATAAAAATTGCAGCTGCTGCTGAAACGTTGAGAGAATCAAACTCCCGCTTCATTGTAATTGTGTATGTTTTATCCAATTTTGCTTTAATACGTTTAGAAATTCCTCTATCTTCACTTCCTAAAACTAAAACTCTTTTTGGCTCAAAAAAAGCTTCTTCCAATGGCTCACCATCTAAATCGGCGCCATAAAATTTAAAGCCTACTTGTTTAAGCTCATTTATATCATCTAAAATATTAGGGCGCACAACTGGAATCAAATCAAGTGCTGCTCCAGCACTTGTTCGAATAACGGCGCTGTAATTAAGCTGTTTTATACCGCTAACCAAAATAGCATCAACACCCAATGCATAAGCGCTTCGAACGATTGCACCAATATTTCCCATATCTGTAAGTGAGTCCAAAATTACAATAAAATTGCTATTTTTTTTGAACTCATCTTTTTTAGGAATTGGCAACTCTTTAAGCTTAATTAAAATGCCTTGGTGGTTCCCACCTTTACTTAGTTTTTGAGCCCACTTATTTTCAATAAGTTTAATTTTAGAGCCATATTTTTTAACTATCTCTTTTGGCAAAAGAGACAGCTTAGTAAGATAAAGTGTCTCAATAAGCTTGTCATGTTTATTGAGCGCATAAAGACAAACCTGTTTTCCATAAATAATCATAAGAAATTTTACCTTTTTTTAACTAAAATATTGCAAAGCGTTAATTTTTCTTTAACAGTTTTTCATACCACTCCTTTGCACTTAGTTCACTTATCTTTGCTAAAAGTTTTGCCTTTTGTTTAAGTGGTAAATCAAATCCTTGAATATCTTCTAAAGTTAAACATTTTTGCTGCATCTGCTCACCTCTTCCTTTAACGACGACGGCCCATTCCCCTTTAATCTCTTGCGTTTTAAAACTCTCAAATAACTCTTTTGCACTTGCTTTATGATAACTTTGATAGCGTTTTGTCAGCTCCTTACCCAAAAAAAGTTCGCGATTTGGATCAATTTGGCTTATCTCTTCTAAAAGTTTTAGTAAACGATGAGGTGCTTCATATAAAATAACATCATAATCCATTTGCATAAGTTTTTGCAACTCTTTTTCTCTTTGAGTTCCTTTTCTTGGCAAAAATCCATAAAATAAAAATTTTCCACTCTCAAATCCACTTGCAGCATAAATAAGTGGAACTACACTTGCTCCTGGCAATACATCATAAGAGATTTTATTGTTTTGGGCAAACTCAATGAGTTTTTGTCCAGGATCAGAGATTGCTGGCATTCCTGCATCACTCATATAAACAACATTTTCATTAAACAATCGATAAGAAAGTTCTTTTAAACGCTTATTTTGATTATGCTCAAAAAAAGATATTATCTCAAGATTTGGTTTTAATTTTATTTGATACTCATTTTTTAATAGATCTAAAAGCTTTTTTGCAATACGCGTATCTTCTGCTAATATTAAATCAGCCTCTTCTAAAACTCTAATCGCACCTCACGCATTCATAGCAGATGCTTTAACTACACCTTGAACTGAAGTAGCGATAGCCTCAGTTGCTTTTGCTCTTATTACAATAGCCACAATAACACCTCTTC
>JALVTH010000078.1 GCA_027036015.1 Campylobacteraceae bacterium
AAAGTAAAAAGAGAAAAAATGCATATAAGTCATTTAAAGAAAGTTTTTTATTTGCATTTAAACTTATTTGAACCATAAAAAGCCTTTTTGAGTAATTTGGCAAGATTATACAATAATATTAATTAATAAAAAAGAAGAGTATCAAAGAAAAAGGAGGCAAAATTAATCGTCGCTGCCTCCAGTAACAGTGTTGACAACAGCGCCACCAGCACTGCCTGCAACATCAAGTGTTGTAGAAACGGCTTTCCCAGTAAGTGAAATTGGAGTAGTTACAATTTGTGTACATCCAAGAAAGAAAAAAGGAATTATAAAAATAATTTTTTTCACTTTTAGCCTTTATAGTTTTTAATTGCTTGTTCTAAAATTTTTGCTGCTTCATCTTTTCCTTTAAACTCTTTTACTTTTACCCACTTATTTGGCTCAAGCATTTTATATGTTTCAAAAAAGTTTTTGATCTTATTTAAGATATGTTCTGGAATATCATTAATATCTTGAACATCTTTAAAAGTTGGATCAATTTTACTATGAGGAACGGCTAAAAGTTTTTCATCAATTCCACTTTCATCTTCCATTAATAAAACACCAATGAGTCTACATTTAATAACTGAGCCAGGAACTAATGAATACTCACCTAAAACTAAAACATCAGCTGGATCACCATCATCTGAGAGTGTATTTGCAACAAAACCATAATTTGCAGGATAAAACATTGCACTATAAAGAACTCTATCTACTTCAATTGCACCACTTTCTTTATCAAGCTCATATTTTATATTTGAGCCATACGGCACTTCAATAATTGCTTTTACTTCATCTGGGCATTTGCCTGGTCCAATTTTGTTAATATCCATTTGATTCTCCTTAAATTTTTTAGCAATTATACTTAAATCT
This sequence comes from Campylobacteraceae bacterium, assembly GCA_027036015.1. Lineage (GTDB taxonomy): Bacteria > Campylobacterota > Campylobacteria > Campylobacterales > Sulfurovaceae > JAADEQ01. Next base: position 892 of record JALVTH010000078.1, read on the forward strand.
TCTTTTAATCTTTTATAATTGAATAAAAAATCTTTTTCTCATCCATATATTTTAAATACTTTTCAAACTCTTTTTTTGCTAATTCTTGATTGCTTGAAGCAATAGAGATAATTGTTCGTGGACCATCACTATAAAGTTGTGGCAAAGAGGAGACTTCTACTTCTTTTGGTGTTTCTTTCATTAAGTCAATGAAATTTGTTTCACTACAAAGTGCTTTAAAGCTATAGCGATACTCTTTTTTCCCAGCATCTTTAAAAAAGTTATCTAAAATATATTCAACCATAGGATGGCTCATTTGAGGAAACCCTGGCATAAAGAAAAAGCGTTTTTCAAGAAAAAAGCCAGGCATTTTATTAACAGGATTTGGTAAAAGTTCACTTCCTTTGGGCAAAAGGGCCATATTGATTCTATGAGGGTAGGCATTTTGCCCATGTTTTTGTATGATAATCTTTTTTGCTTCCTCATGCATTACAAGCTTTTTCTTTAAAGCTTTTGCAGCAGCTTCTCTGGTGTAATCATCTGGCGTTGAGCCAATACCACCAAAGCTAAAAAGAATAGAATTTTTCATTGAAGCAATAAAAGAAATTGTATCTTCGATTAATTTTGGATCATCTTTAATAACGAAAGAGCCGCTAAATTCAAGTCCTCTTTTTTTTAAAATATCGCGAAGAAAGGTAAAGTGTTTATCTTCGCGTCTGCCATTTAATATTTCGCTACCAATGATAAGAGCAAAAAATTTATATTCCATTTTTTACTCTTCAATATAATTTTTTAATTTACGACCAACTTTTGGATGTTTAAGTTTTTTAATGGCTGAAGATTCAATTTGGCGAACTCTTTCTCTTGTGACATTAAGCTCTTTGCCAATCTCTTCAAGTGTTCTATCGCTCTTATCTGGAAGCAAACCAAAGCGCATTCGAATAACAGCTTGCTCTCTCTCATTAAGTTGTGATAATACCTCATCAATTTGTTTATTTAAATCGTCATTCATCACTGCATCTGTTGGACTAAGAGAAGTTTTATCTTCAATAAAATCTCCAAAGCGCCCATCATCTTCATCTCCAACTGGAGCTTCTAAAGAGACTGGTTCTTTTGTTATTTTAATAACTTGTTTTACCTTATCAACTTTAAGTCCTACCTCTTTTGCTATTGTTTCTAAATCTGGCTCTTTGCCGGTATCTTGGAGATGTTTTCTTATAATTTTATTGATTCTATTAATGGTTTCAATCATATGAATTGGAATTCTAATTGTTCTTGCTTGATCAGCAATTGCACGACTAATTGCTTGACGAATCCACCATGTCGCATAAGTAGAAAATTTATATCCTTTTCGATACTCAAACTTATCAACAGCTTTCATTAAACCAATATTACCTTCTTGAATTAAATCTAAAAAAGGCAAGCCTCTATTGGTATAGCGTTTTGCAATAGAAACTACAAGCCGTAAATTTGATTGAGCCATTCTTGTTTTGGCTTTTTCGCTTTTGTTTTTTCCAATTTTAATTTGCTCTAAAATCTCTTCAAGTTTTTTAGGATCAAGATTAAAGCTGTTTTTACTTGCTTCTTTTGTTTCAAAAAGTTTTTTAATTTGCATATAAGTGCTTACCATTGTTGCTTCTGGAACAGCTGCAGCTATCTCTTCTTTGCTCATATTTACGATATTATCTAAAATCTTTTGATGTTGCTGCCTTAATTGGTCATTAAAAAGTTGTAAACGATATTCAAGTTTTTTAAGCTCTTTTTCAAATGCATCATCACTTTTTAGGGCTGTTTCCATTTGTTTTACAAGTTCATTAATAAGTTTACTTGTTGGTCCTAAATTTAAAAGAGCCTCTTTTAAAAGATGTTTTTTATAGGCAACTTTTAAATTCCAATGAAAAATAGTATCTTCATCAGCTTTGCCCTCAGCCAAAACTTTATCAAATTTCTCTTTTTCTCTGAGCCACTCTTTTTTAGCTTTTTCTAAAGCTTTAAAGCTTTCTACAACTTGCTTAACGCGCTTATCGCTTTTTTTATTTTTTTTCTCCTCTTCGCTTAGTTCTTCACCCTCTTCATTTTCTTCACTCTCTTCAACCTCTTCAACTTCATCAGTACTATCTTCAAAACTTTTAAATAACTCTTTTACACGGCGTTCTCTATTTAAGAGCGGTTCTTTGTAGTTTAAAATATAATCAACCAAATAAGGAACTGAGCAGATTGCATCAATAATAATATCTTCGCCTTCTTCGATTCTTCTACTTAGCTCAATCTCTTCTTCTTTTGTTAAAAGTGGAATTTTGCCCATTTCTCTTAAATACATACGAACTGGACTATCACTTCTACTCCATTCAAGCAGCTCTTTATCTTTAGTAATGTCAAATTCATCATCAATTAAGCTTTCAGCCTCTACAATTCTTTGGTGTTCAATTTCTTGTTCTTTTTGCTGACTTACATATTTTGCATATTCTGAAGCTGAGACGATTTTTATATCATATTTTTTAGCTAAAGCTTTTATTTTTTTAGCTTGTGTTGCTGTTGGAGCTTTGCTAAACTCTTTTGCTATATTTTCATAAGTGGCCAAAGAACCTTTTTGTAAATTTTTAAATTGTTCTTCAATTTTTGCTATTGGATCGAGTGTTTTTTTTGATGTAGACATGGTAAGTAGCTCCTGGTAAGAAAATTACTCTTGGTAAGTAAGGCATAATTATACCAAAAAAAAATCAAAATTTTATTTTTATTTAAGAAAAAAAGTAATTTTTGGGTATAATCGCAAAAAAATCGAATAAAGGATTCTTTGTGAGAGGAAAAGTTTGGAAGTTTGGAAAAAATGTTGATACAGATATAATTATTGCAGCGCGTTATTTAAATACGAGTGATCCAAATGAGCTTGCAAAACATATCATGGAAGATGCAGATCCAGATTTTACAAAAAAGATGCAAAAGGGTGATATTATTGTTGCTGGGGAAAATTTTGGATGTGGTAGTAGTAGAGAGCATGCACCAATAGCGCTTAAAGCTGCAGGGATTGGGGCAGTTATTGCACCTACATTTGCAAGAATTTTTTATCGTAATGCTTTTAATATGGGACTTCCAATTTTTGAACTTAAAGAAGTTGATGAAATAAATGAAGGTGATATTATAAAAATTGATATGGATAAAGGTGAAGTAATAAACGAAACAACAGGCAAAAGTTATAAAATTAATCCAATTCCACCATTTATGCAAGAGTTGGTAAAAGCTGGAGGGTTGATAGAATTTGCAAAACAAGAGAACGCTGCAGGAGAAAATAAATGAAACAATATAAAATTGGAATCATTAAAGGCGATGGAATAGGGCCAGAAATTGTTGATGAGGCAATTAATGTTTTAGATGCTGTTGCTGCACGTTTTGGGTTTAATTTTGAATATCATGAATTTTTACTTGGTGGAGCGGCAATTGATGAAACAGGTGTGCCTTTGCCAGAAGAAACACTCAAAGGTGTACAAAAAGTTGATGCTGTGCTTTTTGGAGCAATAGGTGGTCCAAAATGGGATAATTTAGAACGCCACTTGCGTCCTGAAACTGGACTTTTAGGTCTTAGAAAAGCAATGGGGACTTTTGCAAATTTACGTCCAGCAATTGTCTATGATGAACTTGTTAATGCTTCTACGCTTAAGCCAGAAGTAGTTAAGGGCGTTGATATTATGGTTGTAAGAGAGTTAACTGGTGGTATTTATTTTGGCAAGCCAAGAGAGTATACACCAAATAAAGCCTACAATACAATGGTTTATACGAAAGAAGAGATTGAACGCATTGCTAAGGTTGCTTTTGAGATTGCACAAAAAAGAAGCAAGCGAGTAACATCTGTTGATAAAGCAAATGTTTTAGAAGTGAGCCAATTATGGCGCGAGGTTGTAGAGGAAGTGAGCAAAGATTACCCTGATGTTGAATTAACTCACATGTATGTGGATAATGCTGCAATGCAGCTTATTCGTGATCCAAAACAATTTGATGTCATAGTTACTGGCAATATTTTTGGAGATATTTTAAGTGATGCTGCAAGTATGCTTAGTGGTTCAATTGGACTTTTACCAAGTGCAAGTATTGGAAGCAAAGTTGGGTTATATGAACCAATTCATGGAAGTGCTCCAGATATTGCTGGGCAAGGAATTGCTAATCCAATTGCAACAATTGCAAGTGCTGCGATGATGTTAAAATATGGCTTAAATGAAATTGAAGCGGCAGATACGATTGATAGAGCTATTAAAAAAGTTTTAGCTGATGGTTATAGAACAAAAGATATTGCAGCTTTTGATGCAAAAGAGGTGGTTTCAACGACTGAGATGGGAAGTATTATTGCAAATTATGTAGCAAAAGTATAAAATGATGCAAAAAGCAAGAGTTTTAATAGATTGTCATGATCAAAAAGGATTGGTTTATAAAATTTCTAAAATTTTTTATGAATTTGATTTAAATATTGTAAGTAACCAAGAGTTTGTTGATTTTGAAAGTAAACATTTTTTTATGCGAAGTGTAGTAGAGGGAGTATTTGACGAGAAGAGTTTACAAGCAGTTTTGCAAGAGAGACTTGGCGAAAGTGCTAAAGTAAAAGTTGTATTGCCAAAGAAAAAAAATATTGTTTTAATGGCTACAAAAGAATCACATGCTCTTGGAGACATTTTAATTCGCCATTTAGATGGTGAGTTAGAAGCAAATATTGTAGCAGTAATTGCAAATAGAGATAATTTACGCTCTTTAGTAGAGCGATTTAATATTCCTTTTATTTATATTAGTGCAGATAACTTAAGTCGCGAAGAACATGAAGCACTAATTTTAAAAGAGCTTGAAAAGTTTGATTTTGAATATATTGTTTTAGCAAAATATATGAGAATTTTAACGCCAAATTTCGTTGAGAAATATCCATTTAAAATTATTAATATTCACCACTCTTTCTTACCAGCCTTTATTGGGGCAAATCCTTATAAGCAAGCGTATGAGAGAGGCGTTAAGATTATTGGAGCAACGGCTCATTTTGTAACGAATGATTTGGATGAGGGTCCAATTATTGCACAAGATGTCATTCATGTGAATCATCGCTATGACTGGAGGGCAATGCAAAAAGCTGGACGCGATGTTGAAAAGATTGTTTTAGCAAGAGCTCTTAAACTTGTTTTAGAAGATAGAGTTTTTGTTATCAATAATAAAACGGTGGTTTTTTAATGTTCAATATTGTTTTGGTAAATCCCCAAATTCCTCCAAATACTGGTAATATTGGTAGAATGTGCGTAAATATAGGAGCTACACTTCATTTAATTAAGCCTCTTGGTTTTAGTATTGATGATAAAGCTGTAAAACGAGCCGGACTGGATTATTGGAAAGAACTTGATTTAGTGCTTTGGGAGAGTTTTGAAGAGTTTTTAAAAGCTAATGCGAAAGAGAGACTCTTTTTTGCAACAACAAAGAGTAATAATTTATATTGGGATGTTGAGTATAAAGTAGGGGATTTTTTGATTTTTGGTTCTGAGACAAAAGGACTTGATGAGAAAATATTACAACAAAACCAAGATAAAACAATAACAATTCCAATGGGACCTAAGGGTAGAAGCCTTAATTTAGCTACAAGTGTTGGAATAGTAACTTATGAGGCATTGCGTCAAAACTATAAAAGTATAAATTTTAAAAAGATAACAATTCCTTTTAGAGGTGATTAAATGCAAAAGAGTATGGGATTTTTCGATTATTTATATATTGTAGTTGCAATTTTGTTTGCTTTGATGACAATTATGTTTGTGGTTAGAAATTTTCAAAACAAGTTTGATAAAGAGGGAAGAAGAAAAGATTAAAGTTTAGGATTTTCTTGTAAATAGGCATAGCTACTTTCGTTTGGAATAATTATTGTAAAAGGTTTTATAGAGTTATCTTTAAAGTAAAATTTAATTTGGCAATCTTGCTGCATTAAGCCATAATTATCTGGAGCATTTGAGAATCGATTCGAATCATATACTCTTCCATAATAATCAAATGAAACATAGTTAAATTTTGTTCTTGCGTTTTCTTTTGACTTTGAATTGCAATTGATAAATTCTACTTTATTAATTCCAAATTTTTCTTCGATAAAAATATTTGAGCTCACTTGCCTAAAAGTATTTGGATCTTTATTTGAACAAGAGTAGTTATCTGGCCAAAACATAAATTTTCCATTGCTTGGATCAATGGCACTTTCATTTCTACTTAAATAACCATTTTGGTTTCTATCGGTTCCAATATTATAATGAAGTTCACCATTATCTTGGCATTTGCGTATTTCAAAGCGCCAAAACTTTCTTTGCCATTTTGATGAATTGTGGCTATATTTATTATCATGTAGGGCTAAATCTTGTGTATAGCGGATAACCTGAAGCATATGAGTAATAGCTTCGCCTCTTGTATCTCTTTTTAGTCTTGGAATGGCATTAATTGCTAAAATGCCCAATACAACCATAACAACAATAAGTTCAAACAAACTAAATGCTTTTTTCATATTTTTTGGATACTCCTTTTGTGGTACGTTTGCCAATGGATAATATTTGAATAGCTATTGGTAAAATCAAAATTTAAACTATTTCTATATTTGACGTAAACATCAATTATGGCAAAAAGTGCATCTTGTGAATCATTTAGTGATGCAACAATATCTTGAGACTTGCAATATTGTAAATATTTGCTTGAGCCAATATAAGAGATTTTGACATAAACTCTATATCCTTGTCCTTGAGCAGGATTTCCAATATCTGCTTTAATTTCTCTTAAACAATTTTTGTTTTTATCTCTATCGTGTCCACTAATTGCTAAAATAGCATATTCAGTATAGCTTCTTGCTAAAATTTTGGCTTGGGCTTTTTGATATTGTAAAGTTCCTTCTTTTGTAATTGAACTATTTGTATAGTAAATATAGCTTGCAACAAGCGATAAAAGAACAATAACAAAAATAGCAACAAGTAAAGAAAAACCTCTTTTAAAATTGTTATTTTTCATTTAAAAACCACCTTTTCTTTACAAAGTGAAATTGTATTATTCGCTCCAAACCCATACCTTTCTCTTATGCAAAGTTTAATGTGGATTCTATTTTGTGTAGCATAAGTTTTAAAGACTGAAACGTTTGTTGCTAAAAGTTTATTATTATTTGGATTTAGTGCTTGGGGTGAGTTGTAATCTTGTCCTTTCCAAGGGCGAAAATTATAGCGTAAATAAAGATCGCATACATTATTTGTGCAATTGGTAGGAACAATAGCATAAGCACTCCAAGATAGATAATATTTTTCGGTGATTCTTTTACTTGGATTACTTACTAAAGTAAGCGATTTTTCGTTGTTATTAAAAGTTTTTATGAGAGATAAACCATTACTATTTGTTCCAGTGTAACCTACACTATTATATTCGTAATTTCCAGGAAAAAAGAGAGCAACAGTAGAAGAGGTTAGGCTGGCTTGATTGTTTGAAAGTTGTTTGATAATATTGTTTGCAAAAGTTAAATCAGAGCCTGGTGTATAAATTTTTGTAGCAGTGCTTTTTTTAATATTGCAAAATCCACTCCAGCCAGGTAAATTATTATTTGGATTAATGGCTTGAAAGCTATCTCTTGCCTTACCAATCCATTCTAATACTTCATAATTTATAGGAGCATTGTCAATTGGTGCAAGAGCTGTATTTGTAGCACTTGCTCTTTTTATAATAGTATTAAGAATTGCATCATCTAAGCGATTTGCAATTTCATTAAGTGCAATTTCTACTTTTAAATTTGCTCTTTGTAGTGCTTGGGTATGGTTATAGTTAATAAAAGTTTTAGTAATTAAATCGCTTGCAATATAAGCGACAATACTTAAAATAACCATTGTAATAATTAATTCTACAATTGTAAATGCTTTTTTCATTAAAATAGTTTCTCCTTCAATTTAGAGCTTCCAATGTTGCAAGAAAACCCTCTTAAAATAATTCTTTTTTGAGGATCTTTTGTGCTTGAGACTGTGAGTGTTATTAATTTAATATTGCTTGATTGGCTTTGGATTGGTTGATTAAAAGGATTAAAGAAAAGGGATTGATTATTGTAATTGACTTTATCTGAAATGTAATTTACTTGAACTGTTAAAGCAATGGTTTTATCTTTATAATCGCCGATTTTAACATCTCCTGGATCGGAACTGGCTTGAATTGTCGTTGTGTAGTTGTTGTAATCGTCGATATCATCGGGTGTTGTTTCTGTTCCATCTAAACCAAAATTTGAAGTTGGAGTTGCAAAAATTTTATTTCCATTTAAATCGTGACCAAAGCGTCTTGAAGTTGATTTTGCACTTCCTACTCTTTGGCCAAGTGGATTGTTGTTACTATCAAGAGCTTCGTTAAGTGAAGGTGAGCCATCTTGAACATAAAGTATTGGGTTATCTCCTGTTTGAGTAATACTATTTTCATCCCAAAAACTTGATAGAATCATATTCATAAATGAAACGCCATTAGAGATAGCCTCTTGTGTAATGGCGTTTTTTGTGCCTTTTGTAGTAGTAGCTATTAGGTTTGGAACAGATATTAGTGTTATGCCAATAACGACGATAGCAAAGATTAGTTCAATAAGTGCTATTGCTTTTTTCATACTACCAATCTACCTTTTTCGTTTTTTTATTGTTTCCTTTATAAGGAGAGGTATAGCCTGTATGTCCTTCGCCAGACCATGCTCCTGGAGGATTAACGAATCGAACTTTATAGATATATTTTGGAATAGAGTTTCCAAATGGATTAAAAAGAAGCCAAGGTGCGTTATTAATCATATTTTGCGTAGGCTTTATAAAAACAGTAAATGGTCTTTTAGCTGTTGTTTGAGCTTGCACTAAAACGTTTTGAGCTTTTCCAAGATTGAGTGAAGAAACTGGCATTGGGCTAATTGTTGCTAAATTGCTATCGTGTGTTACTAAATCGATAACTCCTTCATTGATTGAATGATTAATGTTAACCCACCAATCATATTCACTACTTGCACCTTTATCAATATCGATACCATAATTTTTACAATAATCTAAATTTTTATTGCAAAAGATATCAACTTCAAGTGGTGTAGTAACTGAATTAGCCGTGATATCGTCATAAAAGTTACTTGGTGATTTGACTTTTGCATAATAGATGGTTTTGGTTTGATTTAACTCTTTAAATCCAGTAGGAATATAACCATTTTGTAAATCAACACTCATTGCATCGTTTAGACTACTTAAGCTAAAATTTTGAACTGTAAAATTAAATGGATTAACAGGAACATTAAAAGCTCTTTTGAAATTAATAAAATCATTAAAGTTTGCTATTCCTTGCTGATAGAAATATTTTTTATTAAAAGTTATTTTATGATTGTTTGGAGTAAATGTTGAAATTGAAGGAGTGCTATCTACAATGGAGTCAAAAATTGATTCTTGAGCAATTAAGCTATTTCCATTTTGATCAGTTATATTTTGTGGAGTATAACTCATTGGAATAGTTATATCAAGATTTTGCGCACTACATCCATTTTTATAATTTGTTAGGACTTTTCCTTTATAACCTTTTGCAAGGATTTGTCCTTGCAATCTTAGAGCCATAACGTTAGAAGTTGCAATTAAATTACTATTTTTAGTTAAATCATGCATATAAACGTAAGGGCTTGCACTATTTGGATTAGTAATCATATTGATTGAACTTACATCAAAACTATATGGATGGAAATAGAGATTTAAATCGTGATAATTACTATAATTACTTCTAATATCACATCCTCTAATCGCATCATAGGCACCATATTCATTTTTGGCTGAATTTTTTATACAATCAGCATGATCTTTAAAAGGTTTAAATGGATTTCCTGCTTGATCAATTTGTGTCCAACTACTATCTATAATAGAGAGTTTATATTTTCCACTGTTATCATGTTCTAAAACATTTACTAATGTATGAGGTAATTGATGAGTTTGCCCGTTATAGATTAAAAGATCTAATTTTTTACTTGAAGTATCGGCACAACTTGTATTACTATCATTAAAAATTAAAGTGGCACTATTATTGTTTTCATCATCAAAATAGTATCCTTTTGCAATATCTTGATTATTGTATGTCGTTGCATTTACTTCTAATTGATATTGATATTGAGCAGCTAAGTGAGCAAAATTATTATTTTTAAAACTTTGTGCAATAAAGTTTTTATTGGTAGAGTTACTTTGATTGTTATCATAAATTGAAATTACAAATCCATCTGGTCTAATTGCAAAGATATCGCGCGAACAAATTGGTTTGCCATAATACTTTCTTAAACAATTGTAGCAACTATTGCCACTTCCATTTAAACACTCATCCTTACAATGAGTTGCTTTGCTATAGTATTGTTGATAAATTTTACTAAAACAAGCATAGTCACTTTGATTTTGGCAATTATCTTTTACTACAAACTCTTGATTATTATTATCTTTTGCAATTAAATACCATATTCTAAAGGCAGCTCTTTTTAGGGCTAAATTAAATGGATAGGTAGGATAATCTTTTGGAATTTCGACTAAAACTCTATCTTGATTGTGAAAATGAATAAAAGTTCCCTCTTTATAAGTATCAGGATCTTCACAAATAGAGTCATAGCCTAAAGAGTTGTTATTATCGAAAGTAAATGCATCAATTAGCTCTAACTCTACGCTCATTGAGCGTTTTTGGGGTTTATTAAAGTCTCCATTTTCATCTTGAGTATAACTTGCTACGCTAACTTTATATGGAACTCCCGTAACTTGCGTTGATAAAGAGTATCTTGTTGCCTCATCTTGAGTAAAATTTGCTTTAGCGTTTTCTACATTAAAAATTCCATAAACAGGATTATAGACTGGATTAACCGGACATCTATCGATATGGTTTGGAGAATTTTTTGGAGCTGCAGTACTTAAAACATAGTGAATATAGTTTTTTCCATCAAAAGAGATGTCTCCTTCAATATTAACGTCAAATTTTCCATTAAAGTTTTTGTTATTTACTATTTTATAATAAAATTTACTATAAAAGCGCTCTTTTGCTCCAATTGTTCCACCATTTTCATTAGCATTAGCTCCAATTGGAATAATTCCTTTGCTTGCATCAATTGGTGTAACATCATCATAAGTATTACTATTTGGTTCAGTGCTTTGAGCTTTATCAAACTTAAATGGTGTTGAGCTTGGAGTAAAGGTAAGATACTCTTTTGCATGAACAATATCAAAATCTGCTTCTTGGGAGCGAATCATTATCTTAAAAGTTACGTTTTTTGTTAAAGAACTATTTAAAGTTATATTTCTATCGTTAGATGGAATATGATAGAAATCATCTCCAATTACAGCATAATCATAACAAAGCTTTGGAGCATAAAGATCGGTTGCAAAACCGATCATACTTGGAGTAATGTAATCTATGTCTTTTGGATTTTTAGCTCCTACTTCAATACCTAAGTAAACTTGATTAATTTTTGGATCTTTATCTCGATATTGCATCATAATTGAGCCAACATTGTAGCTATCAACATCAATTCCATTATTGTTGTTTACTAAAAGGTTATCTTTAATATTATCTCTATTTACATTTGCTAATTTAGAATCAAAAATATTAGTTGGATCTTCTGCACCTGGCATTTCATATTCGTAACTACTTGGAGTTTTTTTAATAACGATTTTATCGTAATCCGTAGCTTTACTTCCATAAATGTAGTCTCCTTCTCCAGCAAAAGAGGCTAATGTTGCATTAATTTTTCCATATTTTGGAAGTCTAAAGCCTTTTATTTTAATTAAAGCATTTTCATTTCCTTCTCCAAGAGCAATATATCCTCCATAAATTGAAATATTTTTAGGTTTTGCTTGAAAAATCTTTTCTCTATAAATAACAACAATTGACCATCCGGCATAATCTCCAATTTCAGTCTCTTTACCTTCATTGGTTACAATATTTGCTACCATAAAGGTGTGTTTTCCTTGCTTAAGATGCAATGCACGAAGAAAGTTTGTGATATTAGCATAAGCTGCGTAATATCCTCCCTTTGAGCCAAATGCTTTATCATAATAGAGTTCAGAAGCTTTAATAGGGATATAAGAACTGCTATCTACTTTTAATAAAATTTGATCGGCACCACTTTTTGGGATTTCTATGTCTGGAGAGTTTTCATCAATATAGGTATAAGTAATTTTTCCATTTTTTAAATAGGCTCTTCGTTGAATGTTATCTTCTTTATAAAAGTTATTAACACTTCCTTGCCAAAATAATCCAGCCCATAGAATAGAATCATTGGCATCTTCATTAAAAAAGTCGGGTAAAATTAAGTTCGAAGAGCTTGAATTCCAGGTTGTATCGTTTTTATCAATATCAATATAACGCACCATATAATTATTGTTGTTAAAATTTTTATTATCAACGCATTTTGCTCCAAATTTATTTTTGCTATCAGTTATACATGTTACTGTATTTCCTACGATTTGATAATTTCCTACAACATTTCTTGTATCGGGAGGATTAATTATTTTAAATTCCGTATAACTTGCGTGATAATGTGTTGCAATTTTAATTTGAACACTTGTAGTGTCTGTTTGATTAAATTCATCTTTAATAGTATATTTGAAATAATCTTTTCCAGAATAGTTATAATTTGGAGTATAAATAAAGTCACCATTTTCTTTAATTTGTAATGTTCCATGTTTTGGATTGGTATGAGAAATAACTTTAATTTTGCTTCCTCTATCATTTTCTAAAACATTGTCTTTGAGTGTTTCATTTAAGTTAATATTATATCGATCATATCTAGCGTCGCACTTTCTTGGTTTAACCGTAATTTTAAAAGTAGTCGAAGTTGATGCTCCAAAAGAATCGATTGCTGTAACTGAAATTGTGTAAGTGCCAAGCTTTGTCACTTGTCCATAAATTTTATCTTTTCCATCAAAATGAACACCAGGAGGTAATCCACTAACACTAAAGGTTAGAGGATCTTTATCTCTATCTTTAAAGTAATTATTTAATCGGACTGTTCTTATATTACTATAAATATATCTTGTTTGATTTGGAATTTTTTTTCTAAGATAGGGTGCAGAGTTACCAAAGCTTTGTAAGCAAACTTCATCACTATTTTTCCAGATGTAAGGATAGTCATATGCATGAGCTGTGTTACATAATTTTCCTCTTTTTAGTAATTCTACTGTTAAATAAGCAGTAAAACTTTCTTGGTCTTTAAATTCTTTATTTGAGAGGCAATAAAAAACGTCTAATTTTCCTGGTTCTTCATGATCTACTTCACAAGTAGCATTTGAAGTAACACTAAAAGATTTTATTCTAAAAGCATATCCAGTTGTATCGGCATAATTACCGCGATTATAAGGAATAAAATCTCGTAATTCAATTTTTTTCTTTATTCCAATATTAGTAACTTTTATTCTAAAAGTAATAATGTCTCCGACACTATAAAACTTTTTTGGATTTTTTATACTTTTTTCAATGTTTACTTCATCTTTTTCTCCAGGTTTAAGAGCTCTAACTTTTGCATTAGAATAGTTATCGCTGTCGTCACTTTCTTGTAATGTTTTTGGATGAATTTCTGATTTGTTAGTATAATATTTCCTTGAGGTTCGTTTTCCTTTAACATAAATTGTAATTGGAGTATCGGTATCAATATCTTTAATCTCTTTTTTAGAGTTACATATTATTGTTTTCCCACTTTTTGAGCAACTAAAATCGTCGTGATTATATTCTAATCGAACAAATTTTAGATTTTTTGGAAGTTTATCTTTTACAACGATTTTATCATTTCCTGGTTCATTTGACCAAAGCCATAAATTATAAAAAAACTCTTCATTTGGATGAGCTCCAGTAACTGAACCTTCTTTGTAAATTCCTAAATCAATTTCTTTAGGTTCTTGCGAGTCATCATTGTTAATGTAAATTTTTGTAGAGGTTCTTTTAGTCGTGTATGGTTGAGCAGAATCGGTTCCATTATCTGCAATTTTAAAATAAAATTTTTCTTTATCTTCAACTTTCGTATCACCATAAATAGTTAGCGTTATGGATTTATTTTTAGTACAATTTTTCTTTTTAAAAACTATCGTTCCACTTTTTGCTTTATAATCATGATCATCTATGGTTGCACTACCATCTTTTGTATAATATTTTAATTTAATATCTGCTTTTTGAGGACATTCATCAATTTTTATATATATGGATACATTTTTTGAGCCAGAATTGCCTTCGGTGACTGTTTTAGATGAAGGAATGGTAATTTCTGGCGTATTAACTGGGCCTTCTGCAAAAAGTATAAAAGGAAAAAAAAGTATAAAAAGTCTTTTTAAATTCATCCATTCTACCTTTTTATTTTTTATAAATTATAACAAAAAAAAATACTAATAGGAAAAAATTATGAAATATGTTATAATTTTTTCCAAAAAAGGCTTTGAAATGCAAAAATGCCTATTTTTGTTATTTATTATTTTGTTTTTACAATCTTGCGCCTCAAATTCTACCATAAAAAACAAAAA
>JALVTH010000079.1 GCA_027036015.1 Campylobacteraceae bacterium
GCTTTATATACCGAACATATTCCTTTAAAAGAGGTTCCAAAACAAATTAAAAAGAAAAAACTAACAAAATTTCTTTTTGATTTAGATAACTCCTTACAAACAAACAAAGAAATTGCAGTGCTTGGACTTAATCCTCACGCTGGCGATGGAGGTGTGCTTGGTAATGAAGAAAAAACTATTGCTAAAGCCATTAAAAAAGCTAATAAAAAGCTCAAATTTAAGCGCTTCATTGGTCCCATCGTGCCAGATGTTGCCTTTACTCCTGCAATGAGAAAAAAGTTTACATATTTTGTTGCAATCTATCACGATCAAGGTTTAGCTCCTCTTAAAGCACTCTATTTTGAAGAAGCAATTAATGTATCACTTAATCTTCCAATTTTACGAACTTCAGTTGATCATGGAACAGGATTTGATATTGCGTATAAGAAGAATAAAAAGCTCTCTTTAAGAAGTTATATTAATGCAATAGAGTTTGCGGCAAAGCATTAACTTTGATGCTTTGCCAAAAGCTCATCAATTTTTTTCATTGCATCTTTATAAAATGCAAAATTTTTGTAATCTTTTAAAGCACTTTTTGCTCTTAAAAGATTCTCTTTTGGTTCATTAAACCACTCTACTCCCATTAAAAGGGTATAAATATAATCAACTCCAAAATATGCACTATCTTTCTCAACTAATTGCATACGAATTGAAAAAAGTTCTTTATAAAGTTTAGTTACATCTTCACCCAATGCATGTTTAATTACAACTAAATTATTAAGAATAAGGGCATACTCTTCAAGATAGTTTCTATCTTCTTTAATTTCATTTAACAATTCAGTATAAGCTTGTTCAGCTTGCAAAAATTTTTTTTCCTTCAAAAGGGTGGTTGCTTTTTTAATTTTTTCTTTAACCGCATCTTTTCTTTTAAAAGATAAAAAGTTAAAAAATAATCCCATTTTTTGCCTCTTTCACATCTCAACCCCCCCATTCATATAATAGCACTTTATTTATAAAAAAGTCAATAAAAAGAAATAATTTTTTTCAGTTTTTACATTTTGTTAACATATTTATAAGAACAAATTATGAGATAATCCAAATTTATTTAGATAATATGGAGACATTCAAAAACAAAGAAGCAAAAATTGATGTTACTTTTTTCAACACTATTCAAAAGCCCAATGTAAGGGCTTTTGCTATCTAAAAGTATTGCAAGCTCTTATATCGCCACTTTTAAATCCCACTTCAAACCAATAGACTCTTTCTCTTGATGTTCCATGCGTAAAACTATCTGGCACAACATAGCCTTGTGAGCGTTTTTGTAATACATCATCACCAATTTGAGAAGCCGCATTAATAGCTTCTTTGATGTCTCCTGGCTCTAAACGACTTTGCACATAGTGAGCCCAAACTCCAGCTAAACAATCAGCTTGCAATTCTACTGGAATTTGTAAATGATTTGCTCTTACTTTATTACCCATTTGCATAGCTTGCTGTTGCAAACGATGAATTTTGCTTAATATCCCTAAAATATTTTGCACATGATGCCCCACTTCATGGGCTAAAACATAAGCTCTTGCAAAATCGCCACCTGCATGTAAATTATTTGAAAGCTCATCAAAAAAGTTTAAATCAAGATATATCTTTTGATCCATTGGGCAATAAAAAGGTCCCATTTGTGCACTTGCATATCCACATCCACTACGCGTATGTCCTCGATATAAAACTAAAACTGGATTACTATATCTATAGCTATACTTTGGTAAAAGATTGCTCCAAACCCGCTCAGTTGTTCGCAATACTTTTTTAATAAAAATAGCATTTGCATCATCATTTCTTGCAACTTTATGGGAGCTTTTTCCACTAAAAAGAGCTAAAGGATTGCCAAAGTAAAAAAGTGCACCAATAATTATAATAACCCAGCCAATTTTTGTGCGAAGCAATGGACGAATCAAAGGCCATAAAAATAGAAGCCTTCCAATATTGCCTCCACCAACAAATCCTCCAAAACCACCGCGCTCACCTCTTCTATCTTCAACATTTAGGCTCTCTTGTTCATCATCAAGTCGCATAGTTATCCTTTTCAATCAAATCTTTATCGCTTAATGCTTTAGCTTTTGGATTTCTTTGTTTTTTTAACTTAATATCTACCTTTTTTAAAGGCAAAGCATCATTTAAACTGGCTATTGTTGCTTTTCTTGTCTTTTCATTTTCTATCTCATAAATGCTAAAACCATTTTCATATAAACTTAATCGAATAGAAGTTGCAACTGAATAAGTTGTTAAAATTGAGTTTTGATGCACTCTTTTTCTTATTTGGCTAAACCACTCTTTTGTCCATAGAGTAGGATTTTTTTTAGGGCTAAAAGCATCTTGATAGATAATATCAAAGGTAGTATCAATTTTTTTTATCTCTTCTCTTGCATCACCAAGTAAAATTTCTATTTTAAGAGATTCATCTTCGTAAAAAAAGTTTTCGCTTAAACTATGAATAATGTTTTTAAAGGGAGTAAACTCTTTTGGATAGCTAAAGTTACTAAGCCCTTGCACAAGCTCTTTATCTAACTCTGGCGAAATAATATGAAGTTTTTTTGATAAATTGTTTTGTCTGATATAAAAAAGTGTTGCTAAAGTATTAAACCCAAGCCCAAAACAAATATCTAAAATTGTGAGTTTTTCTTTATCTTTAAAAAAAGAAAAAGCTGGTATAACATGTTTATATAAACTCTCATTAAACGCACCATCGTTGGTACTATGATAACATTCATCAAACTCTCTTGAATAAAGAGTATATGAGCCATCTTTTGTTTGAATAAGCTCTTTTTGAGCTCTTTTTTCAAGATTATAAAATTGCTCAAACATCAAAGTCCTGCTTCATCAAGCTCTTTAAATTTAAAAGCTTCAATAAGCTCTTCAATGCTTTCTTGATCTTTGCGTCTAACTAAAACCATATAACCTTCATTTAAAAAATCTAAATAGTTTTCAAATTTATTTTCTAAAATAACAAAATCAAGCCAATCAACTCCACTTTCTTGCCAAGAGGGAGCAAAATGAATATTTTTAATAACACCTTCATCAAATTCAATAATTGCCCAAAAAGAGGCTTCGTTCATTGGAGCTATTTGAGAATTAATTCCATCTTCACTTTTAACTGGAATTGCTATATACATACGTTTTTCTCCTTGTTTAACTTTTCTAAATCAAGTTTTAGTGCTTCATTATCCATTATCCCAATACCTCTATCAAGCACACTTTTTGCTATTGCTTTAGCATCTTTTAATGAGTGCATCTTACAAGTGCCACATTGATAAATATTAAGTTCTGGAATATCTTCTTCGCTTTTTACATTTAATATATCTCTCATCGAAGCTTCCCACGCTTTTGCAACTTCTTGCTCACTTGGGCTTCCAATAACACTCATATAAAAACCGGTCCGACACCCCATAGGAGAGATATCAATAATTTCAACACTATCGCTATTTAAATGCTCTCTCATAAAACCAGCAAAAAGATGCTCTAAAGTGTGCGTTCCTTCTTGACTCATAATCTCTTGATTTGGTTTGCAAAAGCGCAAATCAAAAACTGTTATAGCATCAGAGCATGGTGTTTGCATTCTTTTTGCAAGGCGCACAGCAGGAGCTTGCATTTTGGTATGATCAACTAAAAAGCTATCAAGTAAAGGCATAAAAAATCCTTTTTATCTTTTTTTTCATATAATACTAAAAATTGTTAAAAGGAAAATTATGAAACAAATCCTTTTTGAAAAAAATTGTGTCACTCCTTCAAAAATTATATGTGTTGGAAGAAATTATGTCGAGCATATTAAAGAGCTTAATAACAAAATTCCTAAAAAAATGGTGCTTTTTAATAAGCCAAATAGTGCTATATCAAATAAGCTTTTCTATTTTAATGATTTTGTGCGTTTTGAAGGGGAGCTTTGCTTTTTAATAAAAAATAAGCAAATTGCAGGAGTTGGCTTTGGGCTTGATTTAACCAATGCAAAAGAGCAAGAAGAAGCCAAAAAAAATGGTTTACCTTGGGAGAGAGCCAAAGCATTTGATAATTCTGCTGTTTTTAGCAAGTTTATTGCATTTGATGGTGATATAAAAAAACTTTCTTTTAAACTTTTTATTAATGATACTTTAGTGCAAGAAGGCAATTATGATTTAATGATTTATAAACCAAAAGAGATTTTGCAAGAGATTCAAAGCTTTCAAACTCTTCAAGACTATGATATTATAATGAGTGGCACACCAAAGGGTGTTGGCAATTACAAAAGAGGTGATATTTTTAGATGCGAAGTTTTTTATGATAAAGAGAAAATTTTAGAGCAAGAGTTTGTAGCAAAATAATTTATAAATATTGAGCAATATTTATTACCTCTTTCAGCGTTTCTTTTTTCTTCTATTATAACCCATTTATCTAATTTTATAATCAAGCTTACAAAGTGAGAGCTCTTTTAAAAAGCGATTTAAATCAAGCATTCCTACATACTTGCCCTCTTCATCTACAAAAGGAATTTGCGTTACATTTAAAATACTAATTGCTTTAAAAATATCATCATTGCTTGAATTTTTATGAATAACAAATGGCTTTTTACTCATTATATCTTTGACTAAAAGCTTCTTTTTACTCATTATTAAAGCTCTTTTTCTGATATCTCGCAAAGAGACAATTCCAATTAAAATATCCTTTTCATCAACAACTGGCAGATAAAAAAAGTATTTTTTTCGAAAAATCTTGGCAGCCTTTTCAATAAAATCATTTTCTTTTAGTGTTGGAACTTTATAAATAAATCTCGTTACATCACACTCTTGCAAGTATTTGCGAATTGAGATATCATCAACATCAATTCCTTTTTGTAAAAGCGCTCTTTTAAAATAGCTTCCTGGCTCTAAGCGTGAGAGGAAAAAAACTGAAATTGCACTTGAGAGTAATATGGGCAAAAGCAGTTGATATGAATGTGTTAACTCAGTGATAATAATTGAGCTTCTCATTGGAGCTTTTGAAATTCCAGCAAGTACAGCCGCACTTCCAATAAGTGCAAAGACTCTTGGATCAAAACCAAACGAAGCAAACTCACTTCCAAACCAATAGCCGCTAAAAGCTCCCAAAAAAATAGATGGAGACATCACTCCACCAAAGAGCCCACTACCAATACTTAATGCAACTGCTAAAAATTTTGCCACTGCAATTAAAAGAGCATGATAAGAGTAAAATTCGTTATTAAATAATCTTGAGACAAACTCATACCCTACCCCTCTTGCTTCTGGAACCAACGTTATAATAATTCCAACAAAAAGCCCCATAAAAATGACAATATAGCGCCACACTTTTCTAAACTTTGCCCTTGCTTGGCGAAGTTTTCTAAAAGAAAGTTTTAAAAAAAGTGCTATAATAGTAAAAAAAAGTGCTCCTAAAGGAATAAACCAAAAATATTCATCATTATAGTGTAAATGTGGAACATAAAAAGCAGTATAATAGCCAATATATTCTCTTGCAAAAAGGGTTGCCGTAACGCTTGCAACAATAAGAGGAATAACAATATATGAATTAATTTTTCCAATAATTATTTCTATTCCAAAAAAAATACCAGCAATTGGAGCGTTAAAAGTAGCCGAAATTGCCGAAGAGACCCCAGCGCTTAGATAGATTGGAATATTAATTCGCTCAATTTTAAATAACTTAATAAAAACTTCGCTAAATAAACCTCCCAACTTTGCAATTGGACCTTCCCTACCAACTGGCACTCCAAATCCAATACTAATAGAAGTAATTAATAAAACCAAAAAGCCTTTAAGTAGTGAAAACTTTCCAACCATTAAAGAAATTTTCTTAGCAATCTCTTCAATGGTAACATTGGATGGATTTTTAAGCATTTTTGTAATTAAAATATGAGAAAAGAAAAAAATGAGTGGCATTGTAATTAAATGAAAATATTGCCAATGGTCAACATTTAATAAATTATGAATATAAGCAAATAAATCAATTACCCTACGAAACAAAAGAGCCGAAGCTCCACCAATTATTCCAATAATTATTGGAATAATAAAAAAGTGTTTTAAATCTTCAAATTTCATTCATAATCTTTTATTTTTTTAACTCGATAGGAGCGAAAATCTTTTAAACTTCCTTTAAAGATATTTTCTTGCCCAAGATACATACTATAACCAAAACTACTCAAATAACTTGTAATAACAGCTGCAGTCATTGGAATAACTACATCATCATGACTCATTTCAGTAATCATGACAATTGCAGCAAGTGGAGTCTTTGCAGCTGCAGCTAAAGCAGCACCCATCCCAGCAAGCGTAAACATTACAAGCTCATTTGGAAAAATATGCCCAAAGATATTGCCAAGAGCTGCTCCAATAATTAAAACAGGTAAAATAAGCCCTCCAACTATGCCAAAACCAAGCGTTAAAGAGGTTATAATGATGGTGCATAAAATAATAACAAAATCTGCTGAGATACTAAATTGACTTTGAGCTAAGTTTGAGAGAATTTTCATATGCACCGGTGCAGCCAATAAATCTACATCGTTTGTATAAATATAAAGAAAATATAAAAATGGAATAGAAAGTAATGTTCCAATAAATGCTCTTTTTTTCACTTCAAATACAAATGCTACTTTTCTTAATAAATGAAAAACAATTGTATAAATATAAATAACAATTGCAATTACAAATCCCATCGCAATGATATAAGGAATACTTGGCAAATTCCAAATGGCTTTAGTATGAAGCATAATAAAAGCGTGATTGCCTCGAAAAAAAGAAAAGGTTAAATAACTAACAATTGAGGCAACAATCATTGGAATAAATGGGCGATAATTAAAGTCATAAGTATTTTCAAGCTCCATGGCAAAAATAGAACTTCCAAGAGGCGCTTTCAAAAGTGCTCCAGTAAAAGCTCCTGCTCCAATAAGTCCTAACATGCTCTTAAAGCGTTTACCAAAACCATAGGCTTTGCCAACCCACTCTCCAATTCCAACCCCAAGATAAAACGAAGGTCCTTCACGTCCTGCAATAAATCCGCCTGAAAGCGTTAAAATAGAGACAACAAGCTTTAGAAAGAGAGCTTTGAGTTTTAAATATCGCTTTGATTTTAAATGTAAAATTGAAAAACCAATTCCAGGTCCACCTATTTCGCGCTCTTTTTTAATGGCATAACCAGTAATAATTGCAACAATTACTGGATAGATAAAAAGTAAAATAATCTCACTACTTAGGACTTTATGAATATTTACAACCAATAAATCAACCAGCGAAGCAATAATTCCAGTCGTAATACCAATGGCAATAGAAAAAGGAAGCCACCTTCCTAAAAAAAAGATAATTGAAATAGTATCAATTTTAATTGGATGATCAATCACCTCATCTTTAAAAATACGCTTTAAATAGCTTTTAAAATGAGGCTCACTTGTGCCAAATAAAAAGAAAAAAAGTTTTTCTTTCAAATTTTGCTTCATTTACCTAACTTTAAACTTTATTATAATTATTATACCATTTTTTTATGAGCTATTCTAAAAATGTGACAATATCTTTTAACTTTTGGCGTGTTTTTTTAGGCGGTTCTTTGAGTCGATAACCAAATCCAGCCATAACTGCAACTCCAAAAAGCTTTGTATCAACACTAAACTCATCTTGCATAATTTGCTCAATTTTTTCCATCTCAAAGCCTTCAACGGCACATGAATCAATCTTAAGCATTGCTGCAACACTCATCATATTAGCAAGTGCAATGTAACATTGCTTACAAGCCCAATCAAAAATGGCTCTTTCACTCTCAAGCAATTTAAAATCTTCTTCTTGAAACTTTTTATATTTCGCTCTTCTTGCTTCACCTTTTTCTTTCGTAAAGCCGTGCACGTCATAAAGCATATGAGTAATATAGTTGCTATTATAAAGCAAACTTGGCTTTTTGCGTGCTAAAATAATAACATAATGGCTTGCTGTTGGTAAAATATTTTGCGCTCCCCAAGTAACGCTTAAGAGTTTTTCTCTTTTTTGCATATCATTGACTACCAAAAAATGCCAAGGCTCAAAACCAAAAGAGCTTGGCGAAAGGCGCGCTGCTTCTAAAATAATTGCAAACTTTTCTTGCGGAATTTTTTTATTTTTATCAAAAATTTTGCAAGCATGTCGAAAATAAAAGCTTTTAATAATCTCTTGGTCACTCATTTTGATTCCTTTAAGTTATTTTTTGCATAATTGTAACAAAATTTCGCAAGGAAAAGAGATGAAGAAAAATAAACTCTTAATTTTTGATATGGATGGAACATTGATTGATTCTGCCCCAAGCCTTACAAATGCTATCAATTTTATGCTCCAAAGTTTAGGCAAAGAGCCACTATCGCTTTCAAAAGTTAAAGAGTTTATTGGCAATGGCTCAAAAATGCTTGTTTTACGAGCTTTGCTTAATAAAAAAGATGTAAATGAAACAGAAATTGATAAAGAACTCTTTGAAAAAGCCCATCAAATCTTTTTAGATTATTATGGCAAAAATTTAACCAAAGATGCTAAAGTTTTTGATAATGTTCATTCTACTTTGCAAGCACTTTTGCCTTATTACAAAATGTGTGTTGTTACTAATAAGCCGCATCAATTTGTCCAAACAATATTAAGTGCTTTTGAACTTGATAAATATTTTGATTTTTTTGTAGGAGCAAATGAAAATTTACCCAAAAAACCAGATCCAGCTATGCTTTTCTTTGCTTGCGAAAAAGCTCAAACAACTCCAAAAAACTCTTTTATGATTGGTGATTCAAAAAATGATTTGCTTGCTGCTAAAAATGCTAATATAAAATCAATTGCTCTAAGTTACGGCTATAACAATGAAAATTTGCAAGAGTATCATCCAATTGCAATAAGTAATGACTTTAGCAAACTTAAACAAATTTTATTATAATGTGTTATATGAAAAAAATAGTTTTTATTTTAGTAACCATTATTGCAATTGTGAGCGAAAGCTTTATTAGTTTCGAAATCTATCAAAATGAAAAAGCATTAGATAAAGCCAATAGAGCCTATTACTCCATCAAAAGCGACATAGACGAACTCTTAAAAATTCAAACAAAAGCATTTTTAAGCTCTCTTAGCTTTGGACTCGTTAAAGAAAAAAACAAAACAAAAGAAAAACTCTTACAACTTCAAGTAAAAATTGATACTCTTAAAGCAAAAGAAAAAAAACTTTTATACTACTTTTTAGGGGTTAATCTTTTTATATTACTCTTATTTTTTCTTTTACCAAAATTTTATTATGTTTTAACTATTACAATAAATTCATTAATTATGCTCTTTTTTGGAATTATGACACCAATTTTATTAATTGTCATTCATAAAAACGTTAAAGTTTTAGGAGATGTAGTTTTAAGTTTTGAATCAAAAACAATTCTTGGTTCAATTTTGCATCTTTTAGAAAGTGGTAATTATCCAGTTGGACTTATTATTTTACTCTTTTCTATCGTCGTTCCTTTTATAAAAACACTTACAATGCTTTTAATTTTATATCTCAAAGAGTTTAACGTAGCTAAAAAGTTACTTGCTCTTTTTAAACATCTTGGGAAATGGTCTATGCTTGATGTGTTTGTTGTCGCACTTTTACTTGTTTATATTGGAGCTGGAAGTAGCCAAAATAGCTATTCACAAATTTTAAGTGGAACTTATCTTTTTGCAAGTTACGTGATTTTTTCAATTATAAGTTCAATTATCGTAGAAAAAATGCTATCAAGCAACTAAAATCTGCTTGATAGCATCGAGCTTTGTTGAGAAGATAAATTTGCACATATAAGAGTCGTTAATTTTTCAATCTCTTCACTGAGCAAATCAGCAATTAACATATATTTTGGATCAATTGCTTTACTTATGCCATGAATTTGTATAAAAAGCTCTGGGTTTTGAAACATCTCATCTAAAAAAATTTTTATTTTTTCTTTATCCA
Source organism: Campylobacteraceae bacterium (assembly GCA_027036015.1). Classification (GTDB taxonomy): domain Bacteria; phylum Campylobacterota; class Campylobacteria; order Campylobacterales; family Sulfurovaceae; genus JAADEQ01. The sequence goes on from JALVTH010000079.1 coordinate 9,922, forward strand.
TAATACTCCTTTGTTCTATAAGAACATTATAAGTATAGCATAACATTTTACAATAACACTTATTTTACACAATTTTTATAATACTTGTTACATTTTTTCACAACGAAAAAAGGGGGCTATTTTAGATATTTTTGAAGATTTTTATCATTAAAATGTAATTTTTATTGATAAAGGTAAGGAAAGTTTAAGATAAAATGGGGCTACTTTCCTTTTTTCTCTCTTGCAGCTTTTCTTCTAAGTGCTGGGTCAAGATATTTTTTTCTAATTCGAATATTTTTTGGTGTTACTTCTACAAGCTCATCATCTTCTATCCACTCAAGTGCACTCTCAAGTGCAAGTTCGCGTGGCGGCACTAATTTAATTGCTTCATCAGCTCCTGCTGCTCTCATATTGGTTAAATGTTTAGCTTTGAGTGGATTTACTTCTAAATCTCCTGGGCGGCTATGTTCACCAATTACCATTCCATTATAAACTTTATCTTGTGGTTTTATAAAAAGCTCGCCTCTATTTTGCAAGTTAAACAGAGCATACGCTACAGCTTCTCCATCATCCATCGAAACAAGCGCACCTTGGGTTCTATGCTCCACACTTCCGCTATATGGGCGATACTCTAAAAAGGAGTGGTTCATAATACCTTCACCTTTTGTATCAGTTAAAAATTCGCTTCTAAAGCCAATAAGTCCTCTTGCTGGAATTTCAAATTCAAGCCTTACACTGCCATCTGGCATCGGGGTTAATGAGGTCATCGTTGCTTTTCGTTTACCAAGCTTTTCAATCACTACGCCTTGATATTGCTCTGGCACATCAATAACCAATAATTCAAATGGCTCTAATTTTACACCGTTTTCTTCTTTTATAATTACTTCTGGACGCGCCAATAAAAACTCATACCCCTCTCTTCGCATATTCTCAGCCAAAATTGAAATTTGCAATTCTCCCCTTCCACTTACTTTAAAACTTGCCTCACCAAGCACTTCCATCTTCATTGCAATATTTGTCTCAAGCTCTCTCTCAAGCCGCTCTTTTAATTTATTAGAAGTTACATGCTCACCTTCAGTTCCAGAGAGTGGTCCATCATTAACACTAAAAATAACTGAAAGTGTAGGCTCTTCTACATGCAATGGATCAAGCGCTTTTGGCTCATTTAAATCTGCAATTGTATCTCCAACATCAATATCACTAAATCCAGCAATTGCTACAATATCTCCAGCTTCTGCTTCTTCAATCTCTTCTTTTTCAAGTCCAATAAAGCCAATTAGTTTACTAACTCTTGATTTAACCTTACTTCCATTGGCTTTTAAAAGATAATATTCATCTCCTTTTTTAATTGTTCCATTAAAAACTCTTGCAATTCCAATGCGCCCAACAAAATTATCGCTATCAAGTGTAAAAACTTGTGCTTGGGTAGGGTTTTCTTTTGAACCGCTTGGATAGGGAACGTACTCTAAAATAGCTTCAAAAAGTGGTGTTAAATCTTTGTTTTCATCTTCTAAATTCCACTTAGCATAACCATCTCTTGCTGCAGCATAAAGTACTGGAAATTCAAGCTGCTCTTCATTTGCATCTAATGCAACAAGCAAATCAAAAACCTCATCTACTACTCTATCAGGCTCGGCTCCAATTTTATCAATTTTATTAATTACAACAATTGGAACAAGCCCCAAATTAATTGCTTTTTTCAAAACAAATTTGGTTTGCGGCATCACTCCTTCTTGCGCATCTACAAGCAAAAGCACTCCATCAACCATCTTTAAAACACGCTCAACTTCACCACCAAAATCGGCATGTCCTGGAGTATCAATTATATTGATTTTATGATCTTTATATTTAATAGCAGTATTTTTTGAAAGAATTGTAATGCCTCTTTCTTTTTCTAAATCGTTACTATCTAAAACCCTCTCGCCTATTTCTTTGTGTGCAGCAAAAGTGCCGCTTTGTTTTAAAAGTTCATCAACAAGTGTAGTTTTGCCATGGTCAACATGAGCAATTACTGCAATATTTTTAATTTTTTGCATGCATAACCTTTTTTTGTTGCAATAGTAGCAAATTTGTGCTTAAGTGGTTTATTGATATATCTTTTTTAAATATTCCATTTTTGCACCCATATTTAAAAGTATCATATCAGCAAGAACCAAAGCCATCATCGCTTCAGCCACAATAACTCCCCTAATTGCAACGCAAGGATCATGACGCCCTTTAAGTTTAAAAGTTACTTCTTCGTTATTAATTGTTATTGTTTTTTGCTCTTGAAAAATAGAAGGCGTTGGTTTAAACCAAACTTTTAAACTAAGTTCTTCTCCATTACTAATTCCTCCTAAAATCCCACCACTATGATTGCTCTCAAAGCCATTTAAAGTAATTGCATCATTATTTTGACTTCCTCTCATTTTACAAGCACTAATGCCATCTCCAATTTCAACAGCCTTTACTGCATTAATACTCATCATCGCTTCAGCTAACTTGCTATCAAGCTTATAATAAATTGGCTCACCAAGTCCAACTGGAACATTAAAAGCTTTGACTAAAACTGCTCCACCAACTGAATCGTGTGCATTTTTCGCATCTTCAATTGCGGCAATTTGTTTAGCTTCTACCTCTTTATCAAGCGAATTAATAATACTTTCTTTAGCAAAGTCAAAATCAATTTTTTGAGCCGCTATGCCATCAATTTCATAAATGCCCGCTTTAATTTCTATACCAAGCTCTTTTAGCATCAATTTAGCAATTGCTCCAGCAGCGACTCTTGCAGCGGTCTCTCTTGCAGAGCTTCTCCCCCCTCCTCTATAATCTCTTATTCCATATTTGTGCCAATAGGTAAAATCTGCATGCCCTGGACGAAAAAGCTCTTTAACATTGCTATAATCTTTGCTTTTTTGATCTTTGTTAAAAATAATCATTGTAATAGGAGTTCCAGTGCTTATTCCTTCAAAAACTCCAGATAAAATCTCTACTCTATCGGCTTCTTTTCTTTGGGTGGTAAATTTACTTTGCCCTGGACGTCTTCTATCAAGCTCACTTTGAATAAAGCTCTCATCTATTTTTAAGCCAGCTGGCACTCCATCAACAATACATCCAATTGCCTTGCCATGCGATTCACCAAAGGTTGTAAAACGAAATTTTAAGCCAAAACTATTCATTATCTTCTTCCTTTTGCAATTTTTCTAAAGCAATTCTTGCTGCCTCTTTTTGTGCCATTTTTTTACTTTTGCCTTTTGCAGTCGAAATAAGATCATCTCTTAAAAACAAAGCCACTTCAAACTCTTTGTCATGATCTGGTCCTTTGGCACTTATTAGTTTATAAGTTGGTGTAATGCCATAAATTGCTTGCGTATACTCTTGCAAAGCCGTTTTATAATCTTTGCAAAGTGTTTGCAAATCAATTTTTGGATAGGTTTTTTCAATCAATCCAATTGCAATTTCACGTGCCTTTTCAAGTCCAGCTTCTAAATAGATAGCTCCAATAAGTGCTTCAAAGGCATTTGATAAAAGAGAGCTTTTTTCTCTTCCCTTATTGTTTTCTTCTGCATTAGAAAGAAACAAAAACTCTCCTAAACGAATTCTTTTTGCTAAACGCATAAAACCCTTTTCATTTACAATTGCTGCTCGAATTTTAGAGAGTTTCCCTTCATCGCTTTTTGGAAACTTTTTAAAAAGATATTCACCCACAATCAAATCCAAAACCGCATCGCCCAAAAACTCAAGTCGTTCGTTATTATAAGACTTTTTATAGCTTTTGTGCGTGAGTGCTTCAATGAGTAAATCCTTATTTTTAAAATGATATCCTACATTTTTTTCCAAATTTGATAAATCTTGCATTAACTCTCCTTTATCTGCTGTGCTTGTGCTCTTGCTAAAGTATCACATCGTTCATTCTCGCTATGTCCATTATGCCCCTTTACCCACACAGCTTTAATATCATGAATTTTTCGTAAATTGACAAACTCTTGCCAAAGTTCTTTATTTTTTACTTTTTTAAAATCTTTTTGAATCCAATTATCAAGCCACTCATTTATTGCATTTGCCACATAAGAGCTATCAGTTACTATTGTAACAGAGCATGGCTCTTTTAAGGCTTTAAGCCCTTCTATTACTGCCATAAGCTCCATTTGGTTATTGGTAGCTTGCTTGCTTGAACCACAAAGCTCTTTTCTTTTCCCTTTATAATCTAAAATACAAGCCCAACCCCCAGGACCTGGATTACCAAGACTTGAACCGTCACAATAAATCGTTACTTCTTTTTTCTTCTCTTGCAATTTGCACCTTTATTTGTAATTTATAGACCCTATTGCAGTTTAAACATCTGCTAAAAAAGATTGGAAATTGCCGCTTGCAATGAGTGCAAACGTAGATAAATTCTAAAGTAGCGTTAAAATCTTTTTTAGCACTCTTAGCCAAAGCTAAAAGTTCTAATTCAAAAATATCGCTTTTTTTAAACGCTTTGCTTTGATTTTTTAAGAAAAAAAGTGTTTTTAAATTTTCATCATTGATTGCCTCATACTCAATATGATTGTGATAAAAAAGATCCATTAAATAGAAAAAATCCTCATTTTTATAATAAGTAAACGCTTTTTGGGGATTGATCAAAAAAAACTCTCGTAAAATGGGCCAACGCAATGAACTTTTTTTGAGCAACTCTTCTAAAATTGCTTCTTTATTAGGCAAAAACTTTGCCTCTAAAAGAGCTAAATGCGTTTTTAACTTCTCTACATCTTCACCTTGAGCTTGTAAAACCTCAATGACCTCTTTTGCTTCTTTTAATTTGCCAAGCTTTTCGTAAATATATTCAATTTTATAAAGCGCTTCTTTATCTCTTGGGCGTTTTGCAACGATTTCTAAAAAAACCTCTAACGCTCTTTTTAAAAAACCAGCTTTTAAATAGGCTTTACCTAAAAAAAGAAGCAGTGAGTCATCTTTGCTATGACGCAACAAATAAAGATAGATGTTGATACTTTTGCTATATTCACCACTGTTTAAATAGGCTGTCGCCAAAAGAAAAAGCGGTTTTTTCATCGATGCATCATAAGGCATATTTTTAGTATCTAACAAACACTCTTGCAAATCAAAATTTTTAATAAAACTTAGAAGCTCTTTTTGCTTTTTCTCTTGGCGATAAAGGGAGTAAACGTAAGAAAGCACTGCAACAATAAAAATTATCCCAAGCAGTAATAAGATACTAACAATTGGATCATGATAATTAGGAAGAAATCTATCCACATCAAACTCCGTTTTAACCTCTTGTTAAAACTGAGTTTGACAGAATATCAAAAATTGGTATTCTGCCAAATTCAGTTTATAAAGCGGTAAAACCGCTTATTTAAAAAAATTAGAAGCTAAATTAATTGCTCCCTCAATTCCACCAACTTTATCGAGTAAATCGCCTATTAAACTCTCTTCATTCGTTGCTTTATCAACAACTTCTGGCAATACGTCTGCTAATGCTTTTTTAGCACTCTCAACGCTTACGCCAAGTTCATTTGCAAAAGCTTCAATTTTTTCATTTCCAAGCAAATTGCTCACACTCTCTGGATCGATTGGAGCATTTTCTCCACTTCCAATCCACGATTTTACAATATCACCCAAGTTACCATCTGCTACTTTTTCAATGATTGCGCTTAAATCCAAACCACCTTCACTTGAACCAAAAATAGAGCCAAGGGCCGATGTAATTTTTTCTAAATCGATGTTAGTCGTTGCATCGTCATCATTATTTTGAATAAGCTGGGCTCCAATTTTTAAAAGATCTGAAAAATCCATAATAACCTCCTTTTATTATTCTTAGTATAGCATAAAAGTTTGTTATAATTGCTTTATGATTGATCAAAATTCAATAGAAAAATTAAAAGCCACCATTGATATTGTTGATGTTATTGGAAATTATATAGAGCTAAAAAAAGCTGGAGCAAACTATAAAACAAATTGCCCTTTTCATAGCGAAAAAACGCCAAGCTTTATTGTAAGCCCTCAAAAACAAATTTTCCACTGCTTTGGATGCGGTATTGGGGGTGATGCAATAAAATTTGTCATGGAATACGAAAAACTCAGCTATCCAGAAGCAATTGAAAAACTTGCTTCAATGTATAATATTTCACTTCATTATATTAAGGGCAAAAGTTCTTATGAGGAGTATAAGCGTATTTTAGAGCTTTTAAATCATTGGTATAAGCAAAACCTTTTACAAAACAACATTGCCCTTACTTATCTCAAACAAAGGGGACTTAACCAAAAAAGCATCGAAAAATTTGAACTTGGCTATACACCAAGCTCACATGAAGTCCTTGCTTTTTTAAAATCGCACCAAATTCCTCTACCAAAAGCCTATGAAGCTGGCATACTAGCTCAAGGAGAAGATAAAAACTTTTATGCAAGATTGGTTGAGCGCATCACATTTCCAATTTATAATAATTATGGCTCTTTGATTGGTTTTGGAGGAAGAACACTAACAAATCATCCGGCAAAATATATCAACTCTCCTCAAACAAAACTCTTTGATAAATCAAGAGTGCTCTATGGATACCACTTAGCAAAAGAGAGTATCTATAAAGAGCAAGAAATTATTATTTGCGAAGGATATATGGATGTTATAATGCTGCATCAAGCAAATTTTACCAATGCCGTTGCAACGCTTGGAACGGCTTTAACAACTTCACATTTACCCTTGCTAAAAAAAGGGGAACCAAAAATTACTTTAGCTTATGATGGCGATAGTGCAGGAGTTAATGCTGCGCTTAAAGCTGCAAAAATCTTAAGTAGCAGCGGTTTTGAAGGAAAGGTAATCTTATTTCCAAGTGGACTTGATCCAGCCGATTTAGTTGCAAAAAACGATTTGCAAACACTGCATCAGCTTTTTAAAGGTGGGCAAGATTTAGTGCTTTTTGTCTTAGAAAAGATTAAAGAACAATTTAACCTCAACAACCCACACCAAAAACAAAAAGCTCTTCTTGAAGCAAAAAACTATCTAAAAACACTAAATCCAATCCTTCAAGAAGCCTATGCGCAAAAAGCCGCCATAATTTTTGATTATTCTTCTGCTTTTTTTACCCAAAAAGGCAAGCTCTCTTTTGAAAATAAGCAAGTTAAAAAAGATATAGCTTGGGAGAGTATTTTAAAAACCCTTATGCAAAAACCATCTCTCATAGATGAGGTGCTAAATTATCTTGATTTTCATTTTGCAAGAGAATATGAAGATGCTTTCAAAGCCTTAGCAAAAGGCAATTTAGACCATCCAATATTGCGTGGAATTGCTATTGATGAGAAGATTCCAATTTTAAATGAAGCAGAATTAAAAAAGCAAATTTTACAAGAGCTTATTTTGTATTATAAGCAAAAGTTAAGAAAATTAACGCAAAATAGCACGATGGATTACAAGAAAAAAAGCTTTTTAATTCGAAAAATTAAATTAGATATTTTACCAAGATTACAAAAAGGAGAATTGGTTCTTTATGAAAGCGATTTCACTCTTTAGCGGTGGACTTGATAGTATGCTTGCTATAAAGCTTATAACCGAACAAAACATTGAGGTAATTGCTCTGCACGTGGTAACTGGCTTTGGCTCAAGAAAAGATGTTTTAGAAAAATTAAAAGAGCGAGCTAAAATGGCTGGGGCTTCTTTTATGAGTATTGATGTAAAAGAAGAATATATCCAAGAAATTCTTTTTAGCCCTGTTTATGGCTATGGAAAAAATTTTAATCCTTGTATTGATTGTCATGGATATATGTTTAAAATTGCTAAAAAACTGATGAGAGATTTAGGTGCTTCTTTTTTAGTAACGGGTGAGGTTGTAGGACAGCGCCCAATGAGCCAAAGAAGAGATGCCTTAGATAAAGTAAAAAAGTTAGCCCAAGATGAAGATAATCTTATTTTACGCCCACTGAGTGCTAAACTTTTGCCTCCTACAACACCTGAGATTAAAGGATGGGTTGATAGAGAAAAACTGCTTGATATTAGTGGAAGAAGCCGCGAAAGGCAACTTGCCTTAGCCAAACAATATGGCTGGAGAGATTATGAATCGCCAGCTGGTGGTTGTTTGCTGACCGAACCATCATTTAGTCAAAAATTGCAAGAATTTATTCAATTTGAAGAGTTTGGGGTTGAAGATATTGAGCTATTAAAATATGGCAGACACTTTAGACTTCCTAATGGAGCAAAACTTGTAGTTGGTCGCCACAAAGAAGATAACGAAGCACTCTTAAAGATTCAAAATAGCGATTATGTGCATTTTCGCGTTCCAATTACGGGTCCGGTTTCTTTAATTTATAAAAATGCTTCAAAAAATGACTTAGAGCTTGCAGCTAAAATTGCAATTACTTATGCTAAATCTAAAAAGGATCAAAGTTATACAGTTCAAATTTTAGATAAAACTTTTGAAGTTACCCCATTTAACGATAAAAAAGAAGCTCAAAAATATTTTTTTAATAAGGAGCACTAATGAATAAGAGCTTGCTAACGCATATCATAGCAAGTATTATTTTAATTGCTTCTTTTTTTCTGCAAGAGCCTTTCAAAGAATATTTTTATTATGCCTCACTTTTTGCACTCTCAGGCGCTTTAACCAATCATTTAGCAATTTATATGCTCTTTCACAAAGTCCCTTTTTTGTATGGTTCTGGGGTAATTGAGCTTAATTTCCAAAAGTTTAAAACTGCTATTAAAGAGCTTATTATGAAAGAGTTTTTTGCCAAGGAAAAGGTTGAACATTTTATAGAAAATGAATATAAAGAAATTGATTTTACAAAAATAGTTGAAACGATTGATTACTCACAAGTCTTTCAAGCACTCAAAGAAGGCATAATGGAATCTAAATTTGGACAACTTATTAATATGTTTGGAGGAGAAGAGACTCTAAATGGCTTAAAAGAGCCCTTTATTAACAAGTTAAAGCAATCACTAATGAAACTTACAAACTCTTCTACTTTTAAAGAAGAAGTGCAAAAACAATTAACAAATAGCAACATAAGTGAACACTTTTTAAAAAAAATTGATATAATAATTCAAAAGCGCCTTGATGAGCTTTCAGCCAAAGAGGTGCGCAATATTATTGAAAACTTAATGAAAAAGCATTTAGAGTGGTTAGTAGTCTGGGGAGCCTTATTTGGAGGATTAATTGGGCTTTGCGCCCCTGCTTTTGCCTAAAGGAGGAAAAATGAAAATAATTATAAGTTTATTTCTTTTACTCATTTTTGTTATAGGATGTGCAAACAATCAAAAAGCTATTGCTATGAACGAGCATCAACTAAATAGTGTAAATAGCTCTTCAAAAGTTAAAATGGTAACGCCCGAGCTTATAAAAGAAGTGCATTTAAGAAGAGAAAAGTTTCTAAAAGAGCATCCAGGCGTAATTTTGCCTTAATCTTGAATAAGATTTTTTGGAAGCTCTTTTTTAGGTTTAATATTTGCTTTTTCTTTGAGCATTTCAATTTGACGCAATATATTGCCTTTACCACTACTTAATTTTTTAAAGGCATTTTCATAGCTTAGTTGTGCTGCATCAAGAGAGCTTCCAACTTTTTGAAAATCCTCTACAAAACCTCTTACCTTATCGTAAAGATTTTCTGCGTTTTTAACAACTTCTTGAATGGCTTTTGCCTGGTATTCATAGCGCCAAGAGCTCTCAATAGCTCTTAATGCTACAAGAAGCGTAGTGGGAGAGACTAAAATAACCCTTCTTTTAAAAGCATACTCAAAAAGTGTACTATCTTTTTCAAGTGCCAAAGTTAGGGCTTGCTCAATTGGAATAAACATAAAAATAAAATCTAAAGAGTTTATGCCTTCTAAATTTTCGTAATGTTTGCTTGAAAGCTTGTCGATATGGCGTTTAATTGAGGCGATATGTGCTTTTAAAAAACCCTCTTTAAGCTCTTTGTCTTGAGCTTCAATATAACGTTTATAAGCAACTAAAGAAGTTTTTGCATCAATTATAACTTCTCTATTATTTGGCAAATAAACTATCACGTCTGGTCGATAGATTTTACCATCGCTACTTCGCAAAACTACTTCTGTTTGATACTCTCTATTTTTTTTCAAACCACTAAGCTCTAAAACGCGCTCTAACACAATCTCGCCCCAAATGCCTTGGGTTTTATTATCGCCAGTTAGTGCAGCATTAAGCTCTTGTGTTTTTTTACTAAGAGTCTCGTTTAACTCTTTTAAATTTTTTAATTCATTTTGGAGGGCACTTAACTCTTTTGCCTCTTCTTTCGTAACTTTTAAAAGATACTCTTTAAATTCTTTCAATTCCCCTTCAAGCGGCTTTAAAAGATGCTCTAATTTACTTTGACTCTCTTTTTCAAACTGCTCTTTATTTTGTTGCAACACCTCATTTGCTAAAGTGGAAAAACTCTCTTTTAACTGCACTTTTAACTGCTCTTGAGATTCAAAAAGTTTGACTTTGAGTTGTTCTAACTCTTTTTCTTTTTCAATTTTTTCTTTTAAAAGCGTTTCATATTTTATTTGTAACTCTTTTAATTCCTCATAGTTTTTTATAGACTCTTTTTTCTTTATCTCTTCATCTAAACGCTCTTTTGCTTTTTCTAAAAGGAGTTTACTTTTTTCATAAAGTGTTTTAAAATGAGCTGCTTTTGCTTGATAGCTAACATACCCATAAGCAAAATAAAGGAGCAAAAAAGATAAAAATAGAAAGATAAGAAAGATTAAAGAGCTACTCATATGATCCTTTCAAATTCTCTCAAGCGCTTTCGACGCTCTTTATAATCAGGCATAAATTGAGCCAAAAATGCCCAAAATTTGCTTGAGTGATCTTTATGTTTAATATGTGCTAGCTCATGAGCTACCACATATTCAATTAACTCTATTGGTAGTTTAGCTAAATAGTTATTAAAAGTTAGGCTATTTTTATAAGAACAACTTCCCCATCTTGTTGAATTGAAACGAAAACTCACTTTACTTGGGATAAGTTGCATCTTTTTTGAATACTTTTCTATAATTGGAAAAATGACTGTTGGCAAAATCTCTTTATAGATATTTTTATCAATCTCACCTTTTATTTTTTGACCAAAAAAATAGTAGTAATCTTTTGGTTTAAGTGACTCAATAAATTTTGGCGCTTTTTGTAAAATAAAACTTTTTATAAACTCTTCACTAAAATCATTTGAACAACTAATCTCTACAAAGTCTTCTTTGACTCTTAAATAGAGATTTTTAATTTTTTTACGCTTAATTTTATATGGAATTTTTTGCCCTTTAAACTCAACTATATTCATTTCATATACTCCACAATTTTACCATGAAACCTTGCAAAAGCTAAATTTAAATCATTTTCATAAAACTTCTTTATTTTATCCCAATGTTCATAAATTCCACTACTTAACCACTCTTGCATTGCATGATACTCATCAAATTCATACCCAAACTTTGCTAAAAGCCGTTTTGTATAAGCATCAACCACCATAACTTCTCTTTTGCACGCATAACATAAAATAGCATCTGCACTCTCAAAGCCAATTCCTCTTTGCTCTAAAAGCCACTCTCTTGCTACTTCTTCTTGAAAGGTTGCAAAATCATTAAACTCATTTTTAATATTTTGTGCTAATAAAAGTAAGTTTTTTGCCTTTTGTCTATAAAAGCCTGTTGTTTTAATTGCCTCTTGTAAAGCACTCTCATTTAAGCTTAAAAACTTCTCAAGCTCTAAAAACTCTTTTAAATTATTGAGTGCAACTTCAACTCTTTCCCATTTTGTATTTTGTGTTAAAATTGCTCCAATGACCACTTCAAAACTAAAAGCATTTGGCCACCAATATTTTGGTTTATCTTTTAAAAGATTTTGTTCTTTTAAAAAGAGTAAAAGCTCATACGAATTTGCAATCTCCACCTGCAACCTTTATTGCATACAAAAAATTAAAATTTTAGTTATAATTATAATCAAATTTTTACAATTATCAAAGGAGCAAAAATGAGTAAACTCTCAAAAGTTATTAACGAATTCCCATTAAGTGGAACTGAAAATGGAAAAATAGAAGTTGGAATTATTGAAGAACCATATGGAAAAGATACCCCAAGTGTTGCAAGTATTGGTATTTTTTTAAATAAAGAAAATAATGAGCCAGATTGGAAAGTGCATATTCCAAAAGAAAATATCGATGATGTAATTGAAGCTTTACAAAAAGCAAAAGAAAAGCTTTAAAGTCTAAAGCCATAAAGCTCGTGATAGAGCTTCATGGCATATCTATCTGTCATTGATGCAATAAAATCTGCAATGACTCTATGTTTTTTTCTTTTTGCTAAAAGCTCTTGATATTGCTTTGGCAAAAGAGCTTCTTCACTCATGAATGCTTTATATAAAGCCTTTACACACTCTTTGCCAGCATGTATCTTTTGGACAATAAAATGGTGGCGATAAAGCTTTTTATATAGAAGCGCTTTTAAAGATTTTAACTCTTTGGCAATAACTTTTGAATGACCAAATGGAAGTTTTTCTTCAGCTTTAAAAGTTTTAACCAAATACTTTTTTTGTGGTAGATTTTGTACAAAATCTTTTGAGTAATTTATAAAATCTTCAACTAAAATATGAATAAGCGCCGCTACCAAGCGATGTCTGAACAAATGTTCATTCTCTTTAACTCCCTCTTTTTTTACCAACTCCCTAGCTCTTTGAATAAGAGAAGCATCTTTGATATCTTCAAAAGAGATTAAGTTATACTTAATCCCATCATCTATATCGTGGCTTACATAAGCAATAGCATCAGAATAATCAACTACTATTGCCTCTAAAGAGGGATGAAAATCCAAAAAAAACTCCTCTTGAATCCAAGCTGGGAAAAAACTTTTTTTGTAAGGGTATGAGTGTTTTAAAATACCCTCAAGCGTTGCATAGGTTAAATTGAGCCCATCATACTCCTTGTAGCGCTTCTCAAGTGTAGTTAAAACTCTAAAAGATTGAAAGTTATGTTCAAAGCCATTTTCAAATCCATCTTCTTTTAATAATCTATCAAGTTCATCTCCTCCAACATGCCCAAATGGAGTATGCCCTAAATCGTGACTAAGTGCTATTGCTTCGCTTAAACTCTCACATAGTCCCAAATTTTTAGCCAAAGTTCTTGCAATTTGTGCAACTTCTAAAGAGTGTGTTAGCCTGGTTCGAAAATAATCTCCTTCATGATTGATAAAAACTTGCGTTTTATATTCAAGTCTCCTAAAAGAGCTTGAGTGAATGATTCTATCTCTATCTCTGCTAAAAGGGTCTCTAAAATCTTCTTTCATTGGGAAAAAACGCCTAAAAGCCAACATTTAATAAACCTTTTGCAATCTTTTTTTACTAATTAATATTACTATGCTATAATTTTTCTAATTTTATCAAAAATTTCTCAAAGGGCGTAAATGAAGGTTAAATTGCTCCACTATACACCGCTTGAAGTTTGTGCACATGCTATTAGAACTTGTTGGCAAAGCTTTGATAAAAGCGATCATGGAGGCGAAGTTGATAGAGCTTTAATTGATAGAGTGGGAAATAAATATAAACATGCTTCTACTTTGGAACATTTAGTCTATACCTTTTATATTCAAGGCATTTCAAGAGCACTTTTGCAAGAGTTAGCAAGACATCGTATGGCAAGCTTAAGTGTAAAATCTACACGTTATACTCTTAAAGAGTTAAAAGAACTTGAACCATTTGATATAAATGATTTTGAAGCTGCTTCTAAATATATTGTTTTAACTGAAAATAAAGAGGTAAATAAAGCTTCTATTATGGCGCTTAATAACCTTCAAGCCCTTTTAAAGCAAGGCATTAGCAATGATATTGCAAAATATGCTTTGCCAGAGTGCTATAAAACAGAACTAACCTGGACAATTAATGCAAGAAGTTTACAAAACTTTTTGGCTCTTCGCAGTGCTAAAAGTGCATTATGGGAAATTAGAAGCCTTGCTACAAAAGTTTTTAATGCCCTGCCAAAAGATCATAAATATCTTTTTGTTGAATACATGGCCAATTTAAGTGAGTAAACAATGAAAAAGATAATTTTACTTATACTACCTCTTATAACACTTTTTGCCAATGTCTCCAATGCAATCATTGATGCCTTGCCTTTAAAAGAAAAGGCTTTAGTCAAACAACTCTATGCGCTTAATAACCATCAATATCTTTGGTTAAATCACCCTCTTAAACTATCAAAAGCAGTGCATGCTCTAAGCAATGGCTATTTTAATTACAAAAACAAAAATTATCATCAAGTTCAAATTACTCAGCTCCTCTACCTTTTAGATGCTGGAGGTTTAAGTGAATATCAAAAAGCAAAACTTGATGTTCTCATTAGTGATGGTTATATTGCTTTACTTCGTTTTATTCGTCAAGGAGATGTTGATTGGAATTTAGTCAAGCAAAAACTCAATAATTTAAAAACAACTTACGATATAAATGCAGTCTGGGAGATACATCCAAAAGCGATGGTAAGCGCTTCTACTATTTTACGTTTTATTCAAAGTGGAAGAGTCAACGCCCTTTTACAACAAAGCGTAGGATTGCACGATCGTTACAAATCTTACATCGACATTTTACAATATTATAGAAAAATTCCCGAGTTTAAAAAAGTTCCATATGGTCCACTCATTCAATATGGACATAGAGACAAAAGAATTTACGAAATAAAAAGGCGCCTTTTAGTTTTGGGATACTTTCCAAGACATGGAAGCATTAATAGAAAGTATGATAAAGATTTATATATAGCTATTAGAAAATTTGAGAAAAGCTTTAATTTACCACTTAAAACAACAATTGATAATAAACTAATTGCATATATCAATTTACCAAAATCTTATTACATTAAAAAAATTATTATTAATTTAGATAAAACCAAACTCTACCCTTACTCATTTGAGCCAACGTACGTAGAAGTTAATGTTCCAGAATTTATGATGCGCTTTTATCAAAATGGACAAGAAGTTTTCTCTTCTCCAGTAGTTGTTGGAAAACTTGACTCACCAACACCAATTTTTAGTGATTACATCGAATATATCGTTATTAATCCAACATGGACTGTTCCAGAAAATTTAATTAAAAAAGAGTTAATTCCTACTTTAAAACAATATCCAAATCTTTTTGAGATGGCTCATTTAAGAGTCTATCAAAGAGGAAGAGAAGTAAAACCCAATATTCAAAAACTTTTAGCGCTTGAAGGAACAAACAAACCCTCACCCTATCGTATTGTGCAAGATCCAGGGCCTGATAATGCACTTGGAAGAGTTAAATTTATGTTTCCAAACAAATATTCGGTCTATTTGCATGATACTCCAGAAAAAGGGCTCTTTAACCATCGCTACCGCTATAATAGTTCTGGTTGTATGAGAATGGAAAATCCTCTTGGTTTTTTAGAGTATTTAAGACCTTATTTAACCAGAGATTATGAAAATGCCTTAAATAGTGGGAAAACACTTCGAATAAACTTAAAAAGAAAAATTCCAATTCACATTGTCTATTTTACTCTTGATTTTACTTATGATGGTTCACCAAAATTTATGTATGATGCTTATATGTATGATAAAATTATAGAAGAGTCAACAAAGGGTAATATCAAATACACTTTTGAAATGCCAAAAGTTCGGTTAAAAGAAGTTGGGAAATAGTCTCAACTTTTATAGCAATAATTTTTTATAAAACTTTATTTGATCCTATAAAAAACTTGCAATTTTTTTTATTTTATGCTATTAAAAATAAAATCTCTTAAAAGGAGGCTACCATAAGCATAAAATATTTAACAAAAATTGCAAAAGTTGATGGATTAAGTTCAAGTGAAAAAGAAAATCTCAAAGCCGTAGAAAAAAAATTTAAATTTCGCTCCAATAGTTATTATAACTCATTGATTGATTTTTCAAACCCAAATGATCCAATTAAAAATATTATTATTCCAAGAGTTGAAGAGTTAGATGAAACCTACAACGACTTAGACCCCTCTGGCGAGCATAACTATATGGTAGTGCCTGGACTTGAACATAAATATGAAGATACGGCATTGGTGCTTTTTAATAATGTATGTGGAGGCTATTGTAGATTTTGCTTTAGAAAAAGACTCTTTTTAGATGACAATGATGATACAATTAATGATTTAAGTGAAGCTCTTGAATATTTAAAAGAGCATAAAGAGATTAAAAACTGCTTAGTAACTGGAGGAGACCCTTTTATTACCGGTAGTAAAAAAATCACCAACTTTTTAGAAGAGTTAAGCAAGATAGAGCATTTACAATTTATTCGAATTGGCTCTAAAATGCTTGCATTTAACCCTTTTGTCTTTTTAGAAGGTGATTTAGTTGAGCGTTTAGCAAAAATTCATCAAAAGAAAAAATTAAAAATTATGGCTCATTTTAATCATCCAAATGAAATTACAAAAGATACCATCAAAGCAATTGAAAAAATTAGAAAAATAGGAATTATGATATATAATCAAACTCCAATTATCAAAGGCGTAAATGATAACGCTAAAACTATTGTTGAACTCATTAGTAAACTCATAGAAGTTGATGTTATACCTTATTACTTTTTTCAAATGCGTCCAACTGCAGGTAATTATGGCTATTCAGTTGCAATAAATAAAGTCTTAAATATTTTACAAGAAGCCTTTAAAGAACTTCCTGGAGTTTTTAAAAACATAAAATATACAATGAGCCACGTTACTGGAAAAATTGAGATTATAGGAGTCGTTGAAGATAAAATTATTTTTAAATACCATCGCGCCGCAAAAAAAGAAGATACAAATAAAGTTTTTATGCGAAAAAATAATCCTACTGGACGCTGGTTAGAAGAGTTTGAGGAGATTTAACTTTTTTTCTCCTCATTTTGCTTATTTTCTTCTTTTTTTTCCTCTTTTTTCTCATTTGGATTTTCGTTATTTTCTTGTTTCTCTTGGGATGCTGATTCTTTGAGTGGCTCTTTTTCTTGAGCCATTTCTTCTCGTTTTTGTAAAATACTTTCATAAATCAATTGTTCGTGCATTTTGCCTAATCTTTGGCGTTCGGTAATTCTCAATCTCTTTTTAATCTCCTCAACTAACTCTTTTGAATCAGGTGGCTTTTTAACAAAAATTTTAATAGGCTCTTCTTTCTCATCCCAAAAAACAATCATTACATATTGATCCTTATAAAAAACAGTTTTTATTTGTGAATAATACACCTCCCTACAAGCACCCATCTTTCTTGCTAAAGCACACTGTTTTTTAGGCTCTTCTCTAACTGGTTTTAAAAGATTAAAAGGTGTTGGATTTGGACAAGCTAATAAAAAATCTGGAGCAACTACTACAAATTGCATTGTTCTTTTAATTACAACGTCTCTTTTTTCTGGAGGAATGTCAATAAAAGGAGGATATTGAGCTTTTTCAACATCTTTAGGATGTTTAATTATTTTATAATCCATATAAGTATGTTTATCTTGATGTCGAAAAGATTGAATAGGTGTATCATGCATTTCAACATGTTTTTTAATGGCATTTTCAATAGCCTCTTCATGCTCTTTCAGTTTTTGAGCTACAATTTTTGGAAATTCAAAATATTTATCATAAACAAATTTAATAAACCAAATATACAAAATAAAAAAAATCAATGCTAAAATTAAAGAAGAAATCGTATTTATAACTATTAAAATAAGTTCAATAAAAAAACCGGCAACTACTACTGTTACTATAAATTTCGGATAGAGCCAAATTAAATTGGTATATCGATTCCACTTCCCTTTCCATCGTATTTTTGTACAAATCCATTCATTTTCCCATTGCGTTTTTTTAACGGTTAATTTTTTTTTGATAGCATCAATATAAATATTATATAAAAAAGTAAAAGTTAAAGTGATAAATAAAAGAAATAAAATAAAAATAAGAATAAAAGAGAGCGTGCTCATTTATACTCCGCCTAATAGCTTTTTTTCTAAATATTTTGCTACTGCATCTTCATCGTTACTCCAAGGAAGTATTATATCAGCTTTTTCTTTTAACTCATCTATTGCATTTGCTACAGCAATTTTAACTCCTGCTACACTAAAAAGCCCTAAATCATTATGACTATCACCAAATACAGTTGTTTGAGAGATTGATACATTTTCTATTGCTTCAAGCTTTTTAAGAGCATGCGCTTTGTCCCCTTCTTTATGTAAAATTGTTGTAAAATAACAATCATAATAGGGATCAAGTGCAGATTTTACTTCAATTGATTCAGAAAAATTTTCCTTTAAATAGCTCAAAAGAGCTTTTGTTATTTGTTCATTGGCTTGGTAGACAATTTTTAAATTTTTCTTCTTTGCTCTTATTTCTCCCTCACAAAAAATGCGTTTTCTAAGCTCCATCGATTTAATAAGCTCTTTTTGATATTTATTAAGTTTTTTTGGATAGTAAAAATGTTCGCTATTATCTTTGTATGCAACAATTAAAGGTTCAACTGCAAGCTCTTTTTTTACTCCATAAATTATAGTATTAGCAAGCTCTTTGTCTAAAGCTGCCATATGCAAAATCTCTCCATCTGGCTTTGCAATGATAGTTCCATCAAGTAAAATTAAAGGCTCTTTTAACTCAAGCCCTTTTAATAACTCTTTTACCCCTGTATAACTTCTTGCTGTTGCAATGGAAAGTTTTGCTTTCTTATTAGCTTTGTTCCAAATTTCTTTTGTAAAATTACTTAAACTCGTATCACTTCTTAAAAGCGTAAAATCTAAATCACTTAAAAATAACATTACTCTCCTTTAATATCCTCTCTTACCCATTTGCTTGGATCTAAAAAAGTTTCTTCATGAATATTGGCAAATGCGGCTTTAATAATTGTAAACAAGTTTTCATGCTCTTGCTCAAGCTCTCTTAGCCACTCTTTGGTTTGTGCTCTATTATAAGGCATTTTAGCAGTAATTCTCATTGCTGGACACGCTTCATCACCTATTGTTTTAAAATTATTTTCTTTAACGAAGTTTCTTAACTGTTCCTCACGCATCTCGATTAATGGACGAATCACATGAATTCCTCTTTTTGCTTTATAAATTGGCGGCATTGAACGAAGTGCACCATTATAAAAAAGATTCATAAAAAACGATTCTACTGCATCATCTAAATGGTGTCCCAACGCTAATTTGTTAAAACCTCTCTCAAGTGCATAAGTATAAAGCGCTCCTCTTCTCATTCTTGAAAAATAGCTACAATATGAGCTTCCTTCTCGCATCGTCTCTTGCGAAATATCATAGATATTGGTTTCATAAACTTCGTAAGGAATATTAAATTTTTTACAATGCTCTTTTAAAAAGCTATAATCTTCACCCTCCATTCCATAACTAATAGTGCAGGCTTGAAATTCAAAAGAAAAAGGAGCATGCTGACGCATATTATGAATTAAATGAAGCAGTGTTAAAGAATCTTTTCCCCCACTTAGGGCAACTAAAACCTTATCACCTTCTTGAATAAGTTTAAATCTTGCATTGGTTTTGCCAAAATTTCGAAGCAATCTTTTTGAAAATTTAACCATAAATAGCCTTGCAATTTTTTTGCAAATTATACTTTATTTGAAGTTAAACCCTCCCTTCTCTTCTTACTTCCTACTTCTTACTTCTTACTTCATACTTTTAACTTTTAACTCTTAACTTTTAACTAATTTTCCCAACTTCTTCTACCATTTCCAAAATAAAATCGGCACTAATTTTTGCTGATTTTTCTAAAAATCTATCAAAATCAAAACTAGCATCCATATCTGCTGCATCACTAATTGCTCGCAAAATAAAAAATGGAACATCAAGTGCATCACAAACTAATGCAACACTATAGCCTTCCATCTCTATTGCATCCGCACCAAAAGTTTTTTTGATTTTCTCTTTTATTTGAGGTGACTCAATAAATTGATCACCAGTTGCAATAATACCCTCTTTTAGAGCAATTTCTCTTTTTTTGGCAACTTTTTTAGCAATTTCAATAAGTTTTTGGTCTGCTTCAACAAAAACTTTCCCTTCAGGCACATATCCTGGTGGATATCCAAAAGCTGTAATATCTAAATCGTGTTTGCAAAGTTTACTCGCATAGATTAAGTCGCCAATTTTAAGTGCTTCATTTATTGCTCCAGCAACACCGCTAAAAAGCAAAATATCACATTTAAAATGTTCAATAAGCATTGCAGCACTTAAAGCTGAAAAAGTGCATCCTATTTTAGAATAAGCAATAACTACATCAGCTCCAGCATATTTTGCTTCATAATAGCTGTTTTTTGCATACTCTATCTTTTTAACATCATTTACTTTTTCTAAAAGCGGTTCAATCTCTTCTGGCATAGCTCCTAAAATTGCAATCTTCAAATTGGCTCCTTACATATCTTTTAGTGCATCGATAGTTGCTTCAAGTGATTCCAAATTAGAAATATTAAAATGTGGCTTTTTAGTAATTTTTCTATTAAGCCCTTTTAAAACATTGCCATGACCAAACTCAATATAGCAATCTACCTCATCATCAATATTTTGAATTGATTGTTTATAAAGCACTGGAGAGACTAACTGTTTTGGCAAGAGTTCAAGCGCTTCTTCTTTGCTTGCATATGGCTTTGCTGTTACATTAGAAATTACTGGAGCTTTAAACTCATCTTTAATCACCTTTTCAAGCTCTGTTTTAAAAGGCTCAACTGCACTATTTAAAAGTTCACAATGGCTTGCAACAGACATTGCAAGAAGCATTGCGCGTCTTGCACCTGCATCTTTTAATTTCCCTTCAAGCTCAAGCAAATCTTTTTTTGCTCCTGCAATTACAATTTGCCCATCGCAGTTATAATTAACCGGCCAAACCTTTGCACCTTGAGCTCTTGCTTCATTGCAAACTTCCTCTACTTTTTCATCACTAAGTCCCAAGCTAACCAGCATTCCAACCTCTTGATTTTCACATGCTTTTGCCATCAACTCCCCTCTTTTTTTCACCAAATTAATGGCATCATACATTTCAATTGCTCCAACAGCACTTAATGCACTTACCTCACCAAGCGAATGTCCTAAAGCATAAAGTGGCTTTATTGGAAGCTCTTCTTCAAAAAGTTTATGTGCTATTAAGCTAATAAGTAAAATTGCTGGCTGAGTAAATTCAGTTTTATCAAGGTCACTATTTGAAGTAAACCAAAGCCTTTCAAAGTCAATTCCACTTACCTCACTTGCTTTATCAAAAATTTCTCGAACGCGACTTGAGCCTTTATAAAAATCTTCACCCATACCAACTGCTTGAGAACCTTGACCTGGAAACAAAAAGACACACTTCATTGCCATTATATATCCTTTATGTGATTTTTATAAATTACGCCATCTATAAAAGCTTTGGCAACAACTTCTAACTCACTATCTTTTGAAATTGTTACCAAAACTTTCATATCCCATAAATACTCATTTGCCAAAATTTGCACCTCTTTTGCCAAATCAAAATTTGCAATGACAAATTGCGCTCCTAAAGCATTCGCAAAAAGTGCTTCTTTAAGCGTTGTAATTTCTATGGCAAAACTTAGTTCATTTTCTTGTAAAAAATAAACGATATCAATATTTTCAAAAAGATTATTTACTACAATAATCGAATTTGGCAGCGTTTTTTGGATTTGTTCAATCGTTTTTACTCTAAAAAAAGGTGTGCTTTTAACTCTTTTATCTCCAATAATTAGCATTTACTTTTCCTTTGCACACTCATCACAAAAAATTTTACCCTTTTTAATGATTGCCTCTTTTTTAGTGATGTAAACATGACATTTACTGCACTCAAGCAAAGTATTATCATCTTCACTATTTACTTTATTATGTTTTTTTTTAGGCAATGCTATTTCACCGCCTAAAAGTTTATATAAACCATAAACAATCAGCAAAATCAAAAGAAGTTTAAGAATCATCTTGCCCTTTTATATAAAGATAATTTCGTTTTTCCTTTTGAACTATATCATAATTTAGCTTGCCTTTTAGAGAATCTAATTCTCTTAATAAAGAGCTTCCTTTATAAAAAAGATAGTGTGTATTTTTATTTGCAAGATGCGAAGTTAAACTTAAAAGCATTTTTGCATTCGTTACGGCTCTTGAAGTGATGAGATTATATGGTTCATCTTGAAGTTGCTCTACCCTATTTTTAAATACTTTTACATTTTTTAAATCTAAATTTGCAATCATTAATTTCAAAAAAGAAACCCTTTTTTGTAAAGGTTCAGTTAGTGTTACAAAAGTTCCCATCCAAGCAATTGCTAATATAAGTCCAGGAAATCCAGCCCCAGTTCCAACGTCTAAAAGCCGTTTAGGCTTTTGCACAAAAGTAATTGGAATTAAGCTATCTACAATGTTACGAATTACCTCATCTTCACTTCTAAGTGCTGAAATATTATGCACTCTATTATACCAAAGTAGTTTTTTTGTAAAGCTATCTAACTTTTCAAGTTGCTCTTTTTCTAAAAAAATATTTTCTTGTTCTAAGGCTTCTTGCAATTTCACACTCTTTCCTTTCTCTCCCACCACTTACTCATCACTCCCCACTCTCCACTAATCACTAATCACTAATTACTAATCACTAATTACTTTTTACTATTCACTCATTCCTAAATCAAATGCCCCATTTTCTCTTTTTTTACTTGTAAATACTTTTTATTATTTTTATTTGGTTCAATAACTAAAGGCACTCTCTTAACTACTTCAAAATCATTTAATGCTTCGATTTTTTTAGGATTATTGGTTAAAAGACGCAATTTTTTTATCTTAAAATGCTCTAAAATCTTTTTTACAATATCATAGGTTCGCTCATCAGCCGCAAAACCTAATTGATGATTGGCTTCTATTGTATCAAATCCCTTATCTTGCAGTGCATAAGCATTCACTTTATTAAAAAGTCCTATGTTTCTTCCTTCTTGACGATGATAAATTAAAACTCCTCCTTCTTTGCCAATAAGCTCCAAAGCTTTTTGCAACTGCTCTCCACAATCACACTTGCGTGAACCCAACGCATCTCCAGTAAGGCACTCAGAATGAATTCTTACAAGCGGTATTTTGGGGAGAGGTTCAGTAAAAAGTACTAAGTGCTCTTTATTACCCTCTTTAAATGCTTGCATTTTAAAATCACCAAATTTTGTTGGTAAATTTGCCACTTGAGAAATCTCTTGCTCTTGCAATTTCTTTTACCTTTAAAAAAAATTTTTTTGATTATACTAATTTTTTTGCTACTTTTAGATAAAATCTTATAAGAAAAAAAATAAAAAGGAAAATTTTGGCAAAAGTTGCTTGCTCGCACTGTAAACTTGAGTTCGATGAATCGGTAATGATAAAAAAAGAGGTCAATGGCAAAGAGTGTTATTTTTGTTGTAAGGGGTGCGAGGGCGTTTATGAACTTTTAAATAGTAAAAATTTGGAAAGTTTTTATGAAAGACTTGGAAACAACAAATTAGAACCAGTTGAGACAAAGTTTGATGATTTAGAGCGCTTTGACGCTCCAGGTTTTTATCAAAAATATGTAAAAACAACAAAAGAAGGCTTCAAAGAGATTAATTTAATTATTGAAGGAATTCATTGTTCAGCCTGTGTGTGGCTTAACGAAAAGGTTTTACACCAAACACCTGGTGTTATTGAAGCAGTGCTTAATTATAGCAACCACAAAGCAAAAGTTATTTGGGATGATGATGAGATAAAACTCTCTAAAATTATTGAAACAATCAGAGCTATAGGATACAATGCTTATCCTTACGATCCAGCCATTCAAGAAGAAAAGGCAAAAAAACTTCGCAATGAATACTATACGCGCATTTTAGTGGCCATTTTTGCTACAATGAATATTATGTGGATTGCCATTGCTGAATATACAGGCTATTTTACCGGAATGGAGCAAAGTAAAAAAAACATTTTAAATATTGCAGAATTCGTTTTAGCAACACCTACACTTTTTTATAGTGGATGGATCTTTTTTCGAGGCGCTTATTATGGCTTAAAAAATCGCTTTATTAATATGGATTTTTTAGTCAGTGCTGGAGCACTTTTAACTTATCTTTATTCTATTTGGGCAATGGTTACGCACAAAGGCGAAGTCTATTTTGACTCAGTTACAATGATTATTACTTTTGTGCTCGTTGGCAAATATTTAGAAATTTTAAGTAAACGCCAAGCAGTTGATGTTTTAGATAAAATTATAGGCTCAACTCCAACTGAGCTTATGGTAATAACAAGTGAGGGCAAAAAGCTTACTCCAATAGAAAACATTGAAATTGGCAGCACAATTGAATTAAAAGCTGGGGATAAAGTAGTCATTGATGGAGTGCTTAAAAATGGCTCAGCCTCTTTTGAGATGAGTGCTTTAACTGGAGAGAGTGAGCCAGTGGTTAAAGAAGCTGGAGATGAAATTTTAAGTGGTTCAATTGTATTAGATAGCAAAATAGAATATCTTACTACCAAAAAAGCCAATGAATCGCTTCTTTTTACTATTAATGAACTCTTAAGTGATGCTGTAACTAAAAAACCGCATATTGAACAATTAGCAAATAAAATTAGTGGCTATTTTAGTGTTATTATTCTAAGTATTGCGCTTTTAACCTTTATTGGATGGTATTTTTGGCTGGGTGTCTCATTTGAAAAGGCTTTAATTATTTCAATCAGTGTCATCGTTATTGCTTGTCCTTGTGCTCTTGGGCTTGCTACTCCTATGGCAACGTTGGTTGGTATATCGCGCCTTGCAAAAGAAGGTATTGTTTTTAAAGAGGCAAGAAATCTTGAAACAATGGCAAAAGCCACGCTTTTAGCTCTTGATAAAACTGGAACCCTAACCCAAGGCAAACCACAAGTTGTAAACTTTATTAAATTAAAAGAATTTGATGCTTCTATCCTTTATACTTTAAGCAAGCTCTCTAAACATCCAATTAGCCAAGGCGTTGCAAAATTTTTACAAGAGCGTTTTAGTAATCTAAAAGAGCTTGAAGCAAATGAGGTTAAAGAGCTTCGCGCAAAAGGAGTAGTTGCAACAATTAATGACAAAAGAGTGCTTGGAGGAAATCTTGCCCTAATGCAAGAATTTAATATTCAAATTGAACATAAAAGTTCCAATTCACTCTATATCGTTGCAATAGAAAACGAAGTTGTAGCAATTTTTGAACTTCGCGATACAATAAAAGCTAATGCAAAAGAGTTTATTACTTCCATTAAAAAGCTTGGTATTAAAGTTGCAATGCTAACTGGAGATAAAAAAGAAGTGGCCCTCAATGTTGCTAAGGAGCTTAATATTGAGGAAGTTTATTACGAACTGCTCCCTCAAGATAAAGCCGCTTTGATAGAAAAGTTTCATCAAAAAAAAGAAATCGTTGTTATGGCTGGCGATGGTATTAATGACTCCATTGCTTTAGCAAAAAGTGATATTGCAATTGCTATGGGAAGTGGAGCTGATGTTGCTTTGGAAGTTAGTGATGTTGTGCTTTTAAATAACTCTTTACATTCACTTAAACACGCTTTTATCTTAAGTAAAAAAGTTTTTCATACCATTAAAGAAAATTTAGCTCTAAGTTTATTGTATAATAGCATTACTATTCCTTTGGCTGTGCTTGGTTTTGTTATTCCACTTGTTGCAGCATTGGCTATGAGTCTTAGCTCTTTAATTGTTGTAGGAAACTCTTTTAGAATTTTTAAGTATAAAATAAAGGATTAAAATGAGCGATAACATTATTGCCGTTATGCTTGGTATCTCAACGGCACTTGGAGCGTTTGGCCTTTTTGCGCTGATTTGGGGAATTAAAACAGGACAATTTGATGATGTGAATAAATTTTTAGATGGTGCAAGGTTTGATGGTGAAGATGAGCTTAAAGATGCTGTGATGATGGAGAAAAAAAAGCAAGAAGCACTTAAGCGTAAAAAAGAACGCGAGAAAAATTATATGCCTAATGATTAAAGGAGTTTTTTTGAATCTTTTTGATTTTGATTTTAGTAAAGAAAAAGGTGAGAGTAAACTCATTTTTTTTGATACCGAAACAACTGGAAATGGTAAAGATGATGAAATTATCCAAATTGGAGCAATTGTTGAGGATTTAAATGGTAATTTGATTGAATATTTTGATGAACTCTGTAGTAGCAATAAACTCATTGCTCCTGAGGCAATGGCTACTCATGGTATCAGAAATGAAGATTTACTTGGTAAGAAACCTTTTACTCAAAGTACCTTTTGGCAAAAAATTGATACCTTTAATAGAAAACAAAACTATTTTATTGCCCATAACCTTCCTTTTGATTTAGAACGTTTACAATTTTATGGCTTTAGACCAAAAGCAAAACTAATTGATACTTTGCAGTGTGCCAAACATCTTTTTAAAGAAGATGAAATTTTAGGCGAATATAATTATCCATTGCCAAATTATAAACTTCAAACCTTTCGATATATTCTTTTTAATAAAGCTAAGGAAGAGGCTGAGGCTAAAAAGTTTGGCATTACCCTTCAAGCACACTCAGCACTAAGTGATGTTATTATTTTAAAAATGTTTTTTAATGAACTTTTAAAACGTGTATGTCAAGAATGCACCAAAAAAGAGGCCCTTGAGAAATTAGTAGAGCTTAGCACCAAACCTGTTTTAGTAGAAAAGTTTAAATTTGGTAAATATAAAGGCCAAAAAATCCAAGATATCGTTACTTTAGATAGGGGATATGTTGAGTGGCTCTATAATGATATGCTAAAGCGCCAAAAAAATGGCGAAAGTGTTGATGAAAATATCTTTCTATCGTTAAAATTTTATTTGGAGGCTTAATGATAGCAATAGTAAATTATAATATGGGGAACTTAGGCTCAGTTTTTAATGCTTTTACTAAAATTGGAGCTAAAGCTAAAATTGAAAGTGATGCTTCTAAATTGAAAAACTATGATAAGCTCATCCTTCCAGGCGTTGGAGCATTTGGCGATGCAATGGAGCATTTAAATAAAACGGGGCTCAAAGATGCAATTATAGAATTTGCAAAAAGTGGTAAATATATTTTAGGAACTTGCCTTGGTATGCAGCTTCTATTTGAAAGTAGTCTTGAATTTGGCAAACATGAAGGGCTTGGACTAATTGAGGGAGAAGTTGTTCCTTTTAATAAGAGTAAACTTCATAATCTCAAAGTGCCACATATGGGATGGAATGAACTTTTTGTTCAAAAAAAAGATCCTATTTTTAATAATTTGCCAAATGAGTTTTATCTTTATTTTGTCCACTCTTACCACGTTGTATGTGATGATACCTTTGCAATTGGCAAAACTATTTATGGCTATGAATTTATTAGTGCTGTTAAAAAAGATAACATCTATGGCTTTCAACCTCATCCAGAAAAAAGCCATAATAATGGATTACAAATATTAAAAAATTTTATTGAGTTTTAGGAGTAAATATGACCATTCTTCCAGCAATCGATTTAAAAGATGGTAAAGCAGTTCGTCTAACAAAAGGCATAATGGAAAGTGCTAAAATTTATAGCACTGAGCCATGGGAATTAGCCAAACATTTTGAAGAGCTTGGGAGCAAATGGCTTCACTTAGTCGATTTAAATGGAGCATTTGCTGGCGAGCCAAAAAATTTAGAGCAAATTAAAAAAATTCGCAAAAACACCAACTTAAAGCTTGAACTTGGTGGTGGAATTCGTGATGAAGAGACAATAAAGATGTATCTTGATTTAGGAATTGATAGAGTAATTTTAGGCTCAATTGCTGTTAAAAATCCTCATTTTGTAAAAGAAATGGCCAAAAAATATCCAATAGTTGTTGGAATTGATGCAATCAATGGCTATGTTGCAGTTGAGGGATGGGCAAAAGTTAGTAAAATGAAAGCTGTTGATTTGGCAAAAGAGTTTGCAAATGTGGGAGTTGAAGCAATTATTTGCACTGATGTAAATCGTGATGGGATGCTTAGTGGCATTAATATTGAATTTACTAAAGCTATAAAAGATGCAAGCGGCCTTGAGACAATTGCAAGCGGAGGCTTAAAAGATATCGATGATATTAAAGCTTTGCTTGAAGCTGGTATTGATGGAGTTATTGTTGGTAAAGCTTTTTATGAAGGCACTTTGGATTTAAAAGAGGCGTTTGAGCTGGTAAATGAGTAAAGAGTACTGAGTAAAGAGTAATGAGTAATTAGTGATTAGTAAAAAAGGATGGATATTGAAAGATACTTATTTTGAGCTAACAATTTTTGCAAAAGAGAGTTTAATTGAATTTTTAGCCGATTTTATTATGAACTTTACCAATGAAGCAGTTGAAATTGGTAAAGAAAAAATTATTTTAAGAACTACTCAAGATACAACGGCTTTAGAAGAAGCTCTTAAAGAATTTGATTGCAAAATAATAAAAGAAGAAAAAGAAAATGTCGATTGGATTAAAGCCTATCAAGACTCAGTTACTCCAATTGAAGCTGGCAAATTTTACATTCATCCTTCATGGCACAAGCCAAAAGAAAACAAAATCAATATTATTATCAACCCAGCTTTAGCTTTTGGCTCTGGACATCACGCTACTACTTTTACTTGTTTAGAGGCAATTAGTAAATATGTCAAAGAAAATAATACACTTTTAGACGTTGGATGTGGAAGCGGTATTTTAGCTTTGGCTGCAAGAAAATTAGGAGCAGTTGTAGATTTATGTGATACTGACCCCTTAGCCATTGAAAGTAGCAAAGAAAATTTTGCTCTAAATAATGAGAGCTATCGAAACATTTGGGTTGGCTCAATTAATAAAAGTAAAGAAAAATATGATATTGTAATAGCAAACATTATAGCAGATGTTTTAGTCGCAATTAGTAGTGAACTTAAAGCAAAATTTAAAGAAGTTTTAATATTATCTGGAATCTTAGATACTAAAGAAGCAAAAGTGCAAAAAGCTTTTGAAGATTTAAAATTGCTTAAGCGCATGCAAAAAGATGAATGGGTTACACTCATTTTTCAAAAAGTTTAATTGCATTTTGTTATAATTTTGCTTTATTATATAAAGGATGAAAATGGAGAAAAAACCACAAAAAGAGAACAATAATAATTTTTTTAAAGACAATCCCCTTTTAGCATTTGCTATCTTTTCAATTATCGTTATTATTATTTTTAAAATTTTTATTGGCAATACTCCAATGGCAAGTGGAGCTTTTATCCCACAAAATGGGCAAATTATTCAAACAAAACACGTTAGCTATTCTGATATTAAAGAGCTTGTTAAAGAAGATAAAATTAAACAGCTTAAAATTACTCCAAGCGTTATTGAAGCAGTGGGAGAAAATACGCGCTACATTGCCGAAAAAATTCCAGCAAGCGATCCTGAATTTATTAAATTATTAGATAAACACCATGTTAAATATTCAGGCGTTGTTGGTAATGGCTTAGTAAGTGAGCTTTTAACTTCTGTTTTACCAATCATTTTATTTTTTGCTATTTGGATCTATTTAGCCAAACGAATGAGCAAAGGCGTTGGTGGCGGAATTTTAGGTGTTGGGAAGGCTGGAAAGTTAATTAACTCAGAAAAACCAAATGTAAAATTTGATGATGTTGCTGGAGTTGATGAAGCAAAAGAAGAGGTTAAAGAGATTGTTGACTTTTTAAAATATCCAGAGCGCTATATTGAGCTTGGAGCTAAAATTCCAAAAGGCGTGCTATTAGTTGGACCTCCAGGAACAGGAAAAACTTTGCTTGCTAAAGCAGTTGCTGGTGAAGCAAATGTTCCATTTTTCTCAGTAAGTGGAAGTAGCTTTATTGAAATGTTTGTTGGAGTTGGTGCAAGTAGAGTAAGAGATTTGTTTGAACAAGCTAAAAAAGAGGCTCCAAGTATTATTTTTATTGATGAAATTGATGCTATTGGAAAAAGCAGAACCGCTGGAGGTCCACTTGGCGGAAATGATGAAAGAGAGCAAACACTCAATCAGCTTTTAGCCGAAATGGACGGTTTTGGAAGTGACACGCCAGTTATTGTGCTTGCAGCTACAAACCGTCCAGAAGTGCTTGATCCAGCCTTGCTTCGAGCTGGACGCTTTGATAGACAAGTATTAGTTGATAAGCCAGATTACGAAGGACGCTTGGCCATTTTAAAAATTCACTCAAAAGGCGTTAAGTTAGCTCCAGATGTTAGCTTAGAAGAGGTAGCAAAAGCAACGGCTGGGCTTGCTGGGGCTGATTTGGCAAATATTATTAACGAAGCAGCATTGCTTGCTGGGCGACAAAATAAAAAGCAAATTGAACAAAGCGATTTAATGGAAGCAATTGAGCGAGCCTTTGTTGGACTTGAAAAGAAAAATAGAAAAATTAATGATTTAGAGAAAAAAATTGTTTCATACCACGAAAGTGGTCATGCTTTAATGGCAGAGTTAACCAAAGGTGCAACAAGAGTTACAAAAGTTTCAATTATTCCAAGAGGGCTTGGTGCCCTTGGGTATACTTTACATCTTCCAGATGAAGAGAATCGCTTTTTAAAACAAAAGCACGAACTTATGGCTGAGATTGATGTATTACTTGGTGGGCGTGCTGCTGAAGAGGTTTTTATTGGTGATATATCAACTGGGGCAGGAAACGATTTGCAAAGAGCAACTGATATTTTACGCGATATGATTACCAAATATGGTATGAGTGATGTTGCAGGATTAATGGTGTTAGAAAAAAATGTAGGAGGCGCTTTTTTAAATGGTGGTCAAGTAGTAAAAGAGTATAGCGAAAAGATGGCTGAAGCAATTGATGAAAAAATTAAAGCAATTTTGCAAAAACGCTATGAATATGTCAAAGAAACACTCAAAGAATATAGTGAAGCAATTGAAAATATTGTAAAAGAGCTCTTAGAAAAAGAGGTCATTGAAGGAAAAAGAGTTCAAGAAATTATTAAAGAGTTTGAGCAAAAATATAATAAACCTTCACGCTTAGCTCATATTAATGAAGAAGAAAACAAGCAAAGTGATGAACAAGCAAATTAAACTAAACTACATACTTCCAAATCTTTTTACTGCATCTTCTATCTTTGCTGCAGTAATTAGTATCATTTCTGCGGCAAAAGGTGAATTTAGCAAAGCTGCTTGGCTTATTATTATAAGTCTTTTTTTAGATGGGCTTGATGGAAAAATTGCAAGGCTAACTAAAGGTGAGAGCAAATTTGGTGTTGAATTTGATTCCTTAGCTGATATCGTTGCCTTTGGCGTTGCTCCAGCAATTTTAATTTATTTTCAAATAGGTTTTCAATATGGACGATTTGGCATTTTAATAGCCGCACTTTATGTAGTATTTGGAGCAATACGACTTGCAAGATTTAATATAACCACTTCAAAAATTGATTCATCAATTTTTATTGGACTTCCAATTCCATCAGCTGCACTTTCTTTGGTTGCACTTTCACTTTTGCAAAGTAAATATCAAATAGAATTTTTAAAGCCTTTAATTTTACTTTTTTCTTTATTTGTTGCGCTATTAATGGTGAGCAATATTCGCTATTTTTCAATTAAAAAAATTTCCCTTAAAAAAGCTATTAGTTTTAAAGTTTTTATTCTCTTAACAATCGCACTTGCACTTATTTATCTAAAACCTATTGAAGCAATAAATCTCATTTTTTTAAGTTATGTTTTTGGAGGAGTTTTTAGAGCTTTTTATGTTTTTTTTAAGAGGAAAGCTTAATTTACTTTTATTTTTGTTCCACCAAATTTATGGATACCATTAAAATCTTTTTGTAATCCTATCTCTTTAACTTTGTCACAATATTTTAGTTTTGTCTTTTGACTATTTAAAAGAGTTATTTTAATTATGCCATCTTTATTATTTCCAAACTCAATATTTGCACATTTTATTTCATTACACGCCATAATTTTTGATTTGTCTTCTTTTTCTAAAGCCGTGTAGTAAGTAGCACTCTCATTGATACAATTTGCAATAAGTTTAAGCTCTAATGCCACTTTTGCATCTTCTCTTGTAGCTAAAAATTTTAAAATGGCAATAACTGCTAAAATTCCAAAAATTACAATTAAAAAAATCAGTTCAATTATAGAAAAAGCTTTTTTCATACAAAAAACCTATTTTTCTTTTAAGTATAACAAATATAAAGATTGCAAAGAGATTTTTTGTCAATTTGTAAAGTAAAGAAGTAAAAAAGAAGCAAAAGCACTCATTAAGAGTGCTTTTTATTAAAATTTAACTCCATGACCACCAATTTGGAATTTTTTAGGTTTTCCACCTTTTTCTAATAATCCATTTTTAGCAGCCATTTCTAACAACTTATTTTGAGCATCAGCATTTGTAATGCCGCAATCTTTACTTTTTACATTATTGTCAATTGTTAACTCAGCTTTTTTGCTATCGAAACTATATTTAAAACAAGGTGCTGCTTGATTAGCTTTAGTAATTGAATCTGTTGCTAATTCACCTTTAGCAGTATACTCAGATGTTAAGTTATCTAACACTTGTTTTGCACTATCAACTGCTGCAACTACTTTCGCATCATCTCTTGTTGCAGTTAGTTTGGGAATCGCAATTACTGCTAAAATTCCAATAATTACGATAACAAAAATTAATTCAATCATCGTGAAACCGCGTTTCATCTTCATCCTTTCAAAATTAATTTGTGTATAAATTATAACAAGTTTTTATAAGAAAAAAATTAATAATTTCACTTTTTATTCGATTTTATCCAACTTCTTATTACAAATTTGCCATTTTATCTATACTTTTTCTATACTTTTATTTAACTTTCAATATCTTTTATAATGTTTTCAATCTCTTTATCATAATTGTATTGTTTAGCAGCTAAACGCAAATAAGCAGTAAAAAGTGCTTCTATAGAATTATCTCTTGTAATTTCAATACCCGATTTTGCCAAATCCTCAATTAAAAAGTTATAAAACTCATCATCTAACTTTTTTGCCTTAATTCTTAATCCTTTAATGCTTAGTGTTAAATCCATGTTCCCTCCTTAATCTAACAATTCTTCTAAGTTATCTAAAATAGCTTCCATTTCCATCTCTTTTTCTTCTATCTCTTGTTTGAGGCGCTTCACTTCTAATTCAAGCTGTTCAATTATTTCTTGACAATTGTCTTTAGAGCCTTTTTCTAACTGCTCTTTTAATTTTTTATTCTCCTCTTCTAATTCTTGATAAGATTTTTTCAATTCGTTGATTTTTATTTTGAGTTTATCCAAAACGCTCATTTGCACCCTTTTTTATCATTTATTTAGCTAATCATAACATAAAGTAAATAAAATAGTAAAAAAAATTATCTAAAGGATATTTTTGATGGCAAATTTTAGCCTAAAAAGCAACTATAAACCTTCGGGCGATCAACCAGAGGCAATTGAGAAACTCACAAAATCAATCTTACAAAAAAATCGCTATCAAACCCTGCTTGGTGTTACTGGAAGTGGAAAAACCTTTACGATGGCAAACATCATTGAAAAAACCAAACGACCAACACTTATCATGACTCATAACAAAACATTAGCCGCTCAGCTCTATAGTGAATTTAAAAGCTTTTTCCCAAATAATCATGTTGAATATTTTATTAGCTATTACGATTACTATCAGCCAGAAGCTTATTTACCTCGTCAAGATTTATATATAGAAAAAGATAGCTCTATTAATGCTGAGCTTGAGCGGCTTCGCCTTAGTGCAACAGCAAGTATTTTAAGTCATGATGATGTTATAGTAGTAGCTTCAGTTTCAGCAAACTATGGACTTGGAAGTCCCCAAGATTATCAAGAAATTGTGCAAACTTTAGTTGTAGGCAAAGAATATTCGCAAAGAGCACTTTTACTGCGACTTGTTGATATGGGATATAAAAGAAATGATACCTTTTTTGATAGAGGTGATTTTAGAGTAAATGGCGAAGTTATTGATATTTATCCAGCCTATAGTGAAGAGGTAGCTTATAGAATCGAATTTTTTGGTGATGAAATTGAAGCAATTTATAGTTTTAATACCTTAACGAATGAAAAAATAGCTGATTTTAAAGAAATTACTATCTATTCTACAAATCCTTTTATTGTAAGTAAAGAAAAGCTTGCACGTGCTATTAAAAGTATTGAAGAAGAGCTTGCAAAAAGGCTTGCTTTTTTTAAAAAAGAAGGCAAAATGGTTGAATATAACCGCTTGAAACAAAGAACTGAGTTTGATTTAGAAATGCTTGAGAGTACCGGAACATGCAAAGGAATTGAAAACTATTCGCGCCATTTAACAGGCAAAAAACCAGGCGAAGCGCCTTATTCTTTACTTGATTATTTTGAAATGCGTTTTGGCAATGATTATTTATTAATTGTTGATGAATCGCATGTTTCCCTTCCACAATTTAGAGGAATGTATGCAGGAGATAGAAGTAGAAAAGAGGTTTTAGTAGAACATGGTTTTAGACTCCCCAGCGCTCTTGATAATAGGCCTTTAAAATTTGAAGAGTTTATTATAAAAGCTCCAAGCTATCTTTTTGTTTCAGCAACTCCAGGTGAATTTGAAATAAAAAATTCAAGTGTTATTGCTGAGCAAATTGTTCGTCCAACAGGGCTTCTTGATCCCAAAATAGAAGTTATTGATAGCAACAATCAAGTAGCTCATTTATATGATGAAATTAAAAAAGTTATTAAAAGAGGTGATAAGGTTTTAGTAACCGTATTAACCAAAAAAATGGCAGAAGAGTTAACCACCTTTTATAACGATATGGGAATAAAAACAAAATATATGCATTCAGACCTTGATGCAATTGAGCGCAATCAAATTATTAGAGGTTTAAGAAGCGGGGAATTTGACGTTTTAATTGGAATTAACCTTTTAAGAGAAGGGCTTGATATTCCAGAAGTTGCTCTTGTTGCTATTTTAGATGCAGATAAAGAGGGCTTTTTACGCTCAACCACGGCTTTAATTCAAACAGCAGGTCGTGCAGCAAGAAATGCTAATGGAAAAGTTTTAATGTATGCAAAAAAAATAACCAAATCGATGCAAGAGACCATTGAAATTACCCAAAAAAGACGCAAAAAACAGATGGAGTATAATAAAAAGCATGGCATTATTCCTAAAACCACAAAAAGAGCTCTTGATACCAATTTAAAAAGCGAAGATAATACTACACTTCATTTTAAAGCAAAAAATGCACAAAAAATGCCTGCAAGTGAGCGACAAAAAATTATTAAAGAGCTCAAAGCTAAAATGCTTGAAGCTGCTAAAAAGTTAGAATTTGAAGAAGCTGCAAGACTTCGAGACGAAATTGCAAAATTAAAAAAGCTTTAATTTGCACCAAAAGGTGCAAATTATTCTTCTTCTTTAATTAATTTAACGCTTCTTGGATTAATCATACCCGTTCCAACTGGAACTAAACGACCAATAACGACATTTTCTTTTAAATCTTCAAGTCTATCAACTGCCCCTGCAATTGAAGCAGTTGTTAATACTTTTGTCGTATTTTGGAACGATGCAGCTGAGATAACACTATCGGCTTCAACTGCTGCTCTTGTAATTCCAACTAATATTGGCTCTGCAATTGCTGGGCGTCCACCTCTTTTGATGATTTTTTCGTTTTCTTCCATAAAGCGTCGTTTAGAGACTAAATCGCCTTCAATAAATTTTGTATCGCCACTATGAACAATTTTTACTTGTCTAAGCATTTGTGAAATAATAATTTCGATATGCTTATCATCAATATTTACCCCTTGGCGGCGATAGACTTGTTGAACTTCTGAAACGATATATTGATAAAGAGCCTTTTGGCCAAGTGCTTCTAAAAGGTCATGGCTTGAGATTTGCCCATCGGTTAGTCGCTCACCAGCATGAACATAATCTCCATCACTAACTAATATACGTTTTCCTTTATCAACAATATATTCAATTCTCTTATCACCACTAACTAAATAAAAGCGCTCTTTTCCTCTAATTGGTTTACCAAATTCAATTGTTCCATTAATTTTAGCAATTAGGGCAATATCTTTTGGACGTCTTGCTTCAAAAAGTTCACTAACTCTTGGAAGACCTCCAGTAATATCGCTTGATTTAATTGCTGCTTTTGCTTTTTTTGCTAAAATATCTGCTTCTTGAACTTCCTCGCCATCTTGCACAAAGATTTGTGTTTTTGGCTCTAAACTATATCGAATAACTTCTCCATCTTTTGTAGCAAGTAAAATTGCTGGTTTATAGCTTGATGCAATATATTCATTTAAAATAAGTCTGCTCTGACCCGTTAACTCATCAATTTGTTCACTTGCAGTAACTCCAGGAATGACATCTTCAAAATGCACTACCCCTTTGTTTGTTGCAATAATTGGATCTGAGAATGGATCCCACTCAGCTACGACAATGTGTTGATTTTCATCTTTTGGTTTAACGATGATATCGCCTTTTTCAACTTCACTTCCAGCACCAGCTTCAATAATTGATCCTCTTGCAATATAATATCTTGCTGCTTCTCTATTTTCTTTATCGACAATTACAGCAAAAAGCCCTTTTTGTGTTACCTCTTCACCCGCTTTTATATCAACTTTCGATTCTAAAAAGTCTCCTTCAAGCAAGAAGTAATAAATTTTCCCTTTTGCATCGGCTTTTACAGTTTGCGTAACTGGTGCACCATCGGCAATTTTTAATTCACTTGCATATGGAATGTGAATTGGAACCGACCATGCCTCTTTAATCATATCAACTAACGATTCGCCGGCTTTAACACTTCCACCATCTTTTACTGGTAAATAGAGTTTTCCTTCAATATTTCCTGCAACTCCTGCAAGTTCGTTTGATTTTGCTACTTCATTTTTTCTTAATTTATATTCTTTACTCTCTTTATCACTACTTAAAGTAATAATAACTTCATCATGACTACTTTTAATTGATACTTTTCCATCAAAAAGCGCTTTAATTTTTGGCTCAACTAAAAGCACTCCTGCATTTCTTCTACTTGCAACAATAATTGCACCATCGCGTCTTGTAAAGGTGTGTAAATTATAATATCTAATAAATCCTCTTTTGCTTGCAACAACTTGGCGCTCCTCTTTTCCAGCAGTTGCTGTCCCACCAGTGTGGAAGGTTCTAAGTGTAAGCTGAGTTCCTGGCTCACCAATAGATTGTGCAGCAATAATTCCAACAGCTTCACCAGGTTTAACTAAACGGTTTTCTGCCATGTTAAGCCCATAACATTTTGCACAAACGCCTTTTGGCACTTTACAAGTTGCGATTGAGCGAACGACTACTGATTGAATTTGGGCATCTTTAATAATTTTTGCTTCTTTTTCTCCAATTAATGTTCCAGCTGTAATTAAAATCTCATTATTAATTGGATCAACAACATCTTCAACTAAAATTCTTCCATAACATCTATCAGCAATTGATTCAATTAACTCATTACCAACAACAATGTCACTAACTTCAATTCCTTCATGTGTTCCGCAATCGTGCATTACAACTTTTACATTTTGGGCAACATCAATGAGTTTTCTTGTTAAATATCCAGCGTTTGCTGTTTTTAGTGCGGTATCGGCAAGCCCTTTTCTTGCTCCATGCGTTGAAATGAAATACTCAAGAACATTAAGTCCCTCACGGAAATTAGATGTAATTGGTGTTTCAATAATCTCACCACTTGATTTTGCCATAAGTCCGCGCATACCTGAGAGCTGTCTAATCTGAGCCGCAGAACCCCTTGCACCTGAATCTGCCATCATATAAATTGAATTAAATCCACCTTTTTCTTCTCGAATAAGTTTCATCAGTGCTTCAGCAATTTTATTGTTTGCATCGGTCCAAATGTCAATAATTTTATTATATCTTTCTTGCTCTGTTAAAAGACCTGCAGCATATTGCTTTTGTACTTCATAAACTTTCTCTTTTGCTTCGTTAATGATTTTCTCTTTTACTTTAGGAGTTTTAATATCCTCAATCGAGATTGAAACCCCGGTTTTTGTTGCATACTCAAAGCCTAAATCTTTTAATCTATCAAGAAATGATGCAGTCTCTTCTACGCCACCTTCTTTATAAACAAAATCTACAAGTGCTGCAATATCTTTTTTCTTTAAGACTTTATTCCACATATTCTCAGGAACAAAATCTGGCAAAATAGACTTAATAATTAAACGCCCAGCTGTTGTTGTTACTACTTTATCATTAATTAACGTTCTAACTCTTGCATTTAAATCAAGAGCCCCTTGCTCAATAGCAATCATTACTTCATCAATTGATGCAAAGAGTTTATGCTCACCCTTTACATCACTCTTTTCTAAAGAGAGGTAGTAAAGCCCTAAAATCATATCTTGAGATGGAACAGCAATTGCTTTTCCTGAAGCTGGAAGCAAAATATTCATAGAACTTAGCATCAAAAGTTTAGCCTCAGCTATTGCTTCATCAGATAGTGGCACATGCACAGCCATCTGGTCTCCATCAAAGTCTGCGTTAAATGCGGCACATACAAGTGGATGTAGTTGAATTGCCTTTCCATCAATAAGCTTTGGATGGAATGCTTGAATTGAGAGTTTATGCAGCGTTGGCGCACGGTTAAGTAATACTGGATAACTCTCAACAACCTCTTCTAAACACTCCCAAACTTCAGTAGATTGTTTTTCAATCATTTTTTTAGCTGTTTTTAGGGTTGTTGCATACCCTTTCTCTTCAAGTTTTGCCATTAAGTGCGGCTTAAAGAGCTCTAATGCCATAAGTTTTGGCAATCCGCATTGATCCATTCTTAAATCTGGACCAACAACAATAACTGAACGGCCACTATAATCTACCCTTTTCCCAAGTAAATTTTGTCTAAAGCGTCCTTGTTTCCCTTTAATAATTTCTGAAAGCGATTTAAGAGGTCTCTTATTTGCGCCCTTAACTGAGTTTCCACGCCGTCCATTATCAAAAAGAGCATCTACTGCTTCTTGCAGCATTCTCTTTTCATTTCTAACAATAATTTCTGGGGCGTTTAAATCAAGAAGTCTTTTTAATCTTTGGTTTCTATTAATTACTCTTCTATAAAGATCATTGACATCACTTACTGCAAATTTACCTCCATCAAGTGCAACAAGTGGTCTTAAATCTGGTGGAAGAACTGGCAAATAAGTTAACATCATCCACTCAGGTCTATTGCCAGATTCAATAAAAGCCTCAATAACTTTTAAGCGTTTAATAATCGTTTTTTTCTTTGCAACGGCTTTGGTGTTTTTAATCTCTTCTTTTAGTTGCATCATCATTTCAACTAAATCAAGCTCTTCTAAGAGCTCTTTAATAACCTCTCCACCCATTCTGGCATCAAAACCAGTATGGCCAAAACGCTTATAAAGCTCTTGATATTGTTCTTCATTTAATACATCATATTTTTTAACTTTATGCTCTCCACTTGCATCGTAACTTGCATCACCTGGATTTTTTACAATGTATGCTTCATAATAAAGCACTCTTTCAAGATCTTTCATTTTAATGTTAAGAAGTGTTCCAATTCTACTTGGAAGAGAGCTTACAAACCAAATGTGCGCTACTGGAGCAACAAGTTCAATATGTCCCATTCTTTGGCGTCGAACTTTAGAAGTTGTAACTTCTACCCCACACTTTTCGCACACTACACCTTTGTAGCGCATCTTTTTATATTTACCACAAAGACATTCATAATCTCTTATAGGACCAAAAATTTTAGCACAAAAGAGCCCATCACGCTCTGGCTTTAGAGTTCTATAATTAATCGTTTCTGGCTTTTTCACCTCTCCATGACTCCATGAAAGAATCTTTTCAGGAGAGGCAATCATTAATCTTAAAGCCTCGATATCTTTTGGTTTTTCCTCTTTATTAATGTCAATTGGAACTAAATTTTCTAAATAATTTTCACCCATTTTACTCACCCTCTTCTTCTTTTTTTACGTAAAGCTCTACGTCAAGTCCAAGCGATTGCAACTCTTTTGTTAAAACAAACATTGTCTCAGGAATTCCAGCATCTGGAATTGGTTTACCTTGAGTAATTGCACGATAAGCTCTTGCACGCCCTTCAACATCATCTGATTTATATGTTAACATCTCTTTTAAGGTATGAGCTGCACCATATGCCTCAAGTGCCCATACTTCCATCTCTCCAAATCTTTGCCCTCCAAAGAGAGCCTTACCTCCAACAGGTTGTTGCGTAACAAGTGAATATGGACCAGTACTTCTTGCATGCACTTTTTCATCAACAAGATGGTGGAGTTTGAGCATATACATATATCCAACATTTACACGCTCTTTAATCTTTTCTCCAGTTTTACCATCATAAAGAACGGTTTTTCCATCACTATCAATTTTAGCAAGTTCAAAGAGTTTTTCAAACTCTTCGTTCGTTATTCCCTCAAATGGAGGAACCGCAAATTTAACACCTTTAGCCCAATCTCTTGCATATTTTATAAGCTCTTCGTCACTCATTTTATCAATTTCAGCTTTTGCTCTCATGAGTTTTGCCGTATAAGCAATTTCACTCATTTTAGCTCTTAGCTCTTGAACGAAATTTTCTTTTTTCTCATCAAAAATTTTTTGAATTTGTTCGCCAAGACGTTTACCAATAAGCCCTAAATGCACTTCCAAAATCTGACCAATATTCATACGAGATGGAACCCCAAGAGGATTTAAAATAATATCAACCGTCGTTCCATCTTCCATATAAGGCATGTCGATTTCTGGTACTATGGTTGATACAATACCTTTGTTTCCATGGCGTCCAGCCATTTTATCACCAACTTTAATTTTTCTTTTTGTTGCAATATAAACTTTTACAACTTTTGTAACCCCATTTGGCAAAATATCGTCTTTATCTAAAATGGCAAGTTTCTCTTCGTGTTGTTGTTTTAAAAGTTTTTTTTGTTTTAAAAAGCTATTTTTAAGGCGTTCATACTCATCTTGCACTTCTTGCGAATAAGATTTAACCAAACTTCTTAAAGCAAAGCGATTTACTTTTTCAATCTCTTCTCTTGGAACTTTAGACCCAGCTTTATACTCAATGCCATTTACTATAGCATCTTGAACCAATTCTTGTTTTGAAAGATAAGAAACAATTTGTAAAACCTCTTCTTTATCAATCATAATAAGGCTATCATGATGTGCTTTATCAAGTCTTGCTTTCTCTTCTTCGTAAGCTTTTTTTGCTCTTGCATCTCTTGGATAGCCTTTTTTTGTAAAGATTTTAACATCAACCACAACGCCTTCCATAGAAGCTGGGCAATAAAGCGATTTATTTACCACATGTCCAGCTTTGTCACCAAAGATGGCTCTTAGAAGTCGCTCTTCTGGAGTTGGTTTAATTTCACCTTTTGGGCTCACTTTACCAACTAAAATCATACCAGGTTTTACATATGTTCCAATTTTAACAATTCCACTCTCATCAAGGTGTGTAAGTTCATCTTCTCTCACATTTGGAAGAGCTCTTGTGATTTCTTCAGTTCCATGTTTAAGCTCTCTTGCTTCAATCTCTTTTTCATAAATGTGAATTGAAGTAAAGGTGTCTTCTCGAATCAATTTTTCAGAAATAATAATTGCATCTTCAAAGTTGTAACCATTCCATGGCATAAATGCAACTAAAACGTTTTTACCAAGAGCAAGCTCTCCTTGATCCATACTTGAGCCATCAGCAATTATTTGACCTTTTTTTACATAATCTCCAACATTTACAATTGGAATTTGATGAAACGCCGTATTTTGGTTTGTTCGAATATTTTTTTCTAAACGATAATGATCGATATATACACCATTTTCATCTTCACCAATAATATAGATGTTATTTGCATCAACTTTTTCTACGCGCCCTGCTCTTTTTGCCTTTACAGACTCCCAAGCATCGCGTGCTACAATTTTTTCAAGCCCTGTTCCAACCATTGGAGCCTCTGTCCAAATAAGAGGCACAGCTTGGCGTTGCATGTTTGAACCCATCAGCGCACGGTTAGCATCATCATGCTCCAAAAATGGAATAAGAGAAGCTGCAGCACCACTTACCATAATTGGTGCAATATCAATTAAATCTACTTTGTTTGCTTCTTGAAGTCCAATCTCTCCATTTAATCTTGCCTCAATCAAATCATCTACAATGTATCCATTTTCGTCAACTTTGGTTGATGCTGGTGCTATAATTTTATCCTCTTCTTGCGTAGCAGTAATATAAATAATCTCATCAGTTACTTTTCTATCTTTAACAACTTTATATGGTGCTTCAATAAAACCATGCTCATTTACTTTAGCATAAGTAGCAAGCGTGTTAATAAGTCCAATGTTTTGTCCTTCTGGTGTTTCAATTGGACAAATTCTTCCATAATGTGTTGGGTGAACATCACGCACTTCAAAACCAGCTCTCTCTTTTACAAGTCCACCTTCTCCTAAAGCTGAGAGTCTTCTTTTGTGCGTAATTTCTGAAAGTGGATTAGTTTGATCCAAAAATTGGCTAAGTTGCCCTGTTGCAAAAAACTCTAAAACAATATTAGTAATCATTTTAGAGTTAATCAAATCATTTGGCATCAAATCATCAATTGAGCCACTTAAGGTAGTCATTTTATCTTTAATAGCCTTTTGCATTTTTAAAAGTCCGCTTTGTAGCTCATTTCCAAGCAACTCACCAATTGATCTAATTCTTCTATTTCCTAAGTGGTCTCTATCGTCAATATGACCAATACCTTTTTTTACTTTAATAAGATATTTAATTGTGCTAATTAAATCTTGATTAGTTAAAACAGTAATATAATCAGGGGTATTGAGCCCTAATTTGTGATTCATTTTCATGCGCCCAACTTCTGTTAAATCATAGCGCTCTGGATCAAAAAAGAGTTGATATAAAAACTCTCTTGCTGCTTCAACTGTAACTGGTTCACCTGGGCGCATAACTTTGTGAACACGTATAACTGCTAAATCATTTTCATCATCAATACCTTCACTTTGACGAAGCAATCTTAAACTCTCTTGTTCTGCTGCAAAAGCTTTTATAATTGAACTATCAACTTCAGGTGCTAAATCATCAGCTATTTCAAATTCACTAACACCAAGTTCAATAATTTTTCTTAATTTATTTTCATCAAGTGGAGTTACTGCATCAAAAAGAACTTCTCCACTTTCATTATCGATAATTGGTTTTGCTAAGTAGCGATCCATTAAAAGTTCAACTGGATACTCAAGCCACTCTACTCCTGCTTCAATGAGTTGTTCAATTTTTTTCTTGGTAACTCTTTTCCCCCTTGCAACAATTAAATTACCATCTACATCTTTAATATCATATTCTGCACGCCCTTTTAATCGTTTAGGGTCAAATTTAACTAAGAAGCGATTATCTTTTATAGTAATGGTTTGGGTTGGATAAAAAATCGTAATAATCTCTTCTTTCGTATAGCCTAAGGCTCTTAAAAGAATGGTTACTGGAATTTTTCTTCTTTTATTAATTCTTGCATATAAAATATCTTTCGCATCATATTCAAAATAGAGCCATACACCTCTATTTGGAATAATTTGGGCTGAATAGATAAGTTTATTTGAAGTCGTAGCAGACTCCTCTACCTTAAAAATAACACCAGGTGAGCGATGCAACTGATTAACAATGATTCTTTCAATTCCATTAATGACAAATGAGGTTCTCTCCGTCATTAACGGAATGTCTCTTACATAAATGTGTTGTTCTTTAATATCTTTAACATCTAATTTTTGTCCCGTTTTTTCATCTCTATTCCAAATTTTTAGAGCAATTTTTAGCTTTAGCGAAACTGCATAAGTTAAACCTCTATCCATACACTCACGAACAGTATATTTTGGAGGAATAACTTCATGCCCTAAATACTCAAGTGTAATTCTATTTTGCTGATCATGAATTGGAAAAGCACTTCTAAAAATTTTTTCTATAATACTTTTACTACGATCTTTTGCATTAAACATTAAAAATTGATCATAACTATTTTGTTGTAATTGCAAAAGATTTGGAATTTCGATAAGTTTTGGAGTTTTTGAAAAATCGATTCTGAGTCTGTTACCATGATACAAGGAGTTTAACATTGCACAACCTTATTTTAAGTTTGGTTTAGTAGTAGAATATATCGCATGCGATACACAAATAAATTATTTCAAATAACTTATTTGTATATCTTTAGGAGAAAAACAAGGTTGAGCTTATTTAAGCTCAACACTTGCACCTGCTTCTTCAAGTTGTTTTTTAATTTCTTCAGCTTCTTCTTTAGAAACGCCTTCTTTAATAACTGTTGGAGTTTCTTCAACTGCAGCTTTAGCCTCTTTAAGACCAAGGCCAGTAATTTGTCTAACAACTTTAATAACGTTAATTTTCTTAGCACCAGCTCCAGTTAATACAACATCAAATTCAGTTTTTTCTTCTTCTTGCTCTGCAGCTGCACCTGGAGCAGCAGCAACAACAGTTGCTTGAGCACTAACGCCAAATTTTTCTTCGAACTCTTTTACAAGCTCAGATAATTCCAAAACACTTAGGTTTGAAATATACTCTAATACATCTTCTTTTGTAATTGCCATTTTCCCATCCTTTTTTAATTTTTTATTTATTAATCCCTAAGTTTCTTAAATTATTATGCTTCTTCTTCGCGTTTTTTTCTTAATGCGTCAAGCCCAATCGTAAAGTTTCGAATTGGAGCTTGCCATACATTAAGAAGCATACCAAGAAGCTCTTCACGGCTTGGCAATTTCGCCATTGCAATAATTGTTGCCAACTCAACTGCTTTGCCTTCAAGCGCACCAGCTTTAAGAACAAATTTGTCCTTAAATTCAGTTGCGGCTTTGTCAGCAACTTTACAAGTTGCAATTTGATCTTCGCCCCAGACTAAAAGATTAGTATCTTTTAGTTCAAGGCCTTCAATTCCAGCATTTTTCAAAGCCAATCTTGCTAATGTGTTTTTAACGACTTTTACATGAGCATTGTTTTGGGCCGCAAGCGCACGAACGCTTTCAAGCTCTTGACAAGTCATGCCTTTGTAGTCACAAACAACA
Source organism: Campylobacteraceae bacterium (assembly GCA_027036015.1). Classification (GTDB taxonomy): domain Bacteria; phylum Campylobacterota; class Campylobacteria; order Campylobacterales; family Sulfurovaceae; genus JAADEQ01. The sequence goes on from JALVTH010000079.1 coordinate 54,672, forward strand.
ATAGCATTTGACTCTGAAAAAGCAGTCGATAAAGCAGCAACCAACTGCTCTTTTTCAGCTCTTGTCATTCTTTCTCCTTTCAGACCTCTCCAACAGGGTTAGAGCTTTTGCAAAAGAAGCAAAAGCTTTAATTTTAAGTCGAATTCGACCCCCGTTGTCTTCAGTCTAAGATTAAAATTTAATTTTTAATATCCATTAATTCTTGAGTATCTAAATAAATAGATGGACTCATTGTTAAAGATAAAGCCGCATTGGTAATATACTTACCTTTTGCGCTTGCTGGCTTTAACTTATTAACTTTTGCAACAAAAGTTCTTAAATTCTCTTCAAGTTTATCGGTATCAAAACTTGCTTTTCCAATTCCAGCGTGAATATTACCTTTTTTATCAGTTCTAAAATTAACTTGTCCGCCTTTTGCATTTTTCACAGCTTGTGCAATGTCCATTGTAACTGTTCCAGTTTTTGGGTTTGGCATTAAACCTTTTGGTCCTAAAATTCTTGCAACTCTACCAAGAACACCCATCATGTCTGGAGTAGCAATTACAATGTCAAAATCAATCTCACCATTTTGAATTTTGGCTAATAATTCATCATCGCCAATAATGTCTGCTCCAGCCTCTTTAGCCTCGTCAATTTTTGCACCTTTGGCAAAAACAGCAACTTTTACTTTTTTACCTGTTCCATGAGGAAGTACCACTGAGCTTCTAATCATTTGATCAGCATGTCTTGGATCAACATTTAAATTGAGTGCAAGTTCAACAGTTTCATCAAACTTAGCAGACTGAAGCTCTTTAACTTTCTCAACTGCTTCTTTTATAGAATATCTTTTTGTTCTATCAATTTTTTCAAGTAGTGCTTTTTTTCTTTTACTAATCTTCTTTGCCATCTTTCACTCCGCTATTAAATTGCTCCCACAATTATCCGTGTGGTTCGGATTAATCAACAACTTCAATACCCATGCTTCTGCATGAGCCTTCAATAATTTTTGCAGCTTTTTCTCTATCGTTAGTATTTAAATCACTTATTTTAATATCAACGATTTTATAAATTTGCTCTTTTGTTAATTTTCCTACTTTATTTAAAAGAGGATTATCACTTCCTTTTTTAATACCTGCTTCTTTCATAATTAAATCTGTTGCAGGCGGTTTTTTTGTCTCAAATGTAAAACTTCTATCACTATACACAGTAATTTCAACTGGAATTTTAAAGCCCATTTGATCTTTTGTTTTTTCATTAAAGGCTTTACAAAATTCCATAATATTAACACCTCTTTGCCCAAGTGCTGGACCAACTGGTGGTGATGGATTAGCTTGACCAGCTTGAATCATCAGTTTAAACTTTTCAACAACTTTTTTAGCCATTTATTTTCCTTTTTATGAATTAAATAATTTTCTCTACTTGAGAATAGAGAATTTCAACAGGCGTGTTTCTACCAAAAATAGAAACATTTAAGCGTAACTTCCCATGATCTAAATCATACTCTTCAACTACACCGGTAAAGTTAGCAAAAGGCCCTTCGGTAATTCGAACCATTTCGCCTTTTTCAAAGTCAACTTTTGGCTTCGGTGGTGCTTTATGCTCTAATTTTTCCAAAATTAAAGCAATGTCTGATTCACTTAATGGAGTAGGTGTTTTTTGTTCCCCTATAAATCTAGATACTTTTGGAAGAGATTGAATCTTATGCCATAAATCAGTATCTAAATCTATATGGGCAAATACATACCCCGAATAGAGTGATCGCTCAACAATTCTTTTTTTACCATTTTTAACTTCAATTACCTCTTCAGTTGGAACAACAACTTTATCAATCTTATCTTGCAAGCCGTAATCAATTGCCATTTGCTCAATCGCTCTTTTAACAGCTCTTTCACTGCCAGCATATGTTTGAATAGCATACCATTGATGCGCCATTTCTTAACCTTTTAATGATGCGCTTACAATTGCTGACATCAATAGATCTACTAATGCTAAATATGCTGCAATTACAGCAACAACTATTAAAACAGCAATAAAGGCTTGTTTGACTTGAATTTTTGTTGGGAAAATTACTTTATCTAATTCAACTTTCGATGCTTTAATAAATTGGATGACTCTATTCATTTTTTACCTTTTTATGGCAGGCCAAGAGGGACTTGAACCCCCGACACCCGGTTTTGGAGACCGGTGCTCTACCAACTGAGCTATTGGCCTATTTTAAAATTAGAATTTAGAGAGAAGCTTACAGCTTCATCTCTTTATGAATTGTATGTTTTTTACACCACTTACAATATTTTTTTAACTCAAGTTTTTGAGTCGTCGTTTTTTTATTTTTGGTGGTGTGATAATTTCTTCTTGAGCACTCTGTGCATCCAAGATGAATAATTTCTCTCATCTTTTCTCCAATCTAAAAGGAGCTAAAGCTCCTTCTTATTCAATAATTTTAGTTACAACACCAGCTCCAACTGTTCTACCACCTTCGCGGATAGCAAATCTTGTACCTTCTTCAAGAGCAATTGGTGCAATTAGTTCTACGTTTAATTTAACGTTATCACCTGGCATAACCATTTCAGTGCCTTCTGGCAATGTAATAGTACCAGTTACATCAGTTGTTCTTACGTAAAATTGTGGTCTATAGTTATTAAAGAATGGTGTATGGCGTCCACCTTCTTCTTTAGTTAATACGTAAACTTCTGCTTCAAATTTAGTGTGTGGTGTGATTGAACCTGGTTTACAAAGTACCATACCTCTTTGTACTTCATCTTTAGCAATACCTCTAAGAAGTACACCAACGTTATCACCAGCTTCACCACAATCCATCTCTTTTCTAAACATCTCAACACCAGTAACTGTAGTTTTTTTAGTCTCTTTAAGACCAACAATTTCTACTTCGTCACCAACGCAAACTTTACCTCTTTCGATTTTACCAGTTACAACAGTACCTCTACCTTGAATTGAGAAGATATCCTCAATTGGCATTAAGAAATCTTTATCAGTATCTCTTTCTGGTGTTGGAATATACTCATCTACTGCATCCATAAGTTGAAGAATTTTTTCACTCCATGGACCAATTTGACCTTTTTTCGCTTCTTCAAGTGCCATGTAAGCTGAACCAGTAATTACTGGAGTTTCGTCACCTGGAAAGTCATACTCATTTAGAAGTTCTCTAACTTCCATTTCAACAAGTTCAAGCATTTCTTCTTTATCTTCTTCATCAAGTTGGTCTTCTTTATTCAAAAATACTACAATGTATGGAACACCAACTTGGCGAGATAATAGAATGTGCTCTCTTGTTTGAGCCATTGGACCATCAGTTGCAGCAATAACCAAAATAGCACCGTCCATTTGCGCAGCACCAGTAATCATGTTTTTAACATAGTCTGCGTGTCCTGGACAGTCTACGTGAGCATAGTGTCTTTTATCAGTTTCATACTCTACGTGAGAAGTAGCAATTGTAATACCTCTTTCTCTCTCTTCTGGAGCGTTATCGATTTGATCATAATCCATAAATTGAGCATTGTTTTTTGTTGCAAGTACAGCTGTAATAGCAGCAGTTAATGTTGTTTTACCATGGTCAACGTGACCGATTGTACCGATGTTTACGTGTGGTTTGGTACGTTCAAATTTTTCTTTAGCCATTTTATTCTCCTAGCTTTTTAAAATTACGCGTGGCATTATACCAAAGTTAACTTAATAACTAACTAAAACTTTGCCATTTTTTAGATAGACAGGAGTTTAACCTTTCAAAGTTAAACACTTCTCTATCTTTAGCCTGGAGCCTGGAAGCGGATTTGAACCGCCGACCTCTTCCTTACCAAGGAAGTGCTCTGCCCCTGAGCTATCCAGGCAAAAATAAAAAATAAATATATACTTTTATTTTTAATATTAAAATAACAAAAATAAATACACACCAATGATTTTTTAAAACTTGAGAGCCAAAACAACAATTAAAAACCAAAACAATTTTAACTCAGCTCCCAGTTTTTGGAGCGGGTGACCGGACTCGAACCGGCGACAACCTGCTTGGAAGGCAGGAGCTCTAGCCAACTGAGCTACACCCGCATCTTCGTGGTGGTGAGGGGAGGATTCGAACCTCCGAAGGCGAAAGCCAGCAGATTTACAGTCTGCCCTCGTTGGCCACTTGAGTACCTCACCAGCCTCTTCACTGGTCAAACACTGATTTTCGTGGAGCTGATGGTGGGACTCGAACCCACGACCTGCTGATTACAAATCAGCTGCTCTAGCCAACTGAGCTACATCAGCATCTTTTTCTTTCTCACCTCTTGATGAGTGATTGGAATTATACTCACTCAAACCTTAAAGTTTTATTAAACTAAAGCTTTTTTAAAAAAAATTGCAAATTTTTCAAAAAAGCTAAAAATAGCTTTTTTGAATCATAGTCTTTCTACTTCTCCAATAACTTTTCCAACGATTCTAACTTCTTCAGGAGAGAGCACCTCTGGAGAGTAGAGTCTATTATCTGAAATGAGTTCAATTGAACCATCAACTTTTCTATTTAAGCGCTTAATAAAAAGTCCTCCTGGCGTTGAGACAACAAATATTCCATCTTTAGAAATATGTTTTTTCGTTCTATCAACAAAAACGATTGAACCGTTTTTTAAAGTTGGTTCCATCGATTCACCATCAACTCTAATTGCTTCAATAACTTTATTTTCTAACTCTTCTTTTGGAATATCTTTAAAAATCTCTTTAAAAAGTCTTCTATCAATATTAATAATTTCATAATCTTCACCAAAACCTTCTGCCCCACCACCAGCACTTGCTCTAACGTTGCTAAAATATCGAACTTGAAAAAACTTCTCAGTCTCTTCTAAAAGCATATTTGCTGGTTGATCAAAAAAGAGCCAATTAATGCTTATCTTTCTTCTTGCACAAAATTCCATTAATTCTTTATATGGAATTGCACCACGCTTTTTCATTGTTGCAAAAGTAGCTTGCGAAATTCCAAGTTCAGCTGCAACATCTTTATCAAAAACTTTTCCACTTTTTACTTCATTAGAGATAATATCTTTTACTTTTTCTATAATTTCGTTAAAGCTATTCATTTGCTCCCCCTTTTTTAAAGTTACAATCATAAATTAATACCTTCATTTCTTCGCCCATTTTCTTATCTCCTTCGTCTGGTTTAGTTATAGCTAAGGCTGTATGCCCTAACATATTAGTCATTATGGCACTTGTTCCACTTTTTTTGCCAATAAAATCAATAAAAAACTTACCATCAATCAAACTAATATTGCATGGTGCAAACTCTGTTTTTGGGCTCTTCTTTTTATAATTTGAAAGCAATGTTGCATTTATAATATTGTGTTTATACTCAACTCCTTGCATTTTATAGATTAATGGTATTAAATATAATAGTGCTGTAACGGTTGAAGAGTAAGCAAAGCCAGGTAAAGCTAAAATGATTTTTTGATTCTTTTTTGCAAGCATAATGTGTTGTCCCGGTTTTATAACAACACCTTTAAAAATAACATCAGCTCCAAGATGCTCCTTGATTATATCTTTTACAAAATCAAAATCTCCAACGCTTACTCCTCCGGTACTTACTACAATATCACTTTGTTCAAGCGCTATCGTAAAAACTTCTTTTAGTTTATGAATATCATCACCTACACAACCAAATTGTAAAGGCTCACCACCAAATTTTTTTACTAATGCCTCTATAGTATAATTATTTGAGCTTCTAATTTGAGTTGGTCTTGTTTGTTCTTCTCCAAGTTCAAGTAGCTCTTCTCCCGTTGCAATAATGGCAACTTTTGGTTTTTCGTACACTTCAACTTCCGTTACATTGAGCGAAGCCATCACCCCAATTTCGGCAAAATCAATAATGCTTCCTTTCTCAATTAATACTTCGCCTTTTTTAAAGTTTTCTCCAACTTCTCGAACACTAAAGCCCTCTTCTATCTCTTTTTCAATAAGAATATAGCCATCTTTTTCTTCTACAAATTCAATTGGAATGAGCGTATCGCTATTTTGGGGCATTAAAGAGCCCGTAAAGGTTTTTATCGCTTTACCAGCAATTAAAGTTGGCACTTCAACAGCACCTGCTGGATTTATTGCTTGAATTTTAAGCTTTTTTAAAGCTTGATCGGCAGCTTTAATCGCATATCCATCCATTGCCGCCGTTGGATACTCTGGCGAATTGTATGAAGCCACGATATCTTGCGCTAAAACAAAACCTAACGAATCCATTAAAGGTAGTCTTGTTGTCTCTTTTGGTAAAATCTCTAAATTATAAAGTCGTTTCATTGATTCATCAAAGCTAATCATTTTTCTACTCCTAAAATTCCAGCTCCCTCCATTGGAGTGCTTCTATCTTTTGCATAAACTCTTTTTCCATCAATAACATCATATTTCCAAATTGGAGCATTTGCTTTAAAATCTTCTACAAATTCATTAATAAGTCTTAGAGCCACTTTTCTTTTAGGTGATGCAACAGCACCTATAAATGAACTCTTATGAAGAGCTACATCACCAAGTGAATGTGCCATTTTAATTAAAGCACCCTCTTTTTTGGCTCTTTCTTGCCATTTATTAAACCACTCTTGCAAAACTGGCTCATATATATCAAAACTTAACGCTTCAATCCCTCCTTCTTCCCGAACAATACCAATAAAAGGTATAAAAACCCCATAATTTTGCTTTGCAATCTCTTGATACCATTTTGCTAAAATGACTTCTACTTCTAAAGCGCCTTGAAAAAGCTCCATTTTATCCTCCACAAACTGGTGGCAATAAAGAAATTTTATCGCCATCTTTTAATGGTATATCAACTGAATGAACTATTTTATCATTTACTGCCACTGCACAGTTTTTGAGCCACTCTTTTAACTCTAAATCTTTTTGCAAAATAGCTGCAACTTCTTTTAAATTATTAGCTTCTATAAAGATGGACTCTTTTTTTATTGGACCAAGAAATTCAATTTTTATCATTCTTTTTTTGCCTTTAATAAATTTTATAAGATTTTATGTTATTATATGC